>NZ_BAABFB010000063.1:0-29222 GCF_039540555.1 Rhodococcus olei | reverse complement strand
GGCACCCGCCCCGGCACCCGCGCCGGCACCCGCCCCTGCTCCCGCCCCGGCGCCGGCACCCGCACCCGCGCCCGCACCGGCGCCCGCACCGGCGCCCAGCGGTGGCGGCGGAGCCGGCATCGGCCAGGGCATCGGCAACGCGGCGAACGGCGTCGGCCAGGGCGTCGGCGCGGTGGTGAACGGTGTCGGCCAGGGCGTCGGCGGCGTGGTCAACGGGGTCGGCGGACTCGTCGGCGGAGTCCTCGGCAACTGACGCCGAGTCGATTCCGGAACGACGAGGACCACTGAACGTGAGGGAGACGAAGATGCAGGCCCAGTTGTCGCGTCCCACGCCGGCCGTCGCCGCGACACCCGCGGTGCGCGCCATGCTCGACGGGGTCCGGACCGGACATCCGCACCTGTTGGTGCGCGGGACCGCCGGGACCGGGAAGTCGGCGCTGCTGACGCTGGTGTGCGAGCTGGTGCCGGGTCCCGTCGTCTCGGGTGTGCCCGCCGACGCCGAGCCCGCCGCGGGCGGCGCGGTGATCGTCGACGACGCGCACCTGCTCCCGCCGTCGGCTCTCGAGTCGCTGGCCGTGCTCGCCACCCGCACCGATCTCACCGTCGTGGTGGCCTGCGAACCGCGACCGGGGAACCCCGGCCTGCGCACCCTGACCGCGGCCCTCGACGGCACCGTCGTGCTCGGGAACCTGACCGCACGGGAGGTCGCGTTCCGATCGGAACGGATTCTCGGCGCGGCGATTCCGACGCAGCTGGCCGCGCAGATCCACCGCCTGACCGGCGGCGTCCCGCGGTGTGTCGACGCCGCCCTGTCGGCGTTGCGCGACTCCCCCACCCCGAACCTCGCGGACCGCACGGTCGCGGTGGCCGTCACGGCCTGCCACGCGGAGGTGCTCGGGACCATGGATCCGGAGCTGTTGTGCGCGTTGGCGATCGCGACCGCAGGTGCCGGCCTGGATGCGACCGAGTTGGCACGGGTGCTGGACCTGCCGACCGACGTCTGCCGGGAACTGGTGGAGCGGGCCCGCGCATGCGGGTTGCTGCAGCAGTCGGACACGCTGCTGGCGTCCGCGCGCGAACCGCTGCGGTCGATGCTCGGTGCCCCCCGGGTCGCGGCGCTGCACCTGGGTGCGTTGCAGGCCCGACGCGATCTCGGCACCCTCGATCTGGCGGCGGCCCGCGCCTACGCGGCGGCCGGGGTCAGCGATCCGGCTCTGGCCGAATACCTGTCCGCCCAGGCGGAACTCGTGGATCCGACACTGGCGACCGCACTGTACGAGGAGGCGGTGCGGGCGGGAGCCGACGCCGACGCCGTCGCGCTGCGACGCGCCGAGGCGGCCGGTCTCACCGGCGACCTCGACACCGCCGCGCGGCTCGCGGACGGCCTGCTCGAGCGGGCCGCGACAACCCCGGCGGCGGAATTGGCCGCGGCCGTGCGGATCGCGGCGAGCGTCGCCGCCCACCAGGGCATGCTGGTGCGCAGCGCCGACCTGTACGAATGGCTCGGCCCGGAGCGCACGGGTGTCGACCGGCCGATCGCCGAGACGGTGCTGCTGGCCGCGGGGCGCCCCGAGGCGGCCGCCGCGGCCGCCGCCGGCGCCGCGGACGCGCCCCCCACATCGGCAACCGCCGCCGAGGCCCTGCTCGCGCAGGGATTCCGGCAGTCGCTCGGCGGGTCCGCCCCGATCGCGCTCAATTCGCTGACCCGCGGAGTCTCCCTGTCCGCCAGCGTCTCCCGCTTTCGACTGGTGCCGGACAGCGGCGCGGCGCTGACCGCGCTGGCCGCGATGCACTGCGGCGAACTGGGCCGCGCCCTGTCGGTGCTGACGCGGGCGGTCGAGACCGACGGCGACGTCGTCGTGACCCGCGACCGGCATCTGCTGCTGACGGCGTGGGTGTCGATGCTGCGCGGCGACCTCGACGCCGCGGCCCGCACCGTCGACTCCCTGCCGGCCGTGCTGCGGCCGCGGGACGCGCTCTTCGCGGCCGCCCTCCGGGTCGGCGTCGCCCGCCGCACCGGCGACATCGGTTCGCTGCGCCAGTCGTGGGACGGCGCGCAGACCGTCGTCGCCGAGCACTCGGTGGATCTGCTGAGCCTGCTGCCGCTCGGCGAGCTGTGGCTCGGCGCGGCGCGACTGCAGGAAACCGACCGGGTGGCACATCTGGTCGACCAGGCCCGGGAACTGCTGACCCGGCTCGGCGAACCGACGCTGTGGGGCACCCCGCTGCACTGGTACGGAGTGCAGGCCGCGATCCTGACCGAGTCGCCCGCCGACCTGGTCCCGCACGCCCACGCACTCGGCATCGCCGCCGAAACCAGCACGTACGCAGCCGGACTCGCTCGCGCCGGCCGCGCGTGGCTGCGGGTTCTGCAGGGCGAGACGGACGCCGCCGAGGTCGAGAAGGCGGCGGTCGAGCTCGGTGCGGTCGGATTGCCGTGGGACGGTGCGCGCCTGGCCAGCGAGGCCGCCCTGCGCGTCGACGACACCGCGACCGCGACGACCCTGCTGCAGGTGGCGCGGTCGCTGCGACCGACACCCGCACCGAGCGACACCCCGGCCACCGAGCGCCCGATCGGCGGGGCGCTGACCGACCGTGAGTCCGACGTCGCCCGGCTGCTGGTGACCGGACTGACCTACCGCGACATCGGGGCCCGGCTGTTCATCTCCGCGAAGACCGTCGAGCACCACGTGGCCCGGATCCGGCGTCGCCTCGGCGCGCAGTCGCGGGCGGAGATGTTCTCCATGCTGCGGGCGATGGGGCACGGCGCGTAGGCTCGACAGCCGTATCGCAGCGGTACCGGAGATCCGACCCGATCGGTGAGAGGTGGCCCGATGTCGTACCAGGTTGGCGTGTTCGTCGGCAGTCTGTCGAAGGTGTCGATCAACCGCAGGCTCGCCACGGCGCTGCAGCGGTTGAGCGCCGGGACGAACCTGCACCTGCAGGAGATCCCGATCGGGAACCTGCCGCTCTACAACCACGATTACGACGCCGACTACCCGCCGCAGGGCCTCGCGTTCAAGGAGGCGATCGCCGGCGTCGACGCGCTGATGTTCGTGACCCCGGAGTACAACCGGTCCATCCCGGGTTCGCTGAAGAACGCGATCGACTGGGGGTCGCGGCCGTGGGGCCAGAACTCGTTCGCGCGCAAGCCGTCCGCGGTGATCGGCACCTCCCCGGGCAAGATCGGCACCGCCGTCGCCCAGCAGCACCTGCGCAGCATCCTCTCGTTCGTCAACTCTCCCGAACTGGCGCAGCCGGAGGCGTACATCCAGTACACCGAGGGCCTGATCAACGAGGACGGCGAGATCACCGATCAGGGCACCGCCGCGTTCGTCACCGACTGGCTGCAGAAGTTCGAGGTGTTCGTCGGCAAGGTCGTCAGCGTCAACCCCAGGCAGTGATCGTCCGATCCGGGTGCGCGTCGACGAGCGGACCTCGACCGGGGAACGGTGACACTGCCGGTACTCGTCGGCGTCCGACGCGTTCCCCCCTCGGCGGCTCCTGCCCGTCGTCCACGTGACGACGAGGGCGGCAGCCCGGCGTCACGACGGTGGTCGAGTACGCGACCACGCACCGCTGCACCACGGAACGCCCGCACCACCGATGCGCACGGCGCCTCCCAGCCGTGCCGTCACTCGTCGGCCCGGCCGGTCGCTACCCTGTCCGGGCAATCGATCAGCAACGGATGGGACGCGAGATGGCGGACGGGCAGGGTGTCGGACTCGGCGTCGGCACCACCTGGGCCGTCGCGGTCCTGCAGGCCGCGGACGCTCCGCTGACCGACCCGTCGGTGCTGGTCGAACCGGCGACACTGCGACTGTCCGACACCGCGGCCGAGCTCGGGGCCCCGGAGGACGAGCCGGGTGTGCTCGCCGGGTTCGTCGCCCACGTCGGCGACCCCGCCGGTGTCGCCACGGCCGACGGCGCCGCGTACCGCGCCGAGGACCTGGTCGCGACCGCGACCGCGGGCCTGCTCGCGACCGCGGTCGACCGGTTCCCCGGCCTGCCGGACGATCCGGGGGTGGCGGCGGCCCACCCCGCCCGCTGGGACGACGCGACGGTGTCCGCGTTGCGCGCCGCGTATGACCGCGCCGGACTCGAGCCGGTGACCCTCGTCCCGGACGCGGTCGCGGCGGTCGCCTGGCTCGAGGCCGCCCACGGGCCGGTCGGCGACGGGCTGGTCGCGGTGTACGACCTGGGCGCCGCCGGTGTCACGGTGTCGTTGGTGCGCACCGGGTCGCGCCCGGACCTGCTCCGGCCGGCGACGTTCTCCACCCTGTTCGGCGGCGACAGTCTCGACGACATGGTCGTCGAGCACGTCCTCGTGTCCGCCGCCCCCGACCTCGGGCTTCTCGACCCCACCGACCCCACCACCCGCGCCGAACTCGACCGGCTGCGGGCGCGGTGCCGGGACGTGAAGGAGCAACTGTCGTCGACGGACGCCGTGACGGTGCCGGTCACGGCCGCCGGCGCCGACACCGCGGTGACGGTGACGCGTGCGGAACTCGAGGAGATGCTGCGCGGCCCGCTCGCCGGATCGCTGTCGCTGGTCGAGGAGACGGTCCGCGCCCACGAACTCGACCCGGCGCAGCTGCGATCGGTGCTGCTGACCGGCGGCGGGGCGGCGATCCCGATGCTGGCCGAACTCGCCGCGACGCTGCCGGTCCCGGTGGTCGCGGCGCCCGACCCGAACCGGATCGCGGTCCACGGCGCCGCGATCCTCGCCGCCCACGGCGGTGCCGTCCCGGTTGCCGGCAGTGCCGCCGCGGCCGGGGCGGCACCTGTCGCCGAGCGCGACACGGACTCCCTGCCTGCGGTGCCCGCGCCGGCGACACCGACCGCGTTCACCGAGGCCGGGCCCGGCCGGCCGGTCCACGCGCCCACCCCGCCCCCCGGCCCCCGCGGCAGGGTCCCGCTCGTCGCCGCCGGGATCGCTGTCGCGCTGGTCGTCGCGGCGGTCGCGGGCGCGGCCGCGATGTCGCGGTCCGAGGACACCGGCGGCCGGCCGCTTCCTCAGTCCGAACCGACGACGACAGCGACCGTCGACCCGGCCCCGACGTCCCGGGCGGCGACGTCCACGACTCGGGCGAGCGCCCCGGCCACCGACCCGGACACCGGCCCGGCCACCTCGCAGCAACCCGTCCGCACGACCGTCGCCACCACCGCCGCCCCCGCCCCGCCACCGGCCGTGACGACGCAACGGCCGCCGGTGCTGCCGACCACGACGACCAGGGTCGTCGCGACAACGGAGGAGTCCCCGACGACCACCACGTCGGAGACGACGACCACCACGACAACCACGGAGCCGACCCCCACCCCGACCCCCGAGGACGCGACGACTCCCTGATCACAACTTCCTCACCTGCAACGACAACGGACCGGTCCGGTGTGGCCTATGGTGGTGCGCTGACACCCCCCACCGCACCGAAGGGTTTTCATGCGTCTGCCGCTGGCGCTGCGCGCCGCCATCCTGGTCTCCGTCGCTCTTCTACCGGCCGGCGCCGTCGCGCAGGCCGCCCCGCGAGAGCCCCTGGCGACAGAGAAGCAGGCGCAGCAGCTGCCCCCCGAGCTGGTCGAGGCGATCGACCGCGACCTGAAGCTGACGCCCCAGCAGTACCTCGAGCGCGCGGAGACGGCGCAGCGTCTCGGCGAGTACGCGAACGCGCTGCGGACCTCGGACCCGCACACCTTCGCGGGGTCGTGGATCGGCACCGACGGACATCCGATGGTCGCCGTCACCACCACCGAGGCGGCGGAGAAGGTGGCGCGCGACGGGTACGGCACCCGGATCGTCGCGGTGAGCGAGCAGCAGCTCAACGGATCGCTGGCGGAGGTGAACCGGTGGATCGCCTCGCTGCCGGGAGAGCTGTCCTCCCAGGTCAACTCGACGTCGATCGACGTGCTGAACAACCAGATCGTCCTCGACGTCGTGAACAGCCCGATCGGCCGGGCGCTGAACCTGCCGACGCTGCTGGCGACGCTGAAGGTCGTGCTCTCCCCGGACCGGGGCGGCCCGGTCGACCGTCGCCCGCAGGGCGGCGACAGCTATGTCACCTCCGCGAAGCCGCTGGAGCCGTCCACGACGCCGGAGCAGATCGGGGTGTGCTCGTTCGGGTTCAACGCCGTCGGCGGTGACGGCGCCGCGTACAACGTCAGCGCCGGACACTGCGACCCGAAGCAGGAGACGCCGGGCGTCGCGGAGGGTTCGCCGGTGTACCTGCCCGACTACGCCGACGTCACCCGCAGCACCCGGGTCGGCAACTTCGTGCACTCGGAGATGGGCATCGAGTCGGACGGCCTCGACTACTCGGTGATCAAGCTGAACCAGGCCGGCGTCGACGCCGGCCTGAACCGGCCGGCGGTGCGCGGCGCGAACGGCACCACCGTCACGGTCAGCGGCACGGCCCGCCCGGTGGTCGGCGCACCGATCTGCAAGTCGGGCCAGTCGTCGACGTTCACCTGCGGGATCGTGCTCGCCGACTCCGTCGACGCGCCGCTGGAGATGGGTGACGGATCGGTCCGCCTGGTGCGCGGCTTCGCGGGCTCGACGTGCACGCTCAGCGGCGACAGCGGCGGCGCGATCCTGACCGGGACGCGCGCCCTCGGCGTCACGTCGGGTTCGAACGCGAGCGGCGCGCCCGACTGCACCGAGGCGAACCTGGTGCTGGCCCTCGACGGCGGCACCGCGAGCATCGGCATCCCGATCGAGCAGGTGCTCGACCGGGCGAACGCGACGGCGGGCCTCGATCTGCGGGTGCGCACCGAGGCACAGCCTTCCTGATCATCGGCGCCTCAACGGGCGGCCATGGTGGGTTCACCCCGCCGTGGCCGCCCGTTCACATTCGGCCCGGACATTCCCGGCGATTCCCGAGACACGGTGCGAGAGCACGGCCGCAGGCCATATAGTCGAGACACTCGACACGACCCACGTGGTCGAGTCATGTCCATATGCCTGACTGCCTGCCCGCATGTCCCCGACTCGAAAGGTCCCCATGCGTAGCATCCGCGCGCGTCGCGCCGCGATGATCGCCTCGGCCGCACTGCTCGTGCTGACCCCCGCCCTCGCGAACGCCGAACCTGCACCCGCGCCCGCCACCGCGCTGCCGCAGGAGCTGGTGACCGCGATCCAGCGCGACCTGGGGCTCAGCCCGGAGGAGTACCTCGCGAAGGCCGACGCCGGCCAGAAGCTCGTCGCGTTCGCGAACGACCTCCGCGCCAAGTTCCCGGACGCGTTCGCCGGTGCCTGGCTGGACCCGGCGGGCAAGCCGCTGATCGGCCTCGCTGCCGGTCCGGGTGTCGACGCGGCCCGCAAGGCCGCCGAGGACGCCGGGTACACGGTCAAGGACCTGCCCCGCAGCGAGCGCACCCTGCAGGACCAGCTGGCCAAGGCTCAGGACTGGATCTCCGCGCTGCCGCAGCCGCTCGCCGGCCTCGTCGGCGGTGCCGCCGTCGACGTCGTGAACAACAACCTCGTCCTGCGTGTCGCCGACACCGTCGACGTCGGCGGGCTGCAGCTGCCCGACTTCCTGCAGGGTGCGGCCGTGGCGCTGTCCCCCGCGCTGGGCTCGGTCGCCCCGCCGGTCGCGGACAACGGCGGCGCCCCGGCCGACGCGATGTTCGGCGGCGACTCGTACGCGGCCGAGAACGCGGCCGGCGCCTTCCGCTGCTCGCTCGGCTTCAACGGCACCAACGCCTCGGGCGCGACCGTCAACATCTCCGCCGGCCACTGCGACCCGAACCGCGGCGCCCCCGGCACCTCGGTCGTGTTCCAGATGCCCAGCGAGGGCGTCTTCGGCCCGCGTATCGGCGCGTTCGAGCGCACCAACCTGCAGGGGCACGACTTCTCGATCATCCGGATCGACGACTCGGTCGCGTACCGCTTCCAGAACAACCTCGTGCGCGTTCCCGGCCGCTCGCCGCTGCACATCACCGGCACCGCCGACCCCGTCGTCGGCGCACCGGTCTGCAAGTCCGGGCTGACCACCGGCTTCACGTGCGGCACCGTCAACGCCGTGAACCAGCGGGTCTCGGTCGGGTCCCGCACCCTGGAGAACGGTTTCTCCGCGAACATCTGCGCCCTGCAGGGCGACAGCGGCGGCACCATCGTCACCGGCGATCGGGCCCTCGGCATCTCCAGCGCCTCGAACGTCGGCGACCTGCAGTTCTGCGAGGTGGCCCAGGTGGTCACCACCGTTCTCGGTGACTCGCCGCAGCTCTTCGCGACCCCGATCAACGCGATCCTCGCCGACAACCCGGGCCTGAAGGTCCGCACCAGCTAGTCGCCCGTTAAACACTGTGCGGGGTTGTCGTCCGATCGGACGACAACCCCGCACAGTCGTTTCCGGGTGCCGTGGGGTAGCGTGCCCGCCCCGCAGCGGGACACGCTAGGATTCCGGAAGTTGTTGACCGCACATCTTTTTCGCAGCGACAACAAGTTTGAGGGACGAACTGACTGGGGGGACCAGTCGGGCGGAACCGCCGGCGCGCGCCGGCCTACGTAGACGAAGGAAGTGCAATGCCCGCAGACATCGCAGACACCACCACCGCCGGCACCGGAGACATCCTCGGCCTGGTGATGACGTCGCTCGGCTACATCTTCACGATCGCGACGAACGCCGGCGGCGCCCGGCTCTCCTGATCCAGGCAAGGCGAGGCGGGGACGCGCACAGCGCGTCCCCGCCTCGCCGTTTCCCCGACACCACTCTGGCGCGGGCACCACAACGACGAGCGGCCCGTCACCTCCGCGAGGTGACGGGCCGCTCGAATGTCTTGACCTACTTCTTGGCGTAGACCGTGGTGCCGGGCGGCGCCATCAGGGTCTGGCCCAGGCCGATACCGGCGGCGATCAGGGTCGGGCCACCGATGGCGATGGTGCCGGCGATGCCACCGATCGTCGCCCCGGTGACCGTGCCCACCGCGGGCATCACGAAGGTACCGACGACCGCGCCGATGATGGTGCCGATCAGGCCGCCCGACGCCGTCGCAACCGCGAGCTGCGAGGTGAAGGTGTCCTGCGCCATCAGGTTCTCCTCGGGCGAGGCGATGTCCTTGATCGCGAGGCCGGCGCCGTTGATCGGCTGCGGGGTCGCGTCGGCCGCGATCGGCTTGGCCTTGCCGAGGTCGAAGACCGGGGTCAGGGTGACGGTCTTGCCGTCCTCGCTGATCTTCTGCTCCATCGGGAACTGGAGGGAGTTGAGCTGGAAGGCGAGCGGGAGGACGATGACCGGCTTGCCGGTGTTGTCCTGAAGTTCGATGTTCTTGCCGTCACCCGACACCTTGAACGCGCCGGCGTCGATGGTCGTGACGACGGAGCGGCCGTCGACCTTCGAGCTCCAGTCGATCGTCTCGGGCGCCGCCGGGTTCGCGTGCGACGTACCGGCGCCGACCCCGAGCGCGGCGACCGCGAGCATCGCGGTGACGGCGAACTTCTTCATTCCCATTCGATCGATCCCCTCCGGAAGGAACTCGCGTCGGCGAGCAAAGACAAAGCAACAGACGCACCCTAGTCTGTGAGCTCCCTGAGAACAACTAATGTGAGCATGCGTAAGGACACCCTCACTTACGGTGCAAAGTTACTGGTCAGTTGCCTTAGTTAGGCTCACCTGTGCGGAGCCCCCGACAGGGCAGCATTTACCGTGATGGCCAGCACTTCCGCGTCGCCGGAGCACACATCGGCAGCGCAACCACGAACGCGATACCGAACCTCAATGCTACCGGCGGGTAACTTGCGGTAACTTACCCTTGTTGACGTTGCCGTCGAAGTAAGGAAAGGCCGAGACATGAACGCCCTGACGATCACGTTGGGCACGATCGGCGTACTGCTCAGCCTCGTGTGCTGGGCCTCGTTCTTGAGCGGGGCCTGGACCATGGGCAAGACAGTCATGATCGGACAATCAGCACCTGACCGCTGGCGCCCGTTCTTCCCTCGTATCAAGCAGATGATCGTCGAGTTCATCGCGCACACCCGGATGGTGAAGTTCCGCACCGTCGGCTGGGCGCACTGGCTCGTGATGATCGGCTTCCTCGGCGGCTTCCTGCTGTGGTTCGAGGCGTACGGCCAGACGTTCAACCCCGAGTTCCACTGGCCACTGTTCGGCAACACCGCGGCCTGGCACCTGTGGGACGAACTGCTCGGCATCGGCACCGTCGTCGGCATCATCACGCTGATCGTGATCCGTCAGCTCAACCACCCGCGGATCCCGGCGCGGCTCTCCCGTTTCGGCGGCTCCAAGTTCGGCCCCGCCTACTTCGTCGAGATCGTCGTGCTCGTCGAGGGCCTCGGCATGATCTTCGTCAAGGCCGGACGCATCGCGATGACCGGGCACTCGAACCCGTGGACCGACTTCTTCACGATGAACGTCGCGAAGCTGCTGCCCGCGAGCGCCGTGATGGTGTCGATCTTCGCGTTCGTCAAGCTGATGTCCGGCATGATCTGGCTGTACGTCGTCGGCCGCAACATCACCTGGGGTGTCGCCTGGCACCGCTTCTCCGCCTTCCCGAACATCTACTTCAAGCGTGAGGACGACGGCGGCGTCGCCCTCGGCGCCGCGAAGCCGATGATGTCCAAGGGCAAGGCCCTGACGATGGAGAACGTCGACCCCGACACCGACACCCTCGGCGCCGGCCGGATCGAGGACTTCTCCTGGAAGGGCTGGCTGGACTTCACCACCTGCACCGAGTGCGGACGCTGCCAGTCCCAGTGCCCCGCGTGGAACACCGGCAAGCCGCTGAGCCCGAAGCTGCTCATCATGTCGCTTCGCGACCACGGCTACACCAAGGCCCCGTACCTGCTGGCCGGCGGCCGCAAGGACATGGGCGGCGACGAGGTCGGCCTGGTCGACGCCGAGGGCAACGTCAACGAGGCCGCGCTGGCGAAGATCCCCGAGGCCGCCCGCCTCGAGGCCGAGCGCAAGCTCGTCGGCGAGACCGCCGAGCTGGTCGCCGCCGGCGAGCAGGCCCCGGTCATCGACCTCGAGACGCTGTGGTCGTGCACCAACTGCGGCGCCTGCGTCGAGCAGTGCCCCGTCGACATCGAGCACGTCGACCACATCATCGACATGCGCCGCTACCAGGTGCTGATCGAGTCGGAGTTCCCGTCCGAGCTGGCCGGCCTGTTCAAGAACCTCGAGAACAAGGGCAACCCCTGGGGCCAGAACGCCAAGGACCGGCTCAACTGGATCTCCGAGATGGACTTCGAGATCCCGGTGTTCGGTCAGGACGCCGAGACGTTCGAGGACTACGAGTACCTCTTCTGGGTCGGTTGCGCCGGCGCCTACGAGGACCGCGCGAAGAAGACCACCAAGGCCGTCGCCGAGCTGCTCGCGACCGCGGGCGTGAAGTTCATGGTCCTGGGCGCCGAGGAGACCTGCACCGGCGACTCCGCTCGCCGCGCCGGCAACGAATTCCTGTTCCAGCAGCTCGCGATGCAGAACATCGAGGTGCTGAACAACGTCTTCGAGGGTGTCGAGCAATCCAAGCGCAAGATCGTCGTCACCTGTGCCCACTGCTTCAACGCGCTCGGTAACGAGTACCCCGAGGTCGGTGGCCGGTACGAGGTCATCCACCACACCCAGCTGCTCAACCGTCTGGTGCGGGCCAAGAAGCTGATCCCGGTCGCGTCGGTGCAGGAGGACGTCACCTACCACGACCCGTGCTTCCTCGGCCGCCACAACAAGGTGTACGACGCGCCGCGTGAACTGATGGCCGCCACCGGCTCGACGCTCAAGGAGATGCCGCGTCACGGCGAGCGGTCCATGTGCTGTGGCGCCGGCGGTGCCCGCATGTGGATGGAGGAGCAGCTCGGCAAGCGGATCAACATCGACCGCGTCGACGAGGCCCTCTCGACCGATCCGAAGAAGATCGCCACCGGCTGCCCGTTCTGCCGCGTCATGCTCACCGACGGCGTCACCGCGCGCCAGGAGCAGGGCCAGGGAGAGGGCGTCGAGGTCGTCGACGTCGCGCAGATGATGCTCGAGTCGATCACCCGTCTCGAGCCGGAGACGCTGACCGCGAACCTGAAGGTCGTGCAGAAGCCGAAGGAGAAGGTCGCCGCCGTGGCCGCTCCGATCGTCGAGGAGGCACTCGCCGAGGCTCCGGCCGCGGCAGCGCCCGCCGCGCCGGTGGCTCCGAAGGCCGGCGGTCTGCAGATGAAGGGCGGCCTCAAGGCTCCGGGCGCGAAGGCTCCCGGTGCCGCGGCTCCCGCTGCGGCCGCTCCCGCTGCCGCGGCGGGCGCGCCCGCCGCGAAGGCCGGCGGGCTGCAGATGAAGGGCGGACTCAAGGCCCCGGGCGCGAAGAAGGCCGCCGCTCCGGCCGCCGACGCCGCTCCCGCCGCCGAGGCTCCCGCCGCACCGGCTGCGAAGCCGGGCGGGCTGCAGATGAAGGGCGGACTCAAGGCCCCGGGCGCGAAGAAGGCGGCGGCTCCGGCCGCGGCTGCCCCGGCCGCCGAGGCTGCGGCGCCGACCGCCGAGGCCGCGGCACCTGCCGCGACCGAGCCACCGAAGGCCAAGCCCGGCGGACTGCAGATGAAGGGCGGACTCAAGGCTCCCGGCGCGAAGAAGGCAGCGCCTCCGGCCGCGGCCGCCCCGGCGGCTGCCCCGGCCGCCGCGGAAGCACCGGTCGTCGAAGCGCCGGCCGAACCCGCCGCCGAGGCTCCGGCGCCGCCGCAGCCGAAGGCGGGCGGACTCGGGTTCAAGTCGGGCGCGAAGGCACCCGGCGCCCGTAAGGCCGCCGCCCCGGCTGCCGCGGCCGCGGCTCCGGCTCCGGTCGCGGAGGAGACGGCCCCGGCCGAACCCGCCGCCGAGGCTCCCGCCGCGGAGGCTCCGGCCGCGCCCGCCGCCGCGGCTCCGGCACCGCCGCAGCCGAAGGCAGGCGGACTCGGGTTCAAGCCCGGCGCCAAGGCCCCCGGCCGCAGGTAACCGCGCGAGACGACGAGCGCCCCCACCGGAAACGGTGGGGGCGCTTTCGCATTCGGCCACTCGATCCGGGGCGCGCCGGATCGGCGCCGACGACGTCGCCGTCGACGACACCGACCACCGGGCTCGGGAGTTGCCTCAGTCTGCGCCGACACCGCGATCGGGTGCGCTCATGTCCCCCGTCGCGGGCGTTCCGTCGGCAAGCCCGTAGCGCAGGTACACGGTGCCCATCGGGCCGGCGACCGGCGGTTCGAGGAGCGTGAGGTTCGTGGGCACCGCGCCGCCGTCGAACACCTTCTTCCCGACCCCGAGCACGATCGGGTGCACCCAGAGGTCGAGGCGGTCGAAGAGCTTCTCCCGCAGGAGTGTCTGCACCAGGTTCAGGCTCCCGACGACCTTCACGTGCTCGTGCCGGTCACGGATGTCGCGCACCGCGCCTGCCAGATCCGGGCCGAGCTGGGTGGACCCGGCCCACGACAGGTCGGGCCTGCCGCGCGAGGCCACGTACTTCGGGACGCTGTTGAAGAGCGTGGCGATCCCGTTGTCCTCGCCGCCCTCCTGGTGCGGCCAGTAGGCGGCGAAGATGTCGTACGTCCGCCGGCCGAGCAGCAGGGCGTCCGTGCCCTCGTACGCGGCACCGACCTGCGCCCCGGTGACGTCGTCCAGCAGGGGTGCCTGCCAGCCACCGAACGGGAACCCCACCGGGTCCTCGTCGGGGCCGCCGGGCGCCTGCCCGACGAGGTCGAGGGTCGCGAACAGCTCGATGTGGATGAGGCCCATGTCCTACCTCCCGCTGTGTGGTTGTCGGTCGGTGGGTAGACCTGTGGGCGCCGGCGAACTCATCGCTGCCGTGGCACCCGGCGTCGCACTCGTCCACCGACGCGCCGGACCGGTCCCCCTACTTTCCCACCAGCGAGGGGTGGACGTTGGCCCGCGAGAGGTTGCCGTCGTAGTGGGCGAGGAGGCGGGGATCCATCACCCGCCGCCACAGCGGCGGAATCACCGCGACGATGACGAGGACCGCGTAGCCGGCGGGAAGTTGCGGGGCGTCCCGCATCGAGCGGAGGGTCTGGTAGCGGCGCAGGGGGTTCGCGTGGTGGTCGCTGTGCCGTTGCAGCTGGTACAGGAAGGCGTTGCTGCACACGTGGTCGCTGTTCCAGCTGTGCCGCGGCGCGACGCGTTCGTAGCGCCCGTCGTCGAGTTTGCGGCGCAGCAGCCCGTAGTGCTCGAGATAGTTCACCGCCTCGAGGAAGACGACACCGAACACCGCCTGCAGCGCCAGCCACGGCGCGATGCTCCACCCGTAGCCGACGAGGAGGGCCGCGAACAGCACGACGCTCATCGCCCAGGCGTTGAGGACGTCGTTGCGCACACTCCAGGTGCGCCGGCCGCGGCGCGCGAGCCGCGCCTTCTCGTACCGCCACGCGGACCGGATACCACCGAACACGGTGCGCGGCAGGAACGCCCAGAACGACTCGCCGTAGCGTGCGGTGGCCGGATCCTCCGGGGTCGCGACCCGCAGGTGGTGGCCGTGGTTGTGCTCGACGTAGAAGTGTCCGTAGAACGACTGCGCGAGGGCGATCTTCGCGAGCCACCGCTCGTGTTTGGGTCGCTTGTGCCCCAGTTCGTGGGCGGCGTTGATGCCGACACCGGCGACGATGCCGGCGGTGGTGGCCATCGCGAATCGTTCCGCCCCGGCCATCGGGGCGGTGGTCCACGCGTAGCAGGCGACGAGCAGGCCCGCGTACTGCAGCGGCAGGTACAGGTACGTGCACCAGCGGTAGTAGCGGTCGTTCTCGAGGTCCGCCATCGCCTCGTCGGGCGGGTTCGTCCGGTCCGCACCGACGACGAGGTCGACGATCGGGATGACGACGAGCATGACGATGCCGCCGGCGGCCCAGAACAGGCCGAGTCCGAACAGGTGCACCCCGAGCCAGGCGAGGAACGGGGTCAGCGGGATCACGAGTCCGAGCAGCCACAGGTACCGTCGCGGATCACGCCACCGCGATTCGCTGATTGATTGCTGCCGGCTCGCCACCCCCCGTGTGCCTGCCACCACGACGCTCCCCACCCCTCCGACATTTCACGTCGCCGTTGGCCACTGTTGAACAAACCGAAGAGTAAGTATCGCCGGGGCGCGGCAGATCTCAACCCCGACGGCGACAAGGTGACAAACCCGACACCGCGGACCGGGACCCGCCCGTGGACGTCAGGCCGGCAGCCACGCCCCGTGCAGTCCGGCGGGGACCCGGATCGGCATCCGGACGCGGGCCAGCGGACCGGATGCCGGGTCGTCGGCGGGCAGGACCACGAACCACGAGGTCAGCGTCTCGCGGTCGGTGCCGAGCATGCCCCAGTAGTCGTGGTCGGCGCCGGTCAGGTAGACCGGTTCGGCGACGGACAGCGGCCCCGGGTCCCAGTGCTTCTCGGTACCGGCGTCGGGGTCGAAGAACCACAGGGAGTCCATGCGCCCGTCGCGTGCGCCGAGTTTGCCGATCGACGCGAGCGGGCCGCGGGCCCGGGTCAGGGTCCGGTCGTCGACGCGGGGGAACTCGATGTCGCGGTCGTGGACGACGGTGCGATCGACGGTGCCGCGGTCGGGGTCCACGACGGCCCGCACCAGCCCGCCGCGGTTCGGGGTGGCGGCGGCGGCGAATTGCCCGGGGTACGCCCACTGCGCGTAGTCGACCTGCACCCGGCCGTCGGGGAGGTCGCGGGCGCCGGCGAAGTGCCACACCCAGAACGCGTCGCAGCTCGCCCAGCGGACGGGGCCGCCGTCGCGGGGGATCAGCGCGACCCGGGTGCCGTCGTCGGGCCGCCAGTCGAGGATCGAGCCGCCGGTGACCGCGGCCGCGATGTCGAACACCAGCGGACACAGGACCAGCACGACGTAGCGGTCGGTCAGGGCCATGTCGTGGATCATCAACGGCTTGTCGAGGCCGTCGACGACGGTCGGCGGCCGCGACAGCGACCCGTCGGCCGCGACCACCGACCACGTCAGGTAGGGCGCGTCGAGGAGGTAGTTGAACAGGACGAGGTCGCCGGTGACCGGGTCGACCTTGGGGTGCGCGGTGCTGCCGACCGGCATCGCGCCGTCGCAGGTGTCCGGTCCGAGGGTGCGCAGGTCGTCGGGGTCGAGCCGGTAGGGCCGGGTGGTCTCGGCCATCGCGAGCAGGCGGCCGCCGTGCCGGACGACGTTGATGTCGGGCAGTTCGCGTCCGGTGCCGGCGAGCTCCGGCCCGACCTCGTCCTCGCCGGGGGTGTAGGGGTCGGTGACGCCGGCCCAGATCGCGTGCCCGGCGCGTTCCTCGGCGACGACCATCGGGGTGCGGACGAACCGGTTGGTGTACCGGACCGTGCCGTCGGCGATGTCGACGCGGTGCACCATGCCGTCGCCGTCGAGCGGGTACACGTACGTGCCGATCGGGTCGAAGCGCGGGTTGGGGCCGTTGCGCAGGTAGGCGCCGTGCAGGTCGGTGGGCAACTCCCCGGTCACCTCGAGGTCGCGGACGTCGACCTCGTCGCGTTGCGGTGCGAACAATCCGGTCAGATGGGTGTGGTGTGCGAGGTCGACCGGGGCGGGACGGGGAAACGTCGGGGCGCTCATGGAGATTCACATCCTGTCGTGTGCGGCCGCGCCCAATTGTCCTCCGCGCGCTCTGCACACGCACCCGTTTCCCCACCGCAGAGCGGCGGGTTTGTGCTGTTCGCCACGGTCCCCGGCCATAATTCGCTTTACCGGCAGTGGCACCATGGACGGGTGACCGTCTCGGAGCCCTCCCACCACACCCACATCCCGCCGCGCGTGCTGAACCAGTCCGCGAAGCTGCAGAACGTGCTGTACGAGATCCGGGGTCCGGTACACGCGCACGCCGCGCGGCTGGAGGCGGAGGGGCACCGCATCCTCAAGCTGAACATCGGCAACCCGGCGCCGTTCGGGTTCGAGGCGCCGGACGTGATCATGCGCGACATGATCGCGGCGCTGCCGACCGCGCAGGGCTACTCGGAGTCGAAGGGCATCCTGTCGGCGCGCCGGGCGATCGTCACCCGGTACGAGCTGGTGCCCGGCTTCCCCGAGCTCGACGTCGACGACGTGTACCTCGGCAACGGCGTCTCCGAGCTGATCACGATGACGATGCAGGCCCTGCTCGACAACGGCGACGAGGTGCTGATCCCGGCACCGGACTACCCGCTGTGGACGGCGACGACGTCGCTGGCCGGCGGCACGCCGGTGCACTACCTGTGCGACGAGGCCGACGACTGGAACCCGGACATCGCGGACATCGAGGCGAAGATCACCCCGCGCACCAAGGCGATCGTCGTGATCAACCCGAACAACCCGACGGGCGCGGTGTACTCGCACGAGGTGCTCAGCCAGATCGTCGCGCTGGCCCGCAAGCATTCGCTGCTGCTGCTCGCCGACGAGATCTACGACAAGATCCTGTACGACGACGCGAAGCACATCTCCCTCGCGACCCTGGCACCGGATCTGCTGT
Organism: Rhodococcus olei; assembly: GCF_039540555.1. Classification (NCBI taxonomy): domain Bacteria; kingdom Bacillati; phylum Actinomycetota; class Actinomycetes; order Mycobacteriales; family Nocardiaceae; genus Rhodococcus; species Rhodococcus olei. The sequence continues at coordinate 11,812 of NZ_BAABFB010000063.1, read as the reverse complement.
GCCTGACCTTCAACGGACTGTCCAAGGCGTACCGGGTCGCCGGCTACCGCTCGGGGTGGGTCGCGATCACCGGACCGAAGGACCACGCCGCCAGCTTCCTCGAGGGCCTCGACCTGCTCGCGTCGATGCGCCTGTGCCCGAATGTGCCTGCCCAGCACGCCATTCAGGTGGCGCTCGGCGGCTACCAGAGCATCGAGGACCTGATCCTGCCGGGCGGCCGGCTGCTCGAGCAGCGGGACGTCGCGTGGGAGCGGCTGAACATGATCCCGGGCGTGTCCTGCGTCAAGCCCCGCGGCGCGCTGTACGCGTTCCCGCGCCTGGACCCGAACGTGTACGAGATCCACGACGACGAGAAGCTGGTGCAGGACCTGCTGCTGCAGGAGAAGATCCTGATGGTCCAGGGCACCGGCTTCAACTGGCCGGATCACAACCACCTGCGGATCGTGACGCTGCCGTGGGCACGGGACCTGGCCGTGGCGATCGAACGTTTCGGCAACTTCCTGGCCGGCTACAGCCAGTAGGCCGCGCCGGGGGGAGCCTCCGGCGACCGCCGCTCCCGCCCGTCGGCACGCACCGACGGCGGGTTCGGGAGATCGGCTACCGTGCAGGTGTGTCCAGCAATGTGAGCCCGGCCGAGACCGGCGCGGCCGTCCCGGCGATGTCCGTCTACGACGCGATCCGGATGCGGCGCGACGTCCGGGCCGAGTTCACCGGCGAACGCATCGGCGAGGAACAGTTGACGCGGATCCTGCAGGCCGGCCACAACGCGCCGAGCGTCGGCAACACGCAGCCGTGGGATTTCGTCGTGGTGCAGGACCCCGGCACGCTCGACACGTTCGCCGACCACGTCGCCGGGTGCCGGCGCAGGTTCGCGGACTCGTTGCCGCCGGAGCGTCGCGCGACGTTCGACCCGATCAAGATCGAGGGTGTCCGCGAGTCGGGCACCGGGATCGTCGTGACCTACGACGCGAGCCGCGGCGGCACCCACATCCTGGGCCGGCACACGGTCGAGGACACCGGCGTGTTCTCGGCGGTGCTGGCGATCCAGAACATCTGGCTGGCGGCGGTCGCCGAGGGTGTCGGGGTCGGGTGGGTGTCGTTCTACGACGAGGCCTTCCTCACCGAGTTGGTGGGGGTGCCTGCTCCGATCCGTCCGATCGCGTGGTTGTGCGTCGGGCCGGTCTCACAGTTCCAGCAGACGCCGGACCTGGTGCGGTTCGGGTGGCGCGAGGGCCGTCCGCTGTCCGAGGCCGTGCACCGCGAGACGTTCTGACCGGCGTCGCCACCACCTCCCCGGAGGGTGACCCGCGTCGGCGAGACCGGCGTTTCGTCGCGAATTTCCACCCCCCGTGAGACAGATCGGGCAAGACACGGTAGATTCGGACACGACACCGATGGTGTCCAGCACGCTCGATTGCACCTCCCCCCCTGTGTGCAATCGGGCCGGTGGCGGGGAGACACCCCCCTGTACCCCGCCACCCCGCTGGGGGGATCTCTCCGAACTTCTTCCGCGCCTTCCGGGCGTGGCCGAGTGACTGCGGGCCCGTCCACGCGTCCTGGGTACCCTGGCGCCATGCGGAGTCAGACGCGATGAGTCACGGCCACGGTCACGGCCACACCGGTCCCGTCCCCGTCGGCCCCGTCGCCGCTCGCGTGGTGGTCGGGTTGCTGACCGCCATCGGCGTCGCCGTCCTGATCGGCCTTGTCGCGCTGTGGCCGAGCCGGCACAGCGTGGAGATCCCGCTCCCGTTCCAGACGTCGGGCGGCGGCGCCGTCGTCACCGAGGCCGGCACCGTCGTCACGTCCGACGTCGGACCGTGCGGCAGCCCCTCGGTCGGGCGACCGTTCACCGCGAATCCGCTGCCGCCGCCGAACAACTCGTACGAGTGCGACCGCAGCGTCGTCGCGATCGAGTCGGGCCCGAACAAGGGCACCCGGACGCTGCTCGAGATCGGCCCCGGCCCCGGCCAGCCCGACCTGCAGGCCGGCGACCACATCCGGCTCGTCCGGCAGACGGACCCGTCCGGGGCGACGGAGTACTCGTTCGAGGACTTCTCCCGCGGCTGGTCGCTGCTCGCGGTCGTCGCCGTGTTCGTGCTGGCCGTGGTCGTCGTCGCGCGGTGGCGCGGCGTGCGGGCGCTGCTCGGCCTGCTGGTCGCGTTCGGGGTGCTGGTCGGGTTCATGCTGCCCGCGCTGCTGGACGGCAAACCGGCGGTGCCGGTCGCGCTGGTCGGCGGCGCGATCATCCTGTACGCGGTGCTGTACCTGGCGCACGGGGTGAGCCTGCGGACCAGCTCGGCGCTGCTCGGCACCCTGTCGTCGATGGTGCTCGCCGCGGTGTTGTCTTGGGCAGCAATCGAATTGACGCATCTGACCGGCCTGTCCGAGGAACAGAACACCAACGTCCAGACCTACATCGGGCACGTGTCGATCACCGGCCTGCTGCTCGCCGGGTTCATCATCGGTTCGCTCGGCGTCCTCAACGACGTGACGATCACGCAGGCGTCGTCGGCGTTCGAGCTGGCGCATCTCGACCCCGCGGCGGGCCGCCGATCGGTGTTCGCGGCGGCGATGCGGGTGGGCCGCGACCACATCGCCAGCACCGTGTACACCCTGGTCCTCGCGTACGCCGGCGGCGCGCTGCCGCTGCTGCTGTTGTTCTCGGTGGCGGGCCGCTCGATCACGGACGTGCTCACCGGGGACGCGGTCGCGATCGAGATCCTGCGGTCCGCGGTCGGCGGCATCGCGTTGGCCCTGTCGGTGCCGCTCACCACCGCGATCGCCGTCACCCTCGCCCGCCCACCGGCGCCGCGGACGGCCGGCCCGGGCTCCCCCGCCGTCGCGGCACCCCGCCGCGGCGGCCGGCACGCCCGCTGACGTCGGAGCGTCAGCGAACCATGCCGGGCGGCAACTGGATACCCGGCGGGACCTGGATCTGGATCGGGGCGGGCAGGTTCAGGTAGCGCGGCGCCGGAGGAGGCGGCGGCGGGGCCGGAGACTCGACGACCTCGACGGGCTGCGCCGCCGGTGCCGGTGCCGGCGGCGGCGGGGGCGGTGTCGTCGTCGTGGTCGGCGGCGGGGGCGTGGTGGTCGGCGGCAGCAGCACCTCGGTGGCCTGCCGCTCGCCCTGGGGGTTCGACTCGGGGTCGTGGTCGAGCGCGAACCCGAGCCCGGCGATCGCCACCAGTCCGGCGGCGGCGACACCCGCGACCGCGAGCTGCCGCTTCGACGGGCCGTGCCGACGCCGGTGCGCGCCGACGGCCGGGCCGTCGGATCCCTCGGGTGCGGACTGCGGGGGCTCGACCGGTGTCGCGAGCAGCGCCGCCCCCTGCGCGACGACCATCTCGGGCTCCGGCGGGACGATCGTGGGCAGCGCGAGCCAGTCCTGCAGCAGGGACTGGACGAGCGGGATGCGGGCACCGCCGCCGAGCAGCACGAGCACGTCGGGGTGGCGGCCGGACGCGGCGACGACCTCGCGGGTCAGCCGCGCGGACGCCTCGACCGGGACGCGGACCAGGGCCTCGAAGCGTTCGCGGTTGAGCAGGATCAGTCCCCCGTCGCCGGGGAGGCACGCGGCGCCGGTGGTCGAGAGCTGTTCCTTCGCGACCCGGCAGCGGGCGAGCAGGTCGGCGGCGGCCCACTGGTCGGTGGGCGGTTCGAGGCCGCGTTCACGGAGCTGCTGGTCGGCGATCAGGGCGTCGAACCGGTCGCCGCCGGCGACGTCGCCGTGGTCGAAGGCGAGGACGTCGCGGCTGTACCGGTCGACGACGCTGACCGTCACCCCGGAGCTGCCGAGGTCGTAGAGGACGAGGGTGTGGTCGTCGGGGCCGAGCTGGCCGACGCTCTCGAGCAGCGCGACGACGGCGGCCGCCTCCGGCACCAGCCGGTAGTTGTAGAGGTGTTGCCGGGCCATCGCGTCGTGCATCGCGCCTGCCTGCACGTCGCCGCGGTACGCGACGCCGGTGGCGTCGATGTCCGCATGGTCCGCGCCCTCGAGCAGCACTCCGATGGACCGGGCGGCGAGGTCCTCCCCCGCGCCGGCCTGGACCGCGACGGCGTGGCGGTGGAACCCGGCGGCGACGGGGTCCGGGCCTGCCTGGGTGGCCATGCGGACAGCACTCGCCCCCACCGACACTCCCAGTACCGCACTCATCGAGCCGTCCTCGTTCTACCGGTGTGCGTCCCCGACGGCGCGCACGCGAACTCGGCGATTTTAACGAACCGGTGTGCGGCCGCCGGAGCCACCTGGGGTCGCCTCCCGGGGACTTCCGCCCTGGTCAGGCATCCAGTCTGTATTGCTGAACATTAGCCATCGTCTCGCGTCCGAGCGCGAGGAACCGCCAGCCTGCGCTCGTCCACCGCCGCCGGTCGAGGCAGTTGCGCCCGTCCACGACCACCCGGGAGCGGACCACCGATCCGAGGTCGGCAGGGTCGATGATGCGGAACTCCTCCCACTCGGTCGCCACCAGCACCGCGTCCGCGCCCTCGCACGCCTCGACGGTCGAGGTCGCGTAGTTCAGCGTCGGGAATTGTCGCCGGGAGTTGTCCATTGCTTTCGGGTCGTAGACGCTCACCACCGCGCCGTGCAGCTGCAACATGCCCGCGACGTTGAGCGCGGGCGAATCGCGGACGTCGTCGGACTCGGGCTTGAACGCGGCGCCGAGAACGGCGATGTTCGTGCCGAGGACCGAGCCGCCGACCGCCCGGGTGGCGAGCTGCACCATCTTGGTGCGGCGGCGCATGTTGATGCTGTCGACCTCGCGCAGGAACGTCAGCGCCTGGTCGGCGCCGAGCTCGCCGGCACGGGCCATGAACGCGCGGATGTCCTTCGGCAGGCAGCCGCCACCGAAGCCGAGTCCGGCGTTGAGGAAGCGGCGGCCGATGCGGGCGTCGTGGCCGAGCGCGTCGGCCAGCGCGGTGACGTCGGCACCGGTGGCCTCGCACACCTCGGAGATCGCGTTGATGAACGAGATCTTGGTCGCGAGAAAGGCGTTCGCCGACACCTTGACCAGTTCGGCGGTCGGCAGGTCGGTGCTCAGGTACGGCACCTCCGCCTCGATCAGCGGCGCATACAGCTCCCGCAGCAGTGTCTCGGCGCGTCCGGGCCGGGACGGGTCGACGCCGACGACGAGCCGGTCGGGTCGCAGGGTGTCCGCGACCGCGAAACCCTCGCGCAGGAACTCGGGGTTCCACACCACCTCCACCTCGTCGGCTGCGGGGGCGAGTTCCCGTGCACGGCAGCCCAGTTCGGCCGCGGTGCCGACCGGGACGGTGGACTTGCCGACGATCACCGCGGGCCGGTCCAGCAGCGGGGCGAGGGTGTCGACGACGGCGTGCACGTGCCGCAGGTCGGCGCCGTACTCGCCCTTCTTCTGCGGGGTGCCGACGCCGAGGAAGTGCAGGTCCGCGAACGCCGCCGCCTCCGGGTACGACGTGGTGAACCGCAGCCGGCCGGCATCGAGGTTGCGGCGCAACACGTCGGCGAGACCGGGTTCGTAGAACGGGACCTCGCCGCCGGACAGCTTGGCGACCTTCCCGGGGTCGATGTCGACTCCGAGCACGTCGTGGCCGAGCTCCGCCATGCAGGCCGCGTGCGTGGCGCCGAGGTAGCCGGTCCCGAATACGGTGCAGCGCATGGGGTTCTTGGTACGCGGCGCAAGTAATCGCCCCGGATACCGACGGCGAACGGGGCATGTACGGAGCGAGTCGGGTAGCGCGTTACTCGTGTCGAACCGTCTGGGCCGCCATAACGTGTATTCATCGGGTCGACGTGAGGTTTCGGCCCCCGAGCGGAGGTGGCACGGCGATGACGACGGCAACGCAGACCACTGCTTCGCGGTGTCGCAGTCGCGGGGTGGCGTCGTTGCGGGAGGTGCTGTGCGCCGACCTGGCCCGCATCGAGGACGACGACTGCCTGCGGACGGGTGCGATCGTGTTCCGGTCCGCGGAGGGGCGGCCGCCGGACCTGACGGTGCAGGTCACCGACGACACCATCTGGGTGGACACCGGCCGGGAGCCGCGGCACACGCCGCTCGTGGAGGTCGTCGGCGACCCCCGCCGGGTGGATGCGATCCTGCGCGGACGCAAGGACGCCCGGCGGCAGTACCTGGCCGGGCAGGTGCGGGTGCACGGCGACCTCGGGTACCTGAGCCGACTGGGCTGCCGTCTCGGCCTGCTGGACCGCCCGGTGTGGTGAGCCCGGCGGCTACTCGACCGGCGCGGTCACGAAGTTCAGGTACGCCTTCGACGGCGTCGGCCCCCGTTGCCCCTGGTACTTGGAGCCGACCGCGGCGCTGCCGTACGGGTTCTGTGCGGGGCTCGACAGCCGGAACAGGCACAGCTGCCCGATCTTCATGCCCGGCCACAGCGTGATCGGCAGGTTCGCGACGTTCGACAGCTCGAGGGTGATGTGCCCGTTGAAGCCGGGGTCGATGAACCCCGCCGTCGAGTGCGTGAGCAGACCGAGCCGGCCCAGGCTGGACTTGCCCTCGAGGCGGCCGGCGAGGTCGTCGGGCAGGGAGCAGAACTCGAGCGTCGATCCCAGCACGAACTCCCCCGGGTGCAGCACGAACGGCTCCCCCTCCGCCGGCTCCACCAGGCTCGTCAGCTCGTCCTGCTGCTGCGCCGGATCGATGTGCGTGTACCGCGTGTTGTTGAACACCCGGAACAGCCGGTCCAGGCGGACGTCCACACTCGACGGCTGCACCATCGACTCGTCGAACGGATCGATGCCGAGGCGGTTCGTGGCAATTTCGGTGCGGATGTCGCGGTCGGAGAGAAGCACAGCACGAGGTTAGTGGGCGCGGGCCCGGCGCAGAAGGGGCGGCCCACCGATAGCGTCGACCCCATGATCACCGGGGCACACATCGTCATCCACAGCCGCGACGCCGAGGCGGACCGCGCGTTCCTGCGCGACGTACTCGGATACCCGCACGTCGACGCGGGCGGCGGCTGGCTCGTCTTTGCGCTGCCACCGGCCGAGGTGGCGGTGCACCCGACGGACGGCGACGGCCGGCACGAGCTGTACCTGATGTGCGACGACGTCGCGGCCACCGTCGCGGAACTGACCGCGAAGGGTGTCGAGTTCGCCGCGCCGGTGACCGACCAGCGCTGGGGACTGCTGACCTCGATCCGACTGCCGGGCGGGGGCGAGGTCGGCCTCTACCAGCCGAAGCACCCCACCGCACACGGCATCTAGCTGGACAGACCGGGATTCGGGCGCGCCGTCGAGGGAACCGATTCCACCCACCGCGGGCCGTCTGATACATTCGTCCCTGCAACACCTCACAGGCAGGGTTTCGACGCTGCAGGGGTAGTCGCGCGCCGATGTAGTTCAATGGTAGAACATCAGCTTCCCAAGCTGAATACGCGGGTTCGATTCCCGTCATCGGCTCCATCCATCCCATCCACCAATCCGGGGCCAGGGTGTTCACCCATGAGGCCTGCTTGGGTTCACCTATCAAATCCTGCAGCCGGCGCTCTCAGCAGACTTCCATCCCTATCGCGCCTCGGGGATGCATTCCGCCGACGCAGTGCGCGCGACGGTGGGCGTTGGCTCGCTCAACGCTGAAATCAGTTGTGTGGGTTCATCCACATACAGACTGATGCGATCGACGACTTGGACCTTTCGACGTTTGGCGAGTAGCGCCGGCAGCTGTGCGGTCACCGGAGATGTGAGCACGATATCGATCGTCGTCCCGTCTGCGTTGGGGACATACAGCCGTCCATCGATGATCGTGGGTGCCGTCTCTGCGAATCGGCGTCTGAGCGCGATGGACACGATGTCCGCCCGGTCAAGGGTGGCCACTAGCGTGCCGGATTGCCGCATCACGAAACGCGTGTCGGTCAGGTAGTGCGGGTGGACGCGGTGAACCGCCACGTAGCCCAACAGCGCCACCAAAGACCAAATCGAGAGGCCGGCAAGCACAATCCGGAGCCACCACCAGGGCATTAGGAGATGCAGCACCCCGATCTCGATAACTGTGGCGACCGCGAAAGCCGCAGGCACCACCAAGGTCCCTTTGCTCGCGGTGAACACGAGGGCACCGGGCTCGATATCGGAGTAGCGGTCACGCATCCACAGCCACAGGGACCGGTAGGCCCGAATCTCAGCCCGCACCAGCGGCCAGAATGGGGAATCCCCGAGCACTCGGAAAACCGACTCTCGTTCCCCAAGGCCGCGGCGCCGCTGCGCCACCACCCCGGCGGCCAGCGCGACACCGACGACGCATCCGAGGGGAACCTCGACCACGGCGAACAACAGGACCGCCTGCGCTCGCGTGAGGAAACCCGCGGCAAGCAGCGCGCCGTTGACGACCAGGACGGACACCGTCACCATCTGGGCGATCCAATGGAACCGCCGACCCCTCAGGAACGTCAACAAACGCCCTCGGACTCAGACATGCCCTCGAGCAGCCTGCGTTGGACCCGGAGTACGACCTCACGCTGAGCGTCGTCCGGTATGACGTCTTCAAGCGACAGCGCAAGACCGGCGCCCGTAGCGGCGGTGGGTACAGCCGCATGTAGGTCTGCCAACGTCTGCTGGTGCTCGAAATGCGCAAGCAGTCTGCGAGAGAGCACTTCGATCTCCGCTTCCGCCGAGTGCGGGTTGCGGCCTTCGAGATCGGACCAGTCCGCGAGCAACGCCAGAGACCGCTCACGCTGGTCATCATCGACGATCGCTGCCGCGTACCAGGCCAGAATCTCCTCCGGGACGGCCCCGGAAATCGCGAGCACCTCGAGCAGGTCGCGCTCGCGTCGAAGAACCGCACTCACCTCGGGCAACTGAGCGCAGTCGATGGCGTCGGCCAGTGCCGCTGCGATGTCCGCGGGCAGTGCAGAGATCGGATTCCCGTTCTCGGCGTCGGCAAGCATCGACGCGAGCCGGGTGTGGCGCCGGGCGAGTTTGGCCTGTTCAACCTGCACTGCACTGATCAACGCCCGAAGATCCGCGATTACATCGCTCTCGGCTTCGTCCGAAACATCCTCGGAGAGAATCGCGGCCACCGAGCCGAGCGGAACGCCGCTGTCGGCAAGCCAGCGGATACGCATCAACCGAACGACATCGCTGACGGTGTATTCGCGGTAACCGTTCGGCAGGCGTTGTGGTTCATCGAGCAGACCGAGCCGGTGGTAGTGGCGCACCGTTCTCGGCGTCGTTCCGGCCGCGTCGGCGAGCTGACCTATTCGCATGAGTCGAGTGTCAACTATGACCTAGCGTCAGGGTCAACTCCAGCGAGTCAGACAGGCGCGAATCCGGCTTCGCAAGGTGCTGCTGCCATTCGATATCCGACCGCCAAGCAAAATGGAACTCTGAATCACCCCGGTGAGTCCGGAGACTTCATCTCTTGGGAAGGATGGAGTCATGTCAGGTTCGAAGAGGTATCCAGCCGAGCTGCGGGAGCGTGCGGTGCGGATGGTCGCCGAGGTGCGCACTGAACATTCCTCGCAGTGGGGGGCGATCAGGCCGGTGGCCGAGAAGCTGGGAATCGGGAGCACGCAGACGTTGGCGAACTGGGTGAACCAGGACCAGGTCGACCGGGGCCAACGCCCAGGGGTGACCACTGACGCGGCCGAAGAACTCCGGAAGCTTCGCGCGGAGAACCGAGAACTCAAGCAGGCCAACGAGATTCTGAAATCCGCATCGACCTTCTTCGCGGCGGAACTCGACCGCCGCAATCGGTGATCGTCGACTACATCGACACACACAAGCAGGAGTACGGCGTCGAGTCGATCTGCCGCGTGCTCACCGCCCACGGCTGCAAGATCGCGCCGTCCACCTACTACGACGCCTGCGAGCGCCGCGGCGAACGCACCCTGCCGCGGCCGCCGCCTGCGCCGACTGCGAGCACGGGCAGTACCTCGCCGGCAACGACCGCCGGCCCGTGTGGGCAGTACCCACCCGCAAGGAGCGCACAGCGAGGCCGCCGGAACGCGTACTCCACAGCTCCGGCCTCTCGGATCGGGCACGCGACCCACGTGTAGTGGTCCACAAACGCGCCCGAAGTTGTCACATCGACTATCGCGTTCCGGTGATTGTCCGCACCTCGCCGAGGTGGGTGTGCGCTGCCAGTTCGGCCCGACGGGCAGTGACCGCGGACCGCACGGACCTGAAGCAATCGAAGTGGTTCGCCATACCCGTGGCCCAAAGTGCTCGGACGCACACCGGTCCGGCCGGTACCAGAAGCATCGCCAACCCCATGCAGGTCGCCCTGTCCTGCGCTTCCGCGAGCGCCTGCACAGCCGAAATGCTGACGAAGTCCACGCGCGAGAGGTCGACGATCAGGGTTCGCGCTGCTTCGCTGACCGCCCGGTCGATGCCCTCGAGGAAGTCGGGCACTGCGGGAGTGTCCAAGTCCCCCGTCACGGCGACGACCGTGGGCCCGCGGGCGCTGGTACTCGAGGATTCGATCAACGGTTGATCGAGACAATGAATGTGGATACGCACGGTGAGCCTCCAGCGTGGTTTGAACCGCAGCTGTTCGCTCAACCGCCGTTTGGCTTTGCGGGCCACGAAAATATCGACCGACAGCGGGATGACAGCCGTCGGCATAAGGTCGAAACCCACCTACGGTCTAGCACCGCTTCTACAGCAAGCGCAACAGACCGGCCGTCCAGTCCCATGAAGCCGCCGGCACGCACTGGACGGGTGAAAACGTGCCGGCGGCTGTAATGCGCATGCAGGAGGCAACCCGACACGCGTACCGGATTTGATCCAGCACCCATCGGGCTACCCACCGGTGCCGCGCCGCAAACACGAGGCACTCCCCGGCAGCAGGCGCGGATCGACTACCCGCACGGCCGGACGGCGGCTGCGGGACCCCCCGGCTGGTGTTCGCCCACCTCCGCTTCTGGGGCTGCGGCCCGGTGCACGGCGGACGATGGATACCGCGCCGCACTCGCGGCACTCGTGGGTGCGGTGCCCAAGTCGCGGCGTGCACCGGCACGCAATCCATCCGACAGGGACGCGCCCGGGGAAATGCCTGTAGGCTCGGGGAGTCGGTCGCACCACGAACTGGAATTGACACTCTCTGGTCTGCGCCGATTGGAACATCCATCGGCCGATTCGCGGCCTCGAGGAGAGTCGCAATGATGCGACCAATCCCAGCCCACTTCGACATGGGCGCCTGCATGCCTACACCGGGGAACCGTCAACCGTTCGCCCCCGCCACTCGAACGCCACGCATTCTGCTCACACAGCGGTCGGAACATCGCGCGTCCGTTGACGGAGCCTGGTGGCCCCGGACATCCAACCTCACCACCGAACTACACGACCTGATCACCGCGCTCACGCTTCGTCTCGGACCGGTGACGCGCGTTGCGTTCAACTGGAACACGATCAGCACCAACCAACGCCTCATCGACAGCCCGGACGGCATCGCCGTGTCCGGCCCGATACCCGGGCAACCGACGGACGTGATGTGCGTGTTCGGAGAGAACGGGAGCCGCATGGTTCTCGCGGTGATCGCCTCCAACACCCTTGCCGATCGCGGCTACGACATGATGCGTGAGGCCCTCCGAGCCGGCTCGTAGGTCAGCGATCGAACGCGCACCGACGGCGAGGCACGCGACGGCGAGGGGTGTCGCGCGCTGCAGCCCTGACCCGGGTAATCCCCGCACCCTTCCATTCGCACAACCGTTCGATAGGTGCAGCGGTCGGGCCCGCGGGCCGGCGAGGGTTCGTCTGTGTTCATCGAGTCTTGGCCTCTTCGAACATGTCCGCCGGGAGTGGTGCGGGTCGGTAAGAGAGCATCTGAAAACTCGGTGAGCGTCGGCGTGTGACAGGTGAGATACGGCGAACTCCTGGTAGGTC
>NZ_BAABFB010000062.1:0-9420 GCF_039540555.1 Rhodococcus olei | reverse complement strand
CCAGACATCCCGGGGTGCGCCCAGCAGACGACGAGTCAGTCCAGCCCCACCGGCCGATAGCGGAGATTACGACGAATAGCCTGGCAGAGACGGCAATTTCGGGCTACCAAATCGCGAGCTGCTGACTCTCCGACCCCGCCGCGGCGGCTGCCCCACGGCGCCGACGGCCGCGCCGCTGGTACCCGCCGGTCTCGGTGATCTCGATTCGCTCGACCTCGTGACGCGGATCCACGCCGGCCGCCTCGGCGATCGCGATCCTCACCAGCACCCGCTGCTCGAGCGCGGCGCGGTCGGCCTCCGACCCGCGGGACTCCCACGCCTGCATCCACTGCGGCGAGCCCGGCCGCGGCGCACCAAGGACGGTGTCCGGGGCCCGTTCGAGCAGGACGTCGATCTACTCCGCGACCGCCTCCGCGGCCTCGGCGATCGCCTCCTGCGACACTCCCCTCGGCCCATACGCGCAGTGTAGGACTGCGGACTCCGACACCGCTCCCCTGTCGAGCCCGGGCGCTTCTCCGGGCTCGACAGGCGGCTCGAAACCGACCGATTGCTGGACAAGGGCTCAGGCCGGGCCGTCGGGAGCGCAGCGCGGGCGACGCGCCGCGAGGGTGTCGCGGAATCGCCCGAATGAGAGACCACCCGAACAGCCGCACAACTATGCGGTGAGCGAGTTCGGATCAACGGTTTGCACCCTGGCGATCGCGGACACCGACATCTTGTCGATCGCCGGTCGCCGGTACGCGAACTCTTACCCTGATGTGCGCGGCAGCATGGCGGTTGATGTAGCGGTAGAGCGTGGCGGGGCTGAATACGACGACGCGGCGATCTCGGCTTTCGGGGTGCCGGCCTCGACCGCGCCGGAGGATTCGGGGAACGGCACGGTGGTCACGGCGTCCTCGGCGCCGGCCACCGTCGGCCCGCCTCACTGGTGATGCGCTTGCGACACCGTCCCCCCGTCCGCCCGCTGGCAGGGCAACCCATCGCGCAAACGAGCATCCAACCTCATGCGACATCGTCGACTCCCGATGACGTCGACGATGTCGACACCGCGACGCTTCGGTTCGAGTCCGCGCGGCAGGGCCGCGTCCCGGTCGAGGAAGCGGCCGCCGTCAGAGAACGAGTCGGTGGTCACGTTCAGCACACCCATGACGACGGTGCGCCCGGGCTTCGGCAACTCGATCATGGTCACTTGCGCAGGATGAGGTTCAGAGCCTCGGAGCGCGAGGCGGCACTGGACTGCAGAAGTCCCCGGACCGCCGACGTGGTCGTGCTCGCCCCCGGCTTGCGGATTCCGCGCATCGCCATACACAGGTGTTCGGCCTCGATCACGACGATCACGCCGCGCGGATCGAGCTTGCGCATCACGGCGTCGGCGATCTGGCTGGTCAGCCGCTCCTGAACCTGCGGACGCTTCGCGTAGAGATCGACGACCCGGGCGATCTTCGAAAGCCCGGTGACCCGGCCCGTGGAGCCGGGAATGTAGCCGACGTGGGCGACCCCGTGGAACGACACCAGATGGTGCTCACACGTGGAGTACAGCGGAATGTCCCGAACGAGGACGAGTTCCTGGTGCGCCTCGTCGAACGTCGTGCTCAGGACGTCGTCCGGGTCGGTGTAGAGACCCGCGAACACCTCGCGGTACGAGCGCGCGACGCGGGCCGGTGTATCGCTCAGTCCGGGACGGTCGGGGTTCTCACCGATGGCGATCAACAGTTCACGGACCGCTGCCTCGGCTCGGGCCTGGTCGAACACCCGACCCGTCTCGAGCGCAACGAGACCAAGCTCCGCTGCGACCGCAGGAGCCGGATACCGCTGCGCGTCGAGCGGATCACCTTCACCCATCGGACGGTCTACTCACTCCGTCGGCTCGTGGTTCCCGCGCACTGGTCCCGACGGCACGACCAAGGCAGATACAACTGCGGACTCACCTCTCGATGGCGTGCTCTCCAGGATATCGCTGACGGCACGACCGCCAGGAACGGCTCGAGTGGGATCTGCTGCTCGCACCGCATCACTGCTCGAAGAACGACGCCAGGGCGACGAGACCGTGATCGGTATCGACCCCCAACCTCGGTGTGCATTCAGACGTACAGATTCACTTCTTTCTGATGGGTGCGGACAGTTGACCTTCGGCGGATTCGCCGTCGTACAGCCATTCGGCGTCGCCCCACGGGCCGGAGCGTTCCCAACCGTTCTCGGCGAGAACCTCGTCGGCGACCGCCGGGGTCATGCAGCTGCCCTCGAAGTCGTGGAAACCGAGCCGACGGACATCGTCGTCGATGGAGGTGTCCAGGATCTCGACGCCGTTGCGGGGTGCGTCGACGAAGGCGACGGCGGTGTACCTGCGGGTCCGGTTCACCCCGGCCAAGACATCCAGGTTGTCGATGGTGAGGCGGAACAGGATCCCCTGCAACAGACGTGATGTGACCTCCTGCAGGCAGACGGTCTCGCCGGTCTCCCGGTTGGCTTCCGTGAACACGACCGGGCCATAGATGTTCTGCGCGAGCCGACCGCCGAGGATCGACAGCAGGCCGTTCACGAGGAGGTTGACCTGCAGGCCGGTGGCCCCGAGTGCGCCGTTCTCGTCGACCCACATGTACAGGGTCCGCTCCGGGTACTCGGCCGTGGTGGTGATCCTGCCGATCTCGCCGAGCGGGACAGCCTCGACCCCGCCGACCCCGATGGCTTTGCGGAGGTCGGCCGGCACGGTGCCGGTGGGCCCCTCGGTGAGGTCGATCAGGTCCACCGCACCGTCGACATCCACTCGTAGAGCCTTCATGGTTCCCCCACCATCCTTCCCAGAGCAGCCGTCCGGTGAGACGCCGGCAACGGCGAGTTCGCCGATGCCGGCGCATCGCCAGCGAGGTCACCGCATACCGGCCCGGCAACCGGTCGGGGCCGAGTTCGTCGGCCAGTGTCCGCGCCAATTCCGCGACTTTCGTCGCGGGCGGCTCGGTTCCGCTCCGGACGCCGGGGATCGTGGTCGCGCTGGCCGGTCCAGCGACGATGGTGCGGCACAGGAACTCGGCGTCGCTGAGATCGACCGCCAACGAGTGGATCACGAAATGCCCGCCTTCGCGGACCCGCAGTCGTGACGCATGCACCTTCGTCGCCGGTGACCGCTGTGCGGCTGCGGACGTGGACGTGGTGAGATCCACCCGGGATCCGATCCACGCCCCCGGGTCGGATGCGAACAACTGCGCAGCACGAAAACTCCACAGCCGGGCCGGTGCTTCGTCGAACCCGGCGGCGCCGGTGAACGTCGCCTCGCCGAACCTCACGGCGCAG
Organism: Rhodococcus olei; assembly: GCF_039540555.1. Lineage (NCBI taxonomy): Bacteria > Bacillati > Actinomycetota > Actinomycetes > Mycobacteriales > Nocardiaceae > Rhodococcus > Rhodococcus olei. The sequence goes on along the minus strand of NZ_BAABFB010000062.1, from coordinate 6,132 downwards.
GCGGATCTCGCAGACGTCGAGGTCGGGTGCTCATTGCGGATCAGCTGCTGTGGCAGGGATTGCATGCACGAGATGGGCCTCACCCCACTCGCTCATCTCGTCGAGCGACACTCCCCTCGCGCCCATACGCGCAGTGTAGGACTGCGGACTCCGACACCGCTCCCCTGTCGAGCCCGGGCGCTTCTCCGGGCTCGACAGGGATCTCGAAACCGACCGATTGTGGACGGAGGCTTGACCTACCCGGCACCCCTCGATCCGAACCGGCCGGCCGGCCGACCAACCACCGACCGAATGTTCCATTCACTCGATCTACTCGACTGAACAGTTCCGTTCACTCGGTGGGGCGGCGGGCTCGGGGGTGGCCTCGGGGACCGCTGCGGCGCGGTGGGCCAGGGCGGGCCGCGCGAGGAGTTCGATGCCGAGCAGGGTGAGGACGGCGATCAGGATCGTGACGACCACGACGGTCCCGGACGGGTACCGCCAGAAGACCAGCACCGCGATGGCGATCACGACGACGGCGACCCGCTCAGCGGCACCCCACTGCCCTGGCGATCTGGGCCGCCCCGCGGGGTGGAGATCTTCCAGTCCGAAGATCTCGTCAAGGCGCAACGTCTGGTGAACTGGCTCGACAAGGCATCCGGGCGTTGGCGCTGGTCGGGGCCGCGCTCGCGATCGCGATGGGGATCCTCGCGGTGGCGATCAGTGTCGGCCGGTCCGTCTACCTCGGGGCGGTCCCGACCGACGTCCTGCCGCCGAGCGCGGCGGGGGTGCTGTTCGACACCGTCGCTCTGCCGCTGCGCACCACGGTGCGCGCGGTGTTCGTGCTCGGCGTGCTGATCGGGATCATCGGGGAACTGGCCCCGCTAATCGACAGCGTGCGCAGCGACCTCACCGATCGCGGGTTCGCCTTCGTGCAACGGCTGCCCGAGGCGAACTGCGTGCGGCTGCGCCGGCGCCGGTGGAAGCGGCGCCCGCCGCTCCGACCTCCGGGCATCCGGCGCTGCGGTGGACGGCGCTTCGGTCATGGCCGGTCTCCCTCCGTCGCGCACGTCCCCGCTCCAGCCTCGTGGCAACATCTCGCGGCGCCATCACCCGCCCAGGGTGAAACCGTTCGGCTTGACGGAATTCCGTTCCGCGGCGGACGATGTGCGGGCTCTCCACCGACACGATCCGGGCCCCAACGGTTCAGATGCAACTTCCGAGCGCGCGGCGCACGAGCCACATACACGGCGCCCCACATAGTGCGCGGCGAGCTGGCGCATCGACCAATCAACCGAAAACCGGGATTACGACCTTTCGCCTTGGCAGTCAGCTGTTTCCGGGCTACCGGATCGCGAGCTGCTGGCTCTCCGGCTGACGGTTCCGGCAACTGTCGCCCGACGTCGACAGCCCACGCCGCGGGCTCCCGCCGGTTTCGTTGAACCGGGTCCGCGGTGACAGCACTCCCGCACGCCGAGCCCGCTCGATCTCGTGGCGCGGATCCACACCGGCCGCCTCGGCGATCGCGGTCTTCACCCGCATCCGCTGCCCGAGGGCGCACGGCCGGCTGCCGACTCGCGCGACTCCCACGCCTGCCGCCACTGCGGCGAACCGGGTCGCGCCGCCCCGATCACGGCGTCGGTGGCGCGTTCGAGCAGGACGTCGATCTTCTCCGTGAATGGGTGTCGCCACGGTTGATCGCAGTACAGTTTGATCTTGGTGCGCTCCAGAGGGCGGTGCACCGCACCAGGCTCCGGCGGCGCCACTTCGGCGGCGCCGGAGTTGTCTGCGGGAACCCTTTCGGGGCTATTCTTCGTCTCCGAGTCGCCAGGGTTTGCCGGGATCGCCGTAGTGCAGCGGCATGCCGGGGCAGGGTCAGTAGAAGAGGGTGCCGCGCAGCACCATCGACAAGCGCTTGCACTCACGTTCGTACCCCGCCGCCCAGATCCGGCTCCGCCACCCGCTCAGCGGAATGTCCCACGCACCGACGCGGTCGGTGACCTCCTTGTGGAAGCTGCGTTTGAACTTGCCGATGCCGCAGAAGGAGCGCTCCGGGTTGTCGACCTCCGACGACGGCGGCGTGCCGCACAGGTCGTACTCGAGTGCGCCGCACCGCTTGGCCCAGCGCATGACCTCCCACTGAAGTGCGTGGCCGATGCCCTGCGATCCCAGTCCGTTGACGGCGGAGTCCCCCGCCGATTTGCGCACCGACCCCGTGTGCAGGCCGATCACCTTGGTGCCCAGCCGCATCTCGAAGGACGCCGTCGCGACACGCCCGTCGATCCGGGCGAAGAACATCTGCCCGTTCCCGCTCGCGGCATACCGCTGGTAGGTGGATCGGCAGTACTCGCGACTGCGCAACCCGAAACGGCCGTCCCCGGCCTCGGCGAGCAGGTCGTAGAGGATGTCGCAGTTCTCGTCGGTGGCCGGCACCCGCTCGACCACCACGCCGTCACGGGTCGCCCGTTTGATCGCGCGGCGCGCGCCGTTGCTGAAGCCGGCGAGAATCTGGTCCTCGGTGCCGTGCAGGTCCACGATCACGGTGTGCTGGTTGGGCGTGTATCTCCCGGCGAACCGGTAGCCCGCGGCACGCAGCTGCCGGGTCGTCTCCTCGTCGGCCTCGACCCGGGGGTCGATGCGCAGCACGAAGGCACCCCGTGCTGCCGCATAGGCCGCCAGCGCCCGCGCCTTGGGCAGCACCTCGCCGACGGCGACCCCGGACGGCCCGCACGGCACGATCCACAACCGACCGAGCAGCGGAACCTTCTTGACGTGCACGGTCACCGCGTCGCCGCCGACGAACAGGTACCGGATCGTGTAGCCGAGAGATTGCTTGGCCCTCGCATTGCCGAGGCCGCGCCAGACGTCCCCGCCATCCGCGGCGCGTGTGACGAACTCGTCCCACGCCGCCACCTCGAGGGCGTCCGCCTCACGCACCACACCAACCCAGACCGGCACTGCCGCTCCCTTCGTGCGGCCCGCCGACCCCGTTGAGGGCCGGACCCGGCGGGCCTTCGCCGTTCCGCGAAGGGGCGACAACGACGCAACGAGGAGGCTAACCGAACTCCGATGTGACTCGCGAGAACAGATCAAGGGGTTTCATGGTGGCGGAACATTCTTCGAGAATCGTTCGATTTCAAGGTGTTACACAACCGGATGGTGGCGACTCATCGGCGAACCGGAGGTTGAGCTCGAACGCCCCGGGGATTGCCTGGCTGCCGGGTGCCGCGTCCGAATCCGTGGGGCCCCCGAGCTGTCGCGGACGCTCCGACGGCGCCACATGCGCTGATCGCTCCGGGCCGCCCCACCACCTCCCGTCGAGCATTCGGCCGGTCGCGGACATGCCGGGGTCCGCCGGTAGCATCGGGTGCGCCCGGCGAGCGGGTGGACGGGGCGGTAGCTCAGTAGGTCAGAGCCGTGGACTCATAATCCATTGGTCGCGGGTGCGAGCCCCGCCCGCCCCACGTGGATGCCCTCTCCAAAGCGGGAAAGGGGGCATCCAACGTCTGTGTTCATCGCTTGTGGCGACGGTTCGATCCAACAGATCCGCCACCTCGGCGTGCTGTCGACCGCGCGCCATGTACCCCCGAGTCATCGAAACGTGCCGGTGGCCCAGCTGATCGGCGCCCACACGCGCCGACAGGCGCACGGCAGCCCCCTCCCGCGGCCCGGGGAGTTACCGGTTACGGTGGGCGACGCCGCGAATGCGACGCGCAATGCAGTGACAACGCGACAATCACCCTCGGACATCACCCCGTGAACCGGGAGATCCTCCCATGAACCTTCAACCCAAACCCGGGCGGCGACAACGATTTTCGGTCGGGGCCAGGGTGAGAACCCCCCACTCACTCGACACCCAACTCCCCGCAGACCAGTGGCCCCTCGCCTCCGGTGTGATCGTGGACGAATTCGACGTGGGCGCGATCAGCGCGCGGTCGTACGGACGCGATTGGGCCCACCCGCGGCGATGGGCGATCGCCCTCGACGACGGACATCTGATCTTCCGCGACAACGAAGACCTCGACGACGACCTCGACCACGAATGAGCCCCGCCCACAACGGCACCGGGGCGACGAGACCGTGATCGGTGTCGACCCCCACAACTCCATTCATCTCGCAACTGTCTGCCGCGCCAACGGGCCTGGTCGCCGCGGTCAACGCTGCCCGTCAAACCCCATGGTCACCAACAACAACCCGAAACCTGCCTGGGCAGTTTCAACTACCTCGGGCGGATCGCCGCCGACCTACAGCTAGCCGAGCGCTTTGACCGCGGTCCCGGCCTCGCTGTGCGCGAGGTCTTTATTGCCGGCAATGACGGCTCGAGGTGCGAGCCCATTGTCGATGACGAACCGCATCAGTCGCTCGAGTGAGTCCCTGACTTCCTGCAGTGCGATCAACCGTGTGGACTTGGCGTCGCTGAATGCGGTGAGTCTGTTGATCTGTGCGCATACCTGCGTTTCCACCGCCGCGAGTTGGTACCAGAGATTGGCATCCGTCGGCAGATCCAGAAGTTTGCGCGCGTGCTCAACAGTCACTCGCAGCATGACGGATTTCAGGTCGAGTGCCGAACGGTCGCCTTCTCCACCACCGGCCACTGCGGTCGCCGCGATCGCCGCACCGGTCCCGGCGAGTCCGCCGAGCAGCGCGAGCCCGCCAACCATGCCGCCGGGTCCGAACGCGGCCAAACCGCCGGTGATGGCGGCGGCCCCGGCAGCAGTGGCCTGGGCCGCGGCGATCAACCCGATGGGTCCCGCAGCGAGCAGGGCCACGCCTGCCGCGGCGGTGAGTACACGTCCCCACGGGACGCCGCCGCGGCGGTTCAGGGACTTCTGCACTTCTTCGACGGCGCGAACCACCTTGGTTCCCACATCTGGGCTCAATCCCATGGCGACTGCGATGTCGGGGAGGGCGCGCATGGGTGCTCGGTCGACGTCAACCTCGTAGGGGTCGACCGCATTGGTGAGGGCGAGGACGACCAGCTCGCTGACCGCCTCGTGCAGCTCCCAGCGGTGCGGCACCGGAGGGAGGACGCCATCCACGAGCTGGTGCAACTCGCTGGCCAGGGGCTGTTGGCCGATGGTGGCAAGTTCTTCGATCTCGGTGACAATCTGATCCTGCCGAAGGCAAAGCGCCCCGGCGTAGCGGGCGGCGGTTTCCTGGTTCTTGATGTGCCGGGCGACGGCATGACCGTAGTGGAGCAGCAGCAGGATCGAGGCCTGGGCATCGGTCAGCCGTACCGCGATTCCCGACCGGGCCAGGACCAGCCCCTTGGACGGACGCACGATCTCAGCAACCAGGCCCGCCACCGCGGGGTGGCCGAGGTGTTTGCTTGCGACGTGTTCGCGTGCGCCGATGTCGACGACGAAGTCTTGCGCGGCAGGGAAGGTCGTGGCCAGGCCTCGTCCGCCGGTCACGATATCGGTGGGGTTGAAGAAGTTGGACCAGTCGTCGACGCGGGCGTAAGGGAAGCGTTTGAGGAGTCGCTCACTTCCCTGGTGAAGGGAGGGCGTGCCGGCGGGACTGCCGATGGTGATGAAGCGCCGCACGTGGACACTGTCGGGGAGGTGATCGAGCAGGTCGATCGCGATGACACTGCCGAGACTGTGCCCGATCAAAACGATCTCGTCGCCGTAGTCCTGGTCCAGCAGGAAACGCAGGACCGCGCCGCGGAGGCCCTCATTACGTACGTAGCGGCGCACCTGGCCCAGATTGGACAACGAAACATGTCCAATCAGGAGCTTCTGCATGGCGTTGAATGCCCCCTCGGGCACAACATGCACGCCAGGCCCCGCCGGGGTCGCCTCGAGCCCGAGGGTCCTCTCGATCCGTGCCTGCCGCCGCGCGAATGCCAACCGCGCTGCAGTGTCGTCCTTGACGCGGTAGGTCGTCGGGGGCAGCTTCGCGTTGATCCCGTCGGTGGACAGGATCGAGCTGTAGCACGGGGCGAGGGTCTCGGAAGGATCAAGTGGATCGTGACCGGACTGCGTCAAACCACGATTGAGGCCGTCCAGCCAGCCAGCCTGCGGGTCACCATCCCCGATCCCGTGCAGGAACACGACCTTCGCCGCCACGGCCTCACTCCTTAGAGAGCATCTGAAAACTCGGTGAGCGTCGGCGTGTGACAGGTGAGATACGGCGAACTCCTGGTAGGTC
>NZ_BAABFB010000061.1:0-22851 GCF_039540555.1 Rhodococcus olei | reverse complement strand
CACCGGCGTCTTCTGCAACACCACATCCGACTCGCCCAGCCCGTACTCGGCCTGCATCCACACCAGACGGTTCACGATCGCCGCGTGCGACACCGCCACACCCTTCGGACGACCCGTCGACCCCGACGTGAAGATCACGTACGCCGTGTTCTCCGGCACCAACCGGCCGCGGCGCTCCGCGTCCGTCACCGCCGTCGACGCGTACCCGGACACGTCGACCCCGTCCACGAGCAGGACAGACCTGTCCCCCGCCACCTCGACACCGTCTCGCGACGTGGTCAGCACGCACACCGGCGCTGCGGTGTCGAGGATGTGCCCGACCCGTTCGACCGGCTGGTCGGGATCGACCGGCACGTACGCACCACCGGCCGTGACCACCGCGTGAATCGCCACCAGCAGATCCACCGACCGCCGCATCGCCACCGCGACCAACGACTCCGGACCCACACCCACCGAGATCAGATGCCGCGCAAGACGGTTCACCCGGGCCCCGAACTCACCGTACGTCACCGACTCACCCTCGAAGGTGAGCGCGACCGCGTCCGGGTTCGCCGTACCGGACTCGAGCATCGACACCAACGTCCCGGCCGGAACGTTCTGCGCGGTGTCGTTCCACCGCTCGACCACCGATGCACGCTCGGCCATGTCCAGCAGCTCGATGTCCCCGACCGTCATCCCGGGATCGGCAACCACGGCCTCGAGGATCCGCACGAACCGGCGCGCGAAGCCCTCGACCGTCGACCGGTCGAAGAGGTCGGTGGAGTACCGCAGGCCAGCGGCCATGCCGTCCGCCGCGCCGTCGACCGCGACCCCCTCGGTGAGCGCCAGTGCGAGATCGAACTGGGTCGCCTGGACGTCGTAGTCGAACCCCGACACCGTCAGGTTCGGCAGTTCGAACGACCCACTCTCCCGGTGTTCGAAGGTCAGCGACACCTGGAACAGCGGTGAATGGGACTGCGAGCGGACGGGGTTGAGCACCTCGACCAGCCGCTCGAACGGCACGTCAGCATGCCCGAACGCAGCCAGATCCCGTTCGCGGACCCGACCGAGCAGGTCCGCGAACGCCGACGAGCCGTCCACGCGAGTGCGCAGCACCAGCGTGTTGACGAACATACCGACGAGGTCGTCGAGCGCCGCTTCGCTGCGCCCGGCGACCGGTGTACCCACGGCAATGTCGTCGGTCCCGGACAGCCGGGCCAGCAGCACGCTGAACGCGGCATGGATCACCATGAAGGTCGACGCCCCGTGTGCACGCGCCACGGATTCGACGCCCGCGACCAGCTCGGGTGGGAGGTGGAACCGCACCGAGTCTCCGCGGCCTGTTGCCACGGTCGGGCGGGACCTGTCGGTGGGCAGGTCGAGCACATCGGGCAGCCCGGCAAGCGTGTCCCGCCAGAACCGGATCTGACCGGAAGCCAACGATTCCGGGTCGTCCTCCGAGCCCAGGACGTCCCGCTGCCACAGCGAGAAGTCGGCGTATTGCACCGGGAGCGGCTGCCATGCCGGCGCGACACCCGAGGTGCGCGCCGCGTAGGCGATCATCAGGTCGCGTGCGAGGGGCCCGGTCGAGACACCGTCCGCGCTGATGTGGTGGACCGCCATCACCAGCACGTACTCGTTCTCATCGGTGCGCAGCAACCGGCCCCGAATCGGCGGGGCCGCGGTGACGTCGAAGCCGGTACCGAGCACCGCCAGGACCTGGTCGAGAAGGTCCCGCTCGGTTACCTCGACCGGCGCCAGGTCCAGTGCGACCCGGTTCGCAGGCAGCACGACCTGGATCGGACCACTGCCGTCGTCCGGGTAGACGGTGCGTAGCGATTCGTGTCGCTCGAGCACGTCACGCACTGCGTGCATCAGCGCCTCTGTGTCGAGGCGTCCGGTCAGGCGGATCGCCAGCGGAATGGTGTAGGCCGCGGAGTCCGGGTCGAACCGGTTGAGGAACCACATCCGCTGCTGGGCGGGCGAGAGCGGGATGCGGTCCGGACGCAGACCGACAGCCAGGGCGGTTACCGGCGCGGCCCGGCGCGAACGCTCCGCCCGGTCGGCGATCGCGGCGACCGACGGTGCCTCGAACACGGCCCGGACACCAAGGGTCGAGCCGAGCGCCGCGTTCACCCGTGACACGAGGCGCATCGCGATGAGTGAGTTGCCCCCGAGCTCGAAGAACTGGTCGTCCGCACCGACTCGATCGACATCGAGCAGTTCCGAGAAGGCCGCGGCCACCGCGAGTTCCGCCTCGGTTGACGGAGCACGGAACTCGACGACCGTGACGGCGAATTCGGCGACCGGAAGGGCATTGCGGTCCAGTTTTCCGGCCGTGTTGAGTGGCAGATCGTCGAGAACCAGAACCTGCGAAGGAATCATGTACGCAGGCAGGTCGCCCGCGACCGCATCCTTGAGCGCTCCGCCGGTCAGTTCCGCGCCGGGTCGGGCGGTCACGTAGGCCACGAGGTGCTCACCCGCGCGGGGGTCGTGCACGAGAGTCACGACGGCCTGATTCACGCCGTCGACCCGCTGCAGCGCGGATTCGATGTCCCCGAGTTCGATCCGCAGGCCACGCAGCTTCACCTGGAAGTCGGTACGGCCCAGATACACCAGCTGCCCGTCACGGTTCCAGCGGACGAGGTCACCGGTGCGGTACATCCTCTGCCCGGGCTCGCCGAACGGATCGGCGACGAACCGGTCCGCGGTCAGATCGGCCCGGCCGTGGTAGCCCCGGGCGAGCTGGTCGCCGGCGAGATACAGCTCGCCCGCCACACCGACCGGAACCGGATGCAGCCGAGCGTCGAGCACGTAGGCCTGGGTGTTCCAAGCGGGCTCGCCGATGGGCACCATGCCCTGTACCGGACCGGTGATCTCGTACCCCGTGGTCGTGATCGAGGCCTCGGTCGGGCCGTACGTGTTGTGGAGGCCGCCGCCGAAGTGTGCACGGATCCCCTCGACCAGTTCCGCCGAGATCGCCTCACCACCGCTGTGCAGGTGCCTCAGTGAGGTCAACGCGTCACCGTGCCCGTCCGCGATCATCGCAGCGAGCAGTGCCGGCACGAACTCGGCGATGGAGATCTCGTGGGCGCGCATGAGCGTCGCGAGGTAGTCGAGGTCGAGGTGACCGCCGGGACGGGTGACGATCAGTCGTGCACCGACTGCCATCGGCAGGAAGCACTCCCACACCGACACGTCGAATGTGAAGGGGGCGCGCTGCATGATGCGGTCCGAAGCGGTGACCCCGTAGGTACCTTCGAGCCAGCGCAGCTGGTTGACGATGCCGTGGTGCGGAACCGAGACACCCTTTGGACGACCGGTGGAGCCGGATGTGAACAGAACATATGCCGGGTGCGACGGTCGCAGCGGGGCAGCACGTTCGGCATCCCGGATCGGCGAGGCGTCGAGGTCCGTGAGGTCCACCTCGTCGACGACGACGACCGGAACGTCGGCGATCGGTGCGAGGCCCGACTGTGCAGTGGTCAGGACCAATGCGGGTGCGGCGGTGTCCACCACGTGGCCGATCCGCTCGGTCGGGTGGTCGGGATCGATCGGGACGTACGCACCACCGGCCTTCACGATCGCGTACATCGCAACCAGCATCTCGACCGAACGCAGTGCCGCCAGGCCAACCAGCGTCTCGGGGCCGACACCCCGGCCGATCAACCAGCGGGCCAACCGGTTCACACGCGCGTCGAACTCCGCGTAGCTGAGTTCGACGCCTTCGAAGACGAGGGCGACCTCGTCGGGACGCCGCGCAACCTGGGCGTCCACCAGATCGACCAGGGTCTCGTCGACGACGGCAACCGCGGTGTCGTTCCACTCGGACAGCACGGTGGCAGACTCCGCACTGGACAGCAACGCGATGTCACCGACCGGCTGGTCCACCGAGCCCGCGACCGCGGCGAGGATCCGGTTCAGCCCGGCGGCAATGAACTCGGCGGTGGCAGCGTCGAACAGATCCGTTGCGTAGGTGAGGTGAGCCGTGATGCCCGCCGCGGTTCCGTCCTCCGCGTACGTGTCGACGAGCGTGAAATCGAGATCGAACTGGGTCACCACTGTGTCGAGCTCGATGCCGGACACCGTGAGCGTGTCGAGTTGCAACTCGGTGCGGGCCAGGTTCTGGAACGTGAGTGACACCTGGAACAGCGGCGAATGAGACTGGGAACGAACTGGACTGAGAAGGTCGACGAGCCGCTCGAACGGGACGTCGGTGTACGAGAAGGCGGACAGGTCGGTCTCGCGAACCTGCGCGAGCAGTTCAGCGAAGGTGGACCGACCCGCCACCTCGGTGCGTAGCACCAGGGTGTTGACGAACATGCCGACCAGATCGTCGAGCGCGGCCTCACCGCGACCGGCGATCGGGGCACCGATCGCGATGTCCGAGGTCCCGGACAGTCGCGACAGCAGCACCGCAAGCGCCGCATGCACGACCATGAACAAGGTTGCGTTCTGTTCCTGCGCCACCCGCACCAGTCCGGCATGCACATCGACGTCAACCGAGAAGGTCAGCTGCGCACCACGATTCGACGCGACGGCGGGCCGGGGACGGTCCGTCGGCAGCTCGATCAGATCCGGGACACCCGCCAGCACCTCGGTCCAGTGGGCGATCTGCTGGGACATCACCGAGTCGGGGTCGTCTTCGCTGCCGAGGATCTTCCGCTGCCAGATCGCGTAGTCCGCGTACTGCACCGGCAGCGACGCCCACGTCGGTGCCTGGCCGGCGACCCGAGCTGAGTACGCGAGCACCACGTCCCGGGTCAGCGGGGCGACCGACCAGCCGTCGGCGCTGATGTGGTGTACCACGAGGACCAGCACGTGCTCGGTGGATTCCGCGTCCTCCACCGCGAACAGAGCCACACGCAACGGCACCGCGGAGGTGACATCGAATCCGCCCGAGACCAGGGCGACGACACGCTCGGGGATCTCGGCGGTGCGGACCGACACCGGGGTGAGGTCCGGGACCACCGGGCCGGTGGGCACGACCACCTGGTGCGCCTCGCCGTCGATCTCGGGGTAGACGCTGCGCAACGACTCGTGGCGCGCGAGCACGTCCGCGACTGCGGCCTGCAGGGCCGCGGTGTCGAGGTTGCCGGACAGCCGGATGGCCACCGGCACGTTGTACGCGGCGGAATCGGGGTCGAAGCGGTTGAGGAACCACATCCGCTGCTGCGCCAGTGACAGCGGCACGTGCTCCGGCCGTGTTTGCGGCGTCAGTGCAGCACGACCGCCCTGGCCCGCGTGCCGTTCCACCGCGGCTGCGAGCGACCCCACCGTGGGCGCGTCGAACAGTTCGCGCACCCGTACCGAGGTGTCGAGCGCGGCGCCGAGGCGCGCGACCACCTGGGTGGCGATCAGGGAGTTGCCGCCGAGTTCGAAGAAGTCGTCGTCGACACCGACCCGATCGACACCGAGCACCTCCCCGTAGACGGAGGCCACGATCTCCTCGATCGGGGTGGCCGGGGCGCGGTACTCCCGCGCCGCGAACATCGGTTGCGGCAACGCCTTCCGATCCAGCTTGCCGACCGGCGTGCGCGGGATCTCGTCGATCGGCATCACCACGGACGGCACCATGTACGCGGGCAGCGTCGCCGCGACCGCGGATCGGAGGGCCTCCGGGTCCACGGTCGTGCCGTCCGTCGGCAGCACGTATGCCACCAGCGAGGTGGTACCCGCAGCGGTGTCGTGGCCGACCGTGATCGCGAACTCGACACCCGGCTGCGCGGCGAGCGCCGCGTCGATCTCGCCGAGTTCGATGCGGAAACCGCGCACCTTCACCTGGAAGTCGGAACGGCCGACGTAGTCGAGTTCGCCGCGGCCGGTCCACCGGACGACGTCGCCGGTGCGGTACATCCGCTCCCCGTTGACACCGAACGGGTCCGCGACGAAGCGGTCCGCGGTCAGGTCGGGGCGGCCGTGATAGCCGCGAGCGAGCGCGGGGCCGGCGAGGTAGAGCTCGCCGGCAACCCCGGTCGGCACCGGCGCGAGCCGGGTGTCGAGCACCATCGCGCGCACCCCGTGGACCGGCACGCCGACGGTGATCGGCTGCCCGGGCACGAGGGGGTCGCTGCCCGCGGCGACGATCGTGGCCTCGGTGGGTCCGTAGCCGTTGAGGAAGTCCCGGTCACCGGCCCAGCGCGCCACCAGTTCGGGAGGGCATGCCTCGCCGCCCACGACGACGACACGCAGGTCCGGCAGGTCGCTCGGGTCGACGGACGCGAGCGCCGCCGGCGTGATCACGACGTGGGTGATCCGTTCGCGACGCAACAGCTCGGCGAGCTCGGCACCACCGAACACCGCGGGCGGGGCGATGACGAGGGTGGCACCGGACGCACCGGCCAGCAGCATCTCGTTGACGGAGATGTCGAAGCTGGGCGATGCCACGTGCAGGACACGGTCGGCGGCCGTGATCGAGTAGTCCCGCCGCTGGTAGGCGACGAAGTTGGCCAGGCCGGTGTGGGTGACGACCACGCCCTTCGGCAGACCCGTCGATCCGGACGTGTAAATGACGTATGCCGGGTTGTCGGTGCGCACCGGGCGGGTCCGCTCCGCATCGGCGATCGGCGCCGGCGAGACCGCCGCGCAGGCCGCCTCGACTTCCGCACCGTCGAGCACCAGCCACGGCAGAGTGGCCGGCAGGTCGTCCGCGTCGGCGACCGTGGTGATGCCGAGCACGGCGCCGCTGTCGCTCACCATGTGTGCGACGCGGTCGACCGGGTAGTTCGGGTCCACCGGAACGAACGCGGCGCCGGATTTCGCGACGGCCCAGGCGGCGAGGACCGATTCGATCGACCGCGGCACGGCCAGTGCGACCACGGTCTCCGGTCCGGCGCCGCGGTCGATCAGCACTCGGGCCAGGCGCGAGGACCGCTCGTCCAGCTCCCGGTAGGTCACCTGGAGGTCCGCCGAGTGGAGGGCGACGGCGTCGGGGTTCCGCCGAGCACCGGCGGCCAGCAGTTCGGCGAGGCTTCGTGACTCGACCGACTCCCGTCCGACCCTCGTGGTCAGCGCGCGCCGCTCGTCGAGGTCGAGAATGTCGATGTCACCGACCACCGCACCCGGGTCGGCGGCCACCGCCGCGAGCACCCGGACGAGGCGCTCGGCGAAGCCGCTCACGGTCTTCGAGTCGAAAAGGTCTGTTGCGTAGACGAACTCACCCGAGATGCCGGCGGGCGATCCGGCGGAATCCGTGGCTTCGGACAGGTTCAGCTGGAGGTCGAACTTGGCCAGCCGGTCGTCGAACTCGTATCCCTCCGCACGCAGACCCGGAAGGTCGAGGGCGCCGTGGCGCAGGTTCTGCAGGGAGAGCGCGACCTGGAACAGCGGGTGCCGGCCCTGCGATCGCTGCGGGGCGAGCACCTCGACGAGCCGCTCGAACGGCACGTCGGCGTGCGCGAACGCCGACAGGTCCGTCTCGCGCGCCTGGGCGAGCAGCTCCGCGAAGGTCGTCCGAGGATCGAGCTCGGTGCGGAGCACCAGGGTGCCGACGAACATGCCGATCAGGTCGTCGAGGGCGGCCTCGCCGCGGCCTGCGATCGGGGTGCCGATCGCGATGTCGGTGGTGCCGGACAGGCGCGCCAGCACCACGGCGAGTGCGGCGTGCAGCACCATGAACGGGGTGGCGTTGTGCGCGCGGGCCAGTTCGAGCAGGTTGCGGTGCAGGTTCGCGTCGACCGCGATCGGCGCCCGCGCACCCCGACCGGACGCGACCAGCGGCCTCGGCCGGTCGGCCGGGAGGTCGAGCTGGTCGGGCAGGTCGGCCAGCGTCGACCTCCAGTAGGCCAGCTGGGTCGAGACCAGCGACTCCGGATCGTCCTCGGAGCCGAGGACCTCACGCTGCCACAGGGTGTAGTCCGCGTACTGGACCTCGAGCGGCGCCCAGGTCGGCGCCTCGCCCTGGGCGCGAGCGGCGTAGGCGACCATCACGTCGCGGGTGAGCGGCGCGATCGAGAAGCCGTCACCGGAGATGTGGTGCACGACGAGGACGAGCACGTGCTCGTCGGTGTCGACGATCCTGAAGATTCTGCCGCGCACGGGGATCTCGGTGGTGACGTCGAAACCGGTTCCGGCCACCTCGATGACCCGGGCGAGGACCTCGTCGGGGCCGATCGTCTCGGGGGCGAGCGTGATCGGCACCTCGGCGGCCGCCAGCACCTGCTGGTGTCCGGCACCGTCGGCCTCGGGGTAGATCGTCCGCAGGACCTCGTGCCGCGCCACGACGTCGGCGACCGCCTCGCGCAATGCCGCGACGTCGAGCTGTCCGGTGAGCCGGACCGCGACGGGGATGTTGTTCACGGCGGATTCGGGGTCGAACCGGTTGAGGAACCACATCCGTTGCTGGGCTGCCGACAGCGGAACGCGGTCCGGTCGGGGCCGGGCGGTCAGGGCGATGCGGCCACCCGTGCCGGAGTGCGAACTCAGTCGCGCCGCGAGGGCCGCGACGGTCGACGCCTCGAACAGGTCCCGGACCGGGACCCGGGTGTCGAGTGCCGATCCGAGCCGGGCCGCGAGCTGGGTGGCGATCAGCGAGTTGCCACCGAGTTCGAAGAAGTCGTCGTCCAGGCCGACCTCGGCCACCCCGAGGACGTCGCCGAATGCCGCGGCAACGATCTCCTCGACCGGGTTGGTCGGGGCACGGAACTCCTTGGCCTCGAAGGCCGGCGCGGGCAGGGCCTTGCGGTCCAGCTTGCCCGACGAGTTCAGCGGGAACGCGTCGAGGACGACCAGCGCCGACGGAATCATGTACGAAGGCAGGCGATCTCCGAGCGCCACCCGCAGCGCCGACGCGTCGATGTCGGCACCGGCCGCGGGCACCACGTATCCCACGAGCTGGTCGCCGGTGGGCGTCGCGACCACCAGCGCCACGGCCTGGCTGACCGATCCGTCCGCGAGCAGCGCCGTCTCGATCTCGCCGAGCTCGATCCGTTGACCCCGGAACTTCACCTGGAAGTCCGTGCGCCCGATGTAGTTCAGCTCACCGGACCGGCTCCAGGTCACCAGGTCGCCGGTCCGGTACATCCGCTCACCGGAGAGCGAGAACGGGTTGGCGACGAACCGGTCCGACGTCAGATCCACCCGACCGAAGTACCCCCGGGCCAGCTGCACGCCGGCCAGGTACAGCTCGCCGGGGACGCCGGCCGGAACGGGATGCAACCGCGAATCCAGAACGTACATCTGCGAATTCCACTGCGGACGACCGATGGAGACGGCTCCCCCGGCCGCCACCTCGGTGACGTCGGCGTAGGTGATGGACACCGCGGCCTCCGTCGGGCCGTACAGGTTCTGCACCCGTGCCGACGACACCGCCGCGAACGACCGCACCGTCTCCGCGGGCAGCGCCTCGCCGATCACGAACACGTCCCGCAACGACACCAGCGACCCGGCGGGGGCGTACTCGGCGAACACGGTGAGCATCGACGGCACGAAGTCCGTGAGCGTGACGCCGCGCGCCGCGACCGTGTCGGCGACGTACGCCGGGTCGCGGTGTCCGTCGTGGGTGGCCACGACCAGCGTGGCGCCGACCCGCAGGGGCAGGAAGTACCCCCACAGCGACACGTCGAACGTCGTCGCGGTCTTCTGCAGGTACACGTCGTCCGCGGTGAAGGAGTATTCGTGCGCCATCCAGCGCATCTGGTTGACGATCGCCCGGTGCGGGACCGCCACGCCCTTCGGCTTGCCGGTGGATCCGGAGGTGAAGATGACGTAGGCCGGATGATCGGGACGCAGCACCGCGGTCCGCTCCGACGCCGCGATCGGCGCGTCCGACCCGGCGTCCCCGTCCGGGGCGTCCACGAAGAGGACAGACCTGTCCCCTGCGGCCAGGAAGTCGTCTCGGGTGGTGGTCAGCACGCACACCGGGTTCGCGGTGTCGAGAATGTGTCCGATCCGCTCTGCGGGGTGGTCGGGGTCGATCGGCACGTACGCGCCACCCGCCTCGAGCACCGCGTACATCCCGACCACCAGGTCCAGCGACCGACGAACAGCCAACGCCACCAACGATTCCGGTCCCACACCGGAGGCGATCAGGGTGCGCGCGAGCCGGTTCACACGGGACGCGAACCGGGCGTACGTGAGCGTCTCGCCCTCGAACACCACCGCGGTGGCGTCCGGGGTCCGCTGGGCCTGGGTCCGGAACGCGTCCAGCAGCAGCTCGCCGGACGGCAGTTCGTGCGCGGTGTCGTTCCAGCGGTCGAGAACCTGGACCCGCTCGGCGCCGTCGAACAGATCGATGTCCCCGACGGACCGGGTCGGGTCGGCGGTCGCCGCCGCGAGCACCCGGACGAAACGCCGGCCGAACTCCGCGATCGTCGCCTCGTCGAACAGGTCCGTCGCGTAGGTGGCCAGAACGGTCATGCCGTCGGCCGCCGCGGCGGGGTCGCTCGACTCGAGCACCGTCAGTTGCAGGTCGAACTTCGCGACACCCGGATCGAAGTCGACTGCGGCGACGGTCAGTTCCGGGAGCACCACCTCGGTCTGGGCGATGTTCTGGAAGAACAACGCGACCTGGAACAGCGGATGGCGCCCCTGGGAACGGGCCGGGTTGAGTACCTCGACGAGCCGCTCGAACGGCACCTCCGCGTGCGCGAACGCGGCCAGGTCGGTCTCCCGGATCCCGGCGAGCAGCTCGGTGAACGACTGTGCCGGGTCGACCGCGGTCCGCAACACGAGGGTGTTGACGAACATGCCGATCACGTCGTCGAGGGCGGCCGCGCCACGCCCGGCGACCGGGGTGCCGACCGCGATGTCCCGCGTGCCGGACAGCCGCGACAGCAGGACCGCCAGCGCGGCGTGCACGACCATGAACGCGGTCGTGTTGTGCTCGCGGGCAATCGCGTCGATCGATTCCTGCAGGTCTACGTCGATCCGGAACCGGTGGTTGGCTCCGTGGTTCGTCGCGACCGCCGGGCGGGGCCGGTCGGTCGGCAGGTCGAGCTGCTCGGGCAGACCGGCGAGTGTGTCGCGCCAGTAGCCGAGCTGGGCGGAGATCAGCGACTCCGGATCGTCCTCGGCGCCGAGGTGGGCGCGCTGCCAGACGCTGTAGTCCGCGTACTGGACGTCGAGCGGGGCCCAGGCCGGCTCGTCGCCCGCCGAACGCGCGGCGTACGCGGTGACGACGTCACGCACCAGCGGGCCCATCGAGAATCCGTCGGCGGCGATGTGGTGCACGACCAGCACCAGCACGTACTCGTCGTCGCCGGTCGTCAGGAGCGCGGCGCGCAGCGGAACCTCGGTGGTGACGTCGAAACCGGCGCCGGCCAACGCCAGCACCCGGGCCGGCAGTTCCGACTCCGCCACCGTCGAGGCGGTGAGGTCGGGAACGGCCTGCGCGGCAGGCAGGGCGACCTGGACCGGGCCGTCCTCCGTGTCCGGGTACACGGTGCGGAGCACTTCGTGCCTGCCCACCACGTCCGCCACGGCGGCCGCCATCGCGGCCTCGTCGACGCGTCCGGTCAGCCGGACCGCCATCGGAATGTTGTTCACCCCGGAGTCGGTGTCGAATCGGTTGAGGAACCACATCCGGGACTGCGCGAGCGACAGCGGGATCCGTTCGGGGCGGTCGAGGGTGCCGAGCGCCGGTCCGCTCGTGGCCGCGGCCGCGCCGTCGATGACGAGTGCGAGTTCGGCGACGGTCGGCGAGTCGAAGAACTCGCGCACGTCGATCCGGACACCGAAGTCGGCGTTGAACCGCGCGATGGCACGCGTCGCGATCAGAGAGTTGCCGCCGAGTTCGAAGAAGTCGTCGTCGACACCGATCCGCTCGAGGCCGAGCAGGTCCGCGAACAGGTCCGCGAGGGTCTCCTCGGTGGGCGTGCTCGGGGCCCGGTACTCCCGGGCGAGCGACGAGAAGTCAGGTGCGGGAAGCGCTTTGCGGTCGAGTTTGCCGCTCGGGTTGACCGGGAAGGCGTCGAGGACGACGAACAGCGACGGCACCATGTAGTCGGGCAGCCGCTGCTTGAGATCCGCGGTCAGCTCACGGTGGTCGGGGGCGGTGCCCGGCTCCGCGACGAGGTACGCGACGAGGTGGTCACCGACGGTGGGGTCGTTGTGGACCACGACGACCGCCTGCGCGACCTCGCTGCGGCTCAGCAGAGCCGACTCGATCTCGCCGAGCTCGATGCGCAGTCCGCGCAGCTTGACCTGGAAGTCGATGCGCCCCATGTACTCCAGCGAACCGCCGACGCCACCGGCGGTGCTCCACCGCACCAGGTCACCGGTGCGGTACATGCGGGCGCCGGGCGCCCCGTACGGATTGGCGACGAACCGGTCGGCGGTCAGCTCGGGTCGGCGCACGTATCCGCGGGCGAGCTGGACACCGGCGAGGTACAGCTCACCGGGCACGCCCGCCGGGACCGGACGCAGGCCGTCGTCGAGAACCAGGAGCTCGGTCTCGGCGACAGCGGAGCCGATCGGGATCGAACTGCCGTCGCCTTCGCTCGTCTCGTGGTGGGTGACGTCGACCGCGGCCTCGGTCGGTCCGTACAGGTTGTGCAGCGCGGCGTCGAAGGTCTTCCGGAACCGGCTCGCGGTGTCGGCCGGCAGCGCCTCACCGGAGGAGAACACCATCCGCAGGGTGCCGACGTCCTCGGCGGACGCCTCGGCGAGGAACACCGACAGCATCGACGGCACGAAGTGCGCGACGGTGACGCCGCGCTCGATCATGGTCCTGGCCAGGTAGGCCGGGTCACGGTGCCCGTCGTGGGTGGCGATCACGAGCTTGGCGCCGACGAGCAGCGGCCAGAAGAGCTCCCACAGCGACACGTCGAACGTGAACGGCGTCTTCTGCAGGATGGTGTCGTCGGTGGTGAAGCCGTATTCCGTCTGCCGCCACAGCAGGTTGCTGACGATGGCGCGGTGGCTGACGGCGACACCCTTCGGACGCCCGGTCGAACCGGACGTGAAGATCACGTAGGCCGCGTTGTCCGCGTACAGCGGGAGACGGCGATCCGGGTCGGTGACGGTGGCGCCGGAGTAGCCGGAGACGTCGAGGGTGTCGATCTCGAACACCGTGACGGTCGCCGGCAGCGGCACCGCGTCCCGCGCGGTGGTCAGGACCGCGGCGGGCTCGGCGACGTCGAGCACGTAGGCGATGCGATCCGCCGGGTGGTCCGGGTCGAGCGGCACGTAGGCACCGCCGGCCTTGACGATCGCGTACATGCCGATCAGCAGGTCGAACGAACGCCGGATCGCCAGACCGACCATCGACTCGGGCCCGACACCGGACTCGATCAGCTTGCGCGCCAACGCATTGGCGCGAGCATCGAACTCCGCGTAGGTCAAGGTCTCGCCCTCGAACTCGAGGGCGATCGCGTCGGGGGTCCGCGCGACCTGCTCGTCGAACAACGTCGGCAGGGTGCGCGGCGCGGCTGCGGTGGCGCCGACGGCATCGGTGACGTCGAGGAAGAGGGTCTCGAGGACCGCGTCGATGCTGCCCTCGCCCTCGGCGAGTCCGGGCAGGAGGGTGGTCAGGACCACCGGGATCAGTGCGTCGGCGCCGAGTGCGCCACCCATCGCCGTGTCGAGGGTTTCGATCTCCGTGTGGAGGGTTCGATACGTGATTCCCGAATCCGCGATCGCGTGCCGATCCGGCTGAGCCCTGACGACCTCCGCAATCAATCGTGGCAAATCTTCAACTGCAAGGGAGTGCCCCCGCGGCCCAACACCCGACATCTAGCCCATTCCTCCCGTAAAACCACTGCAACCGGTCGTACCGAACCGGGTCACACGCACGGACGAACCCGGGTCACCCGGGAGCCGTCCGGTGAACTATAGGGTCAGCGCGCACTGTTGAGCTGCGCTTTCTGAACAATTGACCGAGAGGAGCCGATCAGCGTTTCGATGGTCCCGGCGAGGCCCTCCGGGCCCAGGGCCGGCAGGATCCCCGGCAACAGGCCCGACAACGAAACCGTGACGAGAGCGTCCGGCTTCAACGTGGCTCCCATGGCCTTCGTGACCGCGCCGAGTTTGGTCGCGAGCTGACCGTAGGAGACGTCCTTGCCGTCGTGGCTGAGCGCGATCGCGTCGGGGTCCACGACTGCCGCGGCGGCGACCAGCTCGGGCAGGTCGTGCACCGTCGACGCCGGCTTCGGTGCCGTCCGCGACCGCTCCTCGTCGGTGAGGATGTCGATGCTGCGCAGCACCGTCTCGGGCCGGTCTGCGACGGCTTCGAGGATCCGCAGGAACCGTCCCGCGAACAACCGAACGGTGTCGGGGAGGAACAGGTCGGTCGCGTAGGTGAACTGCATCCGGATCCCGGCGAGGTTGCCGTCGTCGTCGAACCGCTCCATGCCAGTCAACTGGAGGTCGAACTTCGCCTGCTCGGGCCCGCCCTCGAGCGGAGCCACCTCGAGCTCGGGAAGGCGCAGAGACGTCGGGGTCATGTTCTGGAACGCGAACATCACCTGGAACAGCGGGGTGTACGCCGACGAGCGCTCCCGACCCACCGCATCGACGAGCCGTTCGAAGGGCACGTCGGCGTGCCCGAACGCGGCGAGATCCTTGCTGCGGGCCTGCGTCAGCAGGTCGGTGAACGTCGAACCCGACCCGACCTCGGTGCGGAGCACGACGGTGTTGACGAACATGCCGATCAGATCGTCGAGCACCTGTTCGCCGCGACCGGCGACCGGAGTGCCGATTGCGATGTCGGTGGTTCCGGACAGCTTGGCGAGCAGGACCGCGAACGCACTGTGCACGACCATGAACAGGGTCGCGTTGTTCTCGCGCGCGACCGTCGCCAGCCTGCCGGCGAGTGTCGCGTCGATCTCGAAGTCGAACGCACCGCCCCGCATCGACGCGCGCGCCGGCCGTCGATGGTCGGTGGGAAGTTCGAGCTGCTCCGGCAGCCCCCCGAGCTCGCCACGCCAGTAGTCGATCTGCCGCGACAGCAACGACTGCGGGTCGTCCTCGGAACCGAGCACCGCACGCTGCCACAGGCTGTAGTCGGCGTACTGCACGGCCAGCGGCGCCCACCCGGGCTCGGCGCCCTGCACCCGGGCCGAGTAGGCGACCATGACGTCCCGCGTGAGCGGTCCCATCGAGAACCCGTCGGCGCTGATGTGGTGCACCATCACGACCAGCACGTGCTCGGTGGGTGACAGGGCGAACAGCCGCGCCCGAACCGGCAGATCGGTGGTCACGTCGAAGCCGGCCGACACCATCGCGGTGACCAGCCCCGGCAACGTCTGCTCGGTGGCCGGCTCCGCCCGCAGGATCGGTGTGGCGTCGGACGGCGGGAGGACCACCTGCACGGGGCCGTCGGTCCCGTCGGGGTACACCGTGCGCAGCACTTCGTGCCGCTCGAGCAGGTCCGCGAACGCCGCTTCCAGCGCGGCCACGTCCAACCGCCCGGACAGCCGGATCGCGACCGGGATGTTGTACGCGGCCGAGTCCGGGACCATCCGGTTGAGCACCCACATCCGCTGTTGTGCCAGCGACAGCGGGAGCTGGTCCGGGCGCTCGGCAGGCACCAGCGGCGGCCGGGCACCGACACCCGCGACGTCCGCGACCCGGGCGGCCAGCGCCGCGACCGTCGGGGTCTCGAACAGCCACAGGACCGGCACGGTGGTCGAGAGCGCCGCCCCGACCCTGGCCGCGACCTGCGTCGCGATCAACGAATTGCCTCCGAGAGCGAAGAAGTCGTCGTCCAGACCCACCGGGTCGCTGCCGAGCAACTCCGCGTACATGTCCGCGATCAACCGCTCGGCGACCGTGACGGGCTCGCGGTACTCGGTGACCGCGAACTCCGGCGCAGGCAGCGCGGTGCGGTCGAGCTTGCCGTTGACGTTCAGCGGCAGGGCGTCGAGCACGACGACCGCGGACGGGACCATGTAGCTGGGCAGCCGCCGCCCGGCCGCCGCCAGGACCGCGGCCGTGTCGATCTCGGTGTCGGTGACCGGCGCGACGTAGGCCACCAGACGAGCCGCGTCGCCCTCTCCCCACGTGACGACGGCGACGGACGCGACCGCCGGATCGGCGGCGAGCGCCGCCTCGATCTCGCCGAGCTCGATGCGGAAGCCCCGCACCTTCACCTGGAAGTCGACGCGCTCGAGATAGTCGAGCACGCCGTCGCCGTCCGCGGTGCGCGTCCAGCGCACCAGGTCGCCGGTGCGGTACATCCGTTCCCCGGCCGGGCCGAACGGGTTGGCGACGAACCGATCCGCGGTCAGATCGGCGCGGCCGAAGTAGCCGCGGGCCAGCTGAACGCCGGCGAGGTACAGCTCGCCGGGGACGCCGACCGGGACCGGCTTCAGTCGCGCATCCAGCACGTACACCCGGGTGTTCCACTCCGGGACGCCGATTGCGACCGACGAGGAGGACACCTCGTCCACCCGCTGGCTGGTGACCGAGACCGCGGCCTCGGTGGGGCCGTACAGGTTGTACAGCGCGGCCGAATTCGTGTCGGTGAACGTCCGGGCGGTCGCCGCCGGCAGGGCCTCGCCGATCGCGAGGACCCGGCGCAGGTCGGGGGCGAGTTCGCCGCCGGCCGTGGTGGAGAGCATCGCGACCATCGAGGGCACCGCGTGCAGCGTCGTGACCCGCTGGTCGCGCAGCAGGGCCAGCAGCTGGTCGGGGTCGTTCTGGACGCCGGCGCGGGCGATCACGGTGCGGCCGCCGGAGACGGCCGCCGACCAGAACTCCCACACCGACAGGTCGAAGGTCGCGGCCGTCTTCAGCAGCAGCGAGTCGTCGCCGCCGAGGGCGAATTCCGCACGCATCCAGAGCAACTGGTTGACGATCGCGCGGTGCGGCACCGCGACACCCTTGGGGCGGCCGGTGGAACCCGACGTGAAGATCACGTACGCCGGGTGCTGCGGGCGCAGCGGTGCGATGCGCTCGTCGTCCCGCACCGGCCCGGCCGGCAGGCCGGACAGGTCGAGGGTGTCCAGGGTCAGGACGGACCTGTCCCCGGCAATCTCGACGTCGTCTCGCGACGTGGACAGGACACACACCGGACGGGCGGTGTCGAGGATGTTCGCAATGCGGTCGGCGGGGTGGTCCGGGTCGACCGGAACGTAGGCGCCGCCGGCCTTGGCGACCGCGTACATCCCGATCACCAGGTCCAGGGACCGCCGCATGGCCAGCGCCACGGTCGACTCGGGACCGACGCCCTCGCCGATCAGCTTGCGCGCCAACCGGTTCACCCGGGTGTCGAAGTCCGCATACGTGAGTTCGGTTCCGTCGTACCAGAATCCGGGGGCGTCCGGGGTGGCCGCCACCTGCCGGTCGAACAGCTCGACCAGGGTGAGGTCCTCGGTGGCCGCGGCCGTGTCGTTCCAGCCGGACAGCACCGCCTCGCGTTCCTCGGCGTCGAGGAGGTCGATGTCGCCGACGACGACGGCCGCGTCCGCGACCGCGGCCTCCACGACGCGGACGAACCGCTCCGCGAACCCGCGCACGGTCGACTCGTCGAACAGGTCGAGTGCGTAGCTGAAGACCGCGTCGAGGCCGGCCGGGGCGCCGTCCTCGTCGTAGCGATCGGTCAGGAACAGCTGCAGGTCGAACTGGGCGATCTCGGTGTCCACCTCGACCGGGGCCACGGTCAGGCCGGGCAGCTCGACCTCGGCGCGGGCGTGGTTCTGGAACGAGAAGCCCACCTGGAACAGCGGGTGTCGGGCCGTGGAACGGGCCGGGTTGAGCACCTCGACGAGGCGTTCGAACGGGATGTCCGCGTGCGCGAACGCCTGCAGGTCGGTGTCGCGGACCCGGCCGAGCAGGTCCCCGAACTCGGCGCCGCCGTCGACCTGGGTGCGGAAGACGAGCGTGTTGACGAACATGCCGACGAGGTCGTCGACCGCGGCCTCGCCGCGACCGGCGATCGGGGTGCCGACCGCGATGTCCCCGGTTCCGGACAGCCGGGCCAGCAGCACCGCGAGCGCGGTGTGTGCGGCCATGAACAGGGTCGCGCCCTTCCCCCGGGCCAGGTCGCCGAGTCCGCGGTGCAGGTCGGCGTCGAGGGCGAACGCCACCCGGCCGCCGCGGAAGGACTGCGTCGCCGGGCGCGGCCGGTCGACCGGCAGGGCCAGCTGATCCGGAATCCCGGCGAGGGTGTCGCGCCAGAAGCCGATCTGCTGCGCCGCGACCGAGTCGGCATCGTCCTCGGCGCCGAGCACCGCGCGCTGCCAGATCGCGTAGTCGGCGTACTGCACCGGCAGCGGAGCCCACCCGGGGGCCTGGCCGCTGATCCGGGCCGCGTACGCGGTCATGACGTCGCGGGCGAACGGCACCATCGACGAGCCGTCGGCAGAGATGTGATGGACCACCGAGGCGAGCACGTACTCGTCGGGGTTGCCCGCATCGCGGTACAGCCGCATCCGGACCGGCACCTCGGCGGTGACGTCGAACGTGCTGGTGACGAGGCCGAACACGGCCGACTGCAGCTCCTCACCCGGAACCGTCACCGGGGTGAGGTCGAGGGCGAGGTCGCCGGCCGGGACGATCTCCTGCACCGGGCCGTCGGCGGTCTCCGGGTAGCGGGTCCGCAGCGACTCGTGCCGCGCGACGACGTCGGCGACGGCGGCCTCGAGGGCGGCCACGTCGAGAGCGCCGGTGAGCCGGATCGCCATCGGGATGTTGTAGGCCGTCGACGCGGTGTCGAACCGGTTCAGGAACCACATCCGTTGCTGTGCCAGGGACAGCGGCAACCGGTCCGGTCGCTGCTGGGCCGTCAGCGCGGGGCGGGCCCCGTCCCCGGCGTGCACGCCGGCGCGGGCGGCGAACCCGGACACCGTCGACGCCTCGAACAACGTCCGGACCGGCACGCGGGTGTCGAGGGCGGCACCGAGCCGGGAGATCACCTGCGCGGCAACGAGGGAGTTGCCGCCGAGTTCGAAGAAGTCGTCGTCCCGGCCGACCCGTTCGACGCCGAGGACGTCCGCGAAGATGCCGGCGACGATCTCCTCGACCGGTGTTGCCGGCGCACGGTACTCGCGCGCGGCGAGGACCGGCGCGGGCAGGGCGCGACGGTCGAGTTTGCCGTTGGCGGTCAACGGGATCGCGTCGAGCACCACGAACGCCGACGGCACCATGTACTCGGCGAGCCGGTGCGCGACCCCGGCCCGCACGGTGTCGGTGTCGATCGTCGTCCCGGTGCCGGGGACCAGGTAGGCGACCAGGACGGGGTTGCCGGGCACGTCCTCGCGGACGACGACCGCGGCCTGCCCGACGGTCTGCTGCGCCAGCACGGCGGCTTCGATCTCACCGAGCTCGATGCGGAATCCGCGAATCTTGACCTGGTCGTCGGCGCGACCGAGGTACTCGAGGTCGCCGTCGTGGCCCCAGCGCGCGAGATCGCCGGAACGGTACAGGGCGGTGCCGCTGCCGCCGAACGGGTTGGCGACGAATCGGGCCGCCGTCAGCGCCGGCTGCCCCAGGTAGCCGCGCGCCAACTGCACACCCGCGACGTAGATCTCGCCGGGCACCCCGACGGGGACCGGGCGCAGCCGGGCGTCGAGGACGTACATCTGCAGGCCCGCGATCGCGTGACCGACCAGGCTCGCGGACGCGGTCGCCGCGGTGTCCGCGTCGATCCGGCGGTGCGAGACGTGCACCGTGGTCTCGGTGATGCCGTACATGTTCACCAGCTGCGGTGTGGCAGTACCATCCCCCGTCGCTTCGCTCGCCCCGCCGTGCCGCTCGTACCACGGTGCCAGGCGCCGCAGTTCGAGGGCCTCGCCGCCGAACACGACGTAGCGCAGCGCGAGGGCGTCGCCCGCGGCGGGATCCGGGGTCGCGAGCCGGTCCGCCTCGGCGAGCTGGTGGAACGCGGACGGGGTCTGGTTGAGCACCGTCACCCGGTCGCGGCGCAGCAGTTCGAGGAACTGTTCGGGCGAGCGGGACGTGAAGTAGTCGACCACCACCAGGGTGCCGCCGTAGAGCAGCGGGCCCCACAGCTCCCACACCGAGAAGTCGAATGCGTAGGAGTGGAACATCGTCCAGACGTCGGTCTCGGCGAAGCCGAACTCGGCGTCGGTGTTGTCCATCAGGCGCACGACGTTGCGGTGCGGGACCAGCACGCCCTTGGGGCGACCGGTCGAACCGGACGTGTAGATGACGTACGCGACGTTGGCGGGACGCAGGGGCGTGCATCGGTCGGCGTCGGTGACCGGCGCCGCCGCATGCACCGACAGGTCGACACCGTCGAGCTCGATCACCGGCAGGCCGGACGGCAGGTCGAGGTCCGACGCGGTGGCGCGGTCGGTGACGACGCACACGGGATGCGCGTCGGCCAGCATGTAGGCGATCCGGTCCGCGGGGTAGTTCGGGTCCACCGGCAGGTAACCGCCACCGGCCTTGACGACAGCGAGCAGCGCGACCACGAGGTCCAGCGAACGCGGAAGGGCAACCGCGGCAAGGGTCTCCGGTCCGACACCCCCCGCAATCAGCGCACGCGCCAGCCTGTTCACCCGCTCGTCGAGGTCTCGATAGCTCAGTGCGTCGGCACCGAAGCGCACCGCGACCCGATCCGGGTGGGCGGCCACCGCCGCGTCGAATCGAGCGACCAGTGTGGTGTCCGACCCAGTGTCGGGGCCGAACGAACTCCACTGCGACAGAACCTGATCGCGCTCGACGGCGGTGAGCAGGTCGATGTCTCCGACCGGACGGTGCGGGTCGGCGACGACCGCACCCAGCACCCGCAGGAAGCGGTCCCCGAACGACACCGCGGTGGACTCGTCGAACAAGTCGGTGGCGTACGTCAGTTCGACGGACATGCCGGCCGGCGTGCCGCGGTCGTCGAACGACTCGGTCAGCGTGAACTGCAGGTCGAATTTCGCCACGTGCGCGTCGAAGTCGACGACCGAGGCCGCGAGCCCGGGCAGTTCGAGGCGGGCCGGAGCGAAGTTCTGGAAGGTCAACGCGACCTGGAACAACGGGTGCCGAGCCTGCGACCGCACCGGGTCGAGAACCTCGACGAGCCGCTCGAACGGTACGTCGGCGTGCGCGAATCCGGCGACGTCGGTCTCGCGAGCCTGCGCCAGGATCGCCGTGAACTCGGCCGACGAATCGACCTGGGTGCGCAGTACGAGCGTGTTGACGAACATGCCGACGAGGTCGTCGAGAGCGGCCTCGCCGCGACCGGCGAACGGCGCACCGACGACGATGTCGCTCGTGCCGGACAGCCGGGCGAGCAGCACCGCGAGCGCGGAGTGCACGACCATGAACAGCGTGCCGCCGCTCTGGCGCGCGAGGTCGCCGAGGCCGGTGTGCAGATCGGCCGGGATGTCGAAGCCGATGCTGGCTCCGCGGTTCGACGCGATCTCGGGCCGGGGTCGGTCGCTCGGCAGGTCGATCTGCTCGGGCAGTCCCGCGAGTTGGGCGGACCAGTACCCGAGCTGCGCGGCGATCACCGACTCGGAGTCGTCCTCGGCGCCGAGGACCTCGCGCTGCCACAGCGTGTAATCCGCGTACTGCACCGGGAGCGGTTCCCATGCCGGAACATCGCCGGCACTGCGGGCGCCGTACGCGATCATCAGGTCGCGGACGAGCGGAACCATCGAGAAGCCGTCGGCGGCGATGTGGTGCACGACGACCATCAGCACGTGGCTGTCGTCGGCGACTCGCAGCAGGCGAGCACGCAACGGAACCTCGGCGGTGACGTCGAACCCACGCGCGGCCTCGTCGACGATCACGGTCATCAGGTCCTGCTCGGCGACGTCGACCGCGATGACCTCCGGAACCGACCGGCGCGCGGGCAGGATGACCTGCACCGGCCCGTCCGGGGTGTCCGGGTAGAGGGTGCGCAGCACCTCGTGGCGGGCGACCAGGTCCGCGACGGCGTCCTGGAGTGCGCGCCGGTCGAGGCGTCCCTGCAGCCGCACCGCCACCGGAATGTTGTTCACGGCGGACGCGGTGTCGAACTGGTTGAGGAACCACATGCGCTGCTGGGCGAGGGAGAGTGGCAGCCGTTCGGGGCGCGGGCGGGCCGTCAGGGCAGCGCGGCCGCCCTGTCCGGCGAGCGATCCGATCCGGGCGGCGAGACCCGCGACCGTCGAGGCCTCGAACAGCATCCGCACCGGGACGTGGGTGTCGAGGGCGGTCCCGATCCGCGCGGCGACCTGCGTCGCGATCAGCGAGTTGCCGCCGAGTTCGAAGAAGTCGTCGTCGGCACCGACCCGCTCGACGTGCAGAACATCCGCGAACACCGCGGCGACGGTCTCCTCGACCGGCGTGGCCGGCGCCCGGAACTCACGCGCCTCGAACACCGGCGCCGG
Source organism: Rhodococcus olei (assembly GCF_039540555.1). Classification (NCBI taxonomy): domain Bacteria; kingdom Bacillati; phylum Actinomycetota; class Actinomycetes; order Mycobacteriales; family Nocardiaceae; genus Rhodococcus; species Rhodococcus olei. The sequence goes on along the minus strand of NZ_BAABFB010000061.1, from coordinate 664 downwards.
CAACGCCTTTCGATCCAGCTTGCCCGACGCGTTCAGCGGGAACTCCTCGAGCACCACGACCGCCGACGGCACCATGTACGCCGGCAACACCGCACCCAGCCCCGCCCGCACCGCCTCGGAATCGACAACGGCACCCGCCGCGGGGACCACGTATCCCACGAGATGCTCGCCACCGTGAGCGTCCTCACGGACCACCACGACGGACTGCGCAACCGACCCCTCGGCCAGCAACGCCGCCTCGATCTCCCCCAGTTCGATCCGCAGACCCCGCAGCTTGACCTGGAAGTCGGTGCGGCCCAGATACTCCAGCTCACCGTCCCGGTTCCAGGCGACCAGATCGCCGGTCCGGTACATCCGCTCCCCCGCAGCGAACGGGTTCGCCACGAACCGATCCGACGTCAGATCCACCCGCCCCACGTACCCGCGGGCCAGCTGCACACCCGCCAGATACAACTCACCCGGCACACCCACCGGCACCGGACGCAACCGCGCATCCAACACGAACACCCGCGTGTTCCACACCGGAGCGCCGATCGGCACCGACACCTCGTCGGCGACGGTCACCTCGTGGAACGTCACGTCCACGGCCGCCTCCGTCGGGCCGTACAGGTTGTGCAACCGCGCGCCCGGCAACACCTCCCGCAACGCCGCCGCCGTCGCCGCG
>NZ_BAABFB010000060.1:0-24658 GCF_039540555.1 Rhodococcus olei | reverse complement strand
GCGACCACCAACCGCGCACCCACCTGCAACGGCCAGAACAACTCCCACACCGACACGTCGAACGTCACCAGCGTCTTCTGCAACACCACATCCGACTCGCCCAGCCCGTACTCGGCCTGCATCCACACCAGACGGTTCACGATCGCCGCGTGCGACACCGCCACACCCTTCGGCCGGCCCGTCGACCCCGACGTGAAGATCACGTACGCCGTGTTCTCCGGACGCACCACCGCCGGCCGCTCCGACGCCCCGATCGGAGCACCCGAATACCCGGACACGTCGACCCGATCCAGAACCAGCACGGGCCTCTCCCCCGGCACCGCCAGACCGTCACGCGACGACCTCACCACACACACCGGCGCCGCGGTGTCGAGAATGTGCCCGATCCGCTCGCGCGGCTGGTCCGGGTCGACCGGCACGTAGGCGCCGCCGGCGGCGTGCACCGCGTAGATCGCCACCAGCAGATCGATCGACCGCCGCATCGCGACCGCGACCAGCGACTCCGGACCCACACCCACCGACATCAGATGCCGTGCAACACGATTCACCCGTTCCGAGAACTCCGCGTACGTCAGCGCCACACCCTCGAACGACAACGCCACCGCACCCGGCGTCCGCGCCACCCGATCCTCGAACAGCGACACCAACGTCGCCTCCGGCACCGGAAGCTCCGTCGCGTTCCACGTGTCGAGCACCCGCGTGCGCTCGCCCCCGGTGAGCAGCTCGAGGTCACCGACAGCGATCTCCGGATTCGCCGCCGCGTGGTCGAGGATGCGCGCCAGGCGGGACGCGAATCGGGTGGCGGTCGCCCGGTCGAACAGGTCGGTGGCGTAGCGGTGGGTGACGGTGAGCTCGCCGGATCGCGTCGGGGTGAGGGTGATGTCCAGGTCGACATGGGTCGGCTGGACGTGGAGGTCGAGTGCCTCGACGTGCAGGCCCGGCAGCGCGAGGTCGAGCGCGTCGAGGTTCTGGAAGGCCACCATGACCTGGAACAGCGGGTGCCGAGCGGTGGAGCGCGGGGGTGCGACGGCCTCGACGACCCGGTCGAACGGTACGTCCGCGTTCGCGAACGCGTCGAGGTCGCCGGACCGGACGCGGCCCAGGAGGTCGGCGAAGCTCTCGCCGCCGTCGACGACGGTGCGGAGTGGCAGCGTGCCGACGAACATGCCGACCAGGTCGTCGAGACCGGCGTGGCCACGTCCCGCGACGGGTGTGCCGACGACGATGTCCCGGGTGCCGGACAGTCGGGCCAGCAGCACCGCGACCGCGGCGTGCACCACCATGAACAGTGACGCACCGTGTGCGGCTGCGAGGGCGGTCAGGCGCTCGACGAGGGCCCGGCCGAGGGTCGACACAACGGAATCGACCGATCCGGACGCGACCGCGGGGCGGGGCCGATCCGTCGGCAGTGACAGGACGTCGGGAATGCCGTCCAGGGCGCGGCGCCAGAAGCCGAGTTGACCGGCGAGCGCGGACGACGGGTCGGCTTCGTCGCCGAGTGTCTCCCGCTGCCAGAGCGTGAAGTCGGCGTACTGCACCCGTGGGGGTGTCGGGTCCGGCTCCCCACCGGCCGTGCGCCGCGCGTAGGCCGCGATCAGGTCCCGGGTCAACGGCCCGAGCGAGTAGCCGTCGCCACTGATGTGGTGCAGCACGAGCGCCAGCACGTGGTCGTCCTCGCCGAGTCGCCACATCGTGCCCCGCAGCGGCGCCTGCGTCGTCAGGTCGAAGGGGCGATCGACGAACTCGGCCAGGACGGCGTCGAGTTCGGACTCGGCGAGCGGAATCGGCGCGAGGTCGGGGGTCACCGACGATGCGGGGAGGACGACCTGTGCCGGTCCGGCCGGGGTGGCACCGTCCGCCTCGAGGTACGGATAGGTGGTCCGCAGCGTCTCGTGGCGTTCGATCACGTCCCCCGCCGCGGCCTGCAGCGCCGCGAGGTCCAGTGCACCGGTGAGCCGGATCGCCAGCGGCATGTTGAAGGTGGAGGCATCGGGCTCGAGGCGGTTGAGGAACCACAGCCGCTGCTGGGCGAGGGAGAGCGGGACCCGGTCGGGACGCGTCCGGGCGACGAGCGGGGCCGGCGCGCGGCGATCGCCGGTCTCCACCCGCGCGGCGAGCGCCGCCACGGTCGGGGCGTCGAACACGTCCCGGACCGGAACCTGCTCTCCGAGAACGGATCCGATCTTCGAGACGAGACGGGTAGCGGTGAGGGAGTTACCGCCGAGCGCGAAGAAGTCGTCGTCGAGACCGACGGCGGGCACCCCCAGGACCTCGGCCATCGCGGTCGCGACCACCTGCTCGACCGGGGTGCGGGCCGCGCGCCGCGGTGCCACCCGGAACTCGGGTTCGGGGAGCGCCGCGAGGTCCAGCTTCCCGTTGACGGTGCGAGGGAGTTCGGCCAGCGTCGACACACCGACCGGGACCATGTGCGCGGGCAGGCGTCGGCGCAGTTCGGCGAGCAACTCGGCCGGATCGGGCGGGGCCGGCGAGTCGACATCCGTGGTGACGTACGACGCGAGCATCGTCTCCCCCGACGGACCTGCGCGTCCGACGGTGACCGCCTGGCCCACCGACGGGTGGGCGCGGAGCACACCGTCGATCTCGCCGGTTTCGATGCGGAAACCGCGGATCTTCACCTGCTGGTCGGTGCGGCCGAGGTAGTCGAGTTCGAGCAGGGAAAAGTCGCCTGTGGCGGACCGGTCGACCCACCGCACCAGGTCGCCGGTCCGGTACAGGCGGCCACCACCGAACGGGTTCGCGACGAAGCGTGCGGCGGTGAGCGCCGGTCGCCGGCGGTAGCCGCGCGCGACCTGTGGGCCCGCCACGTACAGTTCGCCGGCGACGCCGACGGGCACCGGCCGCAGCCGCTCGTCGAGCACGTGCGCCGAGACGCCCCGGATCGGCTCCCCGAGCGTCACGGCGTCGCCGGGCTGCAGGGCCCGGCTCGCCGTCACCATCACCGTGGCCTCGGTCGGGCCGTACGCGTTGTGGAGACGGAAGCGGCGTCCCCACCGGTCGACGATGTCGTCGGTGAGGGCCTCACCCCCCATCACCACGCAGCGCAGTGCCCCGAGGTCGTCCGGCGTCAGCACCGCCGCACTCGACGGCGTCGTGAACGCGTGAGTGACCCGGCCCTCCCGGATGACCTGTGCCAGTTCGTCTCCGCCGACGACGTCCGGTGCGGCGACCACGAGTGCGGCGCCGGCCGCCGTCGCCATCAGGATCTCGAGGATCGACGCGTCGAAGCTGGGTGAGGACCGGTGCAGCACGCGGCTGGCGGCGTCCACCGCGTACCGGGCGAGTTGGTCGGCGGCGAAGTTGGCGAGTCCGGAGTGGGTGACGACCACGCCCTTCGGCAGGCCGGTGGACCCCGACGTGTAGATGACGTACGCGGTCTGACCGGCGCGCAGCGGCGTGGGCCGGTCCCGGTCGGTGACAGGGGCGCGCGAGGCCGCGCCCCATTCCGCCCGGATGCCCGGGTCGTCGAGGACGAGCCAGGCGCCGCCGCCGGGGAGGTGCGGTCGGTGTGCGGCCGTGGTGACGCCCACCGTGACGGCCGCGTCCGTCACCATGTGCGCGATCCGTGCCTGCGGATAGGCGGGGTCGACGGGGACGAAGGCGGCACCGGTCTTCGCGATCGCCCAGAGGGCGACGATCGAGGAGACGGAGCGCGTCACCGCGAGGGCGACGGCGGTCTCGGGGCCGGCACCGCGGTCGACGAGCAGGCGTGCCAACGCATTCGACTCGTCGTCGAGCTCCCCGTAGGTCAGTGTCTCGGAGCCGAATTCGACGGCCAGCGCCGACCTGTCACGTGCTCCGTGAGCGAGCAGCGCGGGCAGGGTGGGTCCGGGTTCCCTGGTGGCGCCGCGGACGGGCACCAGCGCCCGGCGCTCGTGCGGAAGCAGGACGTCGAGGTCGCCGACGAGGGCGTCGGCGTCCGTCACCACCGCGGTGAGGAGGCGCACCAGTCGTTCGGCCATCCCCCGGACCGTCCGGCCGTCGAACAGGTCGGTGGCGTGGACGAATCGACCCGACAGGGCCGTTCCGTCGTCGGTGAACGCCAGCTGCAGGTCGAATTTCGCGTAGGTGCGAGGCGGTTCGACGACGGACGCCACGAGGTCCGGGAGTGCGAAGACCGTCGGGACCGCGCGGTCGAGAGTCAGCACGACCTGGACGATCGGCGCATGGGCGAGGGATCGCTCCGGCGCGACCGCATCGACCACCCGCTCGAACGGTACGTCGGAATGGGCGAGGGCACGCAGGTCGGCGTCCCTGGTGGCACGCAGCAGTTCGCCGAACGACATCTCCGGCTGCAGCGGGGTCCGGAGCGCAACGGTGTTGACGAACATGCCGACCAGGTCGTCGAGCACCTCCTCGCCGCGGTTCGCGACCGGGACGCCGACCACGACGTCGTCGGTGCCGGACAGGCGTCCCAGCAGGACCGCGAACGCGCCGTGCAGCACCGTGAACAGGGTGACCCCGTGGTGGGCGGCGAATTCCCGGACGGCGGCGGACAGCCGGTCGCCGAGTGCGAAGTCGACGCTCCCCCCGGCCCCGGATGCGACCGCGGGACGTGGCCGGTCCGTCGGCAGGGCCAGAAGCGCGGGGGCGCCGGCAAGTTCGCGCCTCCAGAAGTCGAGTTGGCCGGACAGTGCCGATGCCGCGTCGTCGCCGTCGCCGAGGAGGGCGTGCTGCCACAGCGCGTAGTCCGGGTACTGGACGGCGAGCGGTGTCCAGTCCGGGGCCGCACTCGAATGCCACGCGGTGTACGCGGTGGTGATGTCGCGGGCCAGCGGCACCAGCGACGTCCCGTCGACCGCGATGTGGTGCACCACCAGCAGCAGTGCGTGCTCGTGCGGGGTGACGCGAAAGAGGAACGCGCGCACCGGTATATCTCGGGTCAGGTCGAAGCCGCGGACCGCGGCGTCCTCGATGGCGCGGAGCAGGTCGGCGTCGTCCGGGACCGGGACGGCGGTGAGGTCGACACGCGGCGTCTCGGTGATGTGCTGGCGGGGACCGGTGCCGTCCTCGGGGAACACGGTCCGCAGCGCCTCGTGCCGATCGAGGACGCTGGTGACCGCGCGCTCCAGTGCGGAGACGTCGAGGTCGCCGGACAGGCGGAAACCGAAAGGCAGGTTGTAGGCCCCGGACCCGGGGTCGAATCGATTGACGAACCAGATGCGTTGTTGCGCCGGGGAGAGCGGGATCCGCGGCGGCCGCGCGCGCGCCGTCAGCGGCGGCCGGGTGCCGCCTGCCCCGGCCGCGGCGAGAGCCGCGAGCCCGGCCACCGTCGGGGAGTCGAACAACTCCCGCAACGTCACACCGGCGCCGAGGGCGGCATTGAGGCGGGCGAGCACCCGCGCCGCGGACAGGGAGTTGCCGCCCAGCGTGAAGAACGAGTCGTCGGCGGCGATGTCGCCGATGCCCAGGACCTCCTCGAAGATCCGGGCGACAACGATCTGTTCCGGAGTCGACGGCACCGGTCCCGTGTGGGCGCCGAGATCGGGCCGTGGCAACGCGGCGCGGTCGAGCTTCCCGTGCACCGTGGTGGGCAGCGCGGCCAGGTGCACGATCACCGTCGGCCGCATGTAGTCCGGAAGGCGACCGCTCAGCGCCGTCAGCAGGTCGGGTCCGCTCGCGCAGCCGTCGCCGGTCACGTACGCGACCAGGTGCCGGTGCCCGGGAACGTCCTCCCGGACGACCGCGACGGCGCCGGTGACCGCCGGGTCGGCGAGCAGAGCCTGCTCGATCTCGCCGAGCTCGATCCGCAGGCCCCGCAGCTTCACCTGGAAATCGTTGCGTCCCAGGTACTCCAACGCCCCGTCGCCGCGCATCCGCACCAGGTCGCCGGTCCGGTACAGCCGCGTGCCGGCGTCGAACGGGTTGGCCACGAACCGGTCCGCGGTCAAGTCGGCGCGGCCGACGTAGCCGCGCGCCAACTGCACGCCGGCGAGGTACAACTCGCCGACGACACCGGCCGGCACGGGACGCAGCCGCGCATCGAGGACGTGGACGTGTGTGCCGGGTACCGGCGTCCCGATCGGCACGGTGACCGTGTCCGCGGCGGTGACCTCGTGGAAGGTCACGTCGACCGCAGCCTCCGTCGGGCCGTACAGGTTGTGCAACCGCACACCGGGCAGTGCGCTGCGCAGCGCGGCGGCAGTGGTCGCGGGCAACGCCTCCCCGGACGCGAATACCCGCGTGAGGGACCCGGCGTCGGACGCCGCGGAACGTCCGTTCGAGTCCGCCGCGACGAACAGCGCCAGCATCGACGGCACGAAGTGCACCGTCGTGACCGCCTCGCGGGCGATCGTGTCGGCGAGCAGAGCGGCGTCGCGGTGGGCGTCCGGCGCCGCCACGACGAGGCGGGCCCCGACCTGCAACGGCCAGAACAACTCCCACACCGACACGTCGAACGTCACCGGTGTCTTCTGCAGCACGACGTCGTCGGCGCCGAGCCCGTACTCGGCCTGCATCCAGACGAGACGGGTCACGATCGACCGGTGCGAGATCGCGACGCCCTTGGGGCGTCCCGTCGATCCCGAGGTGAAGATGACGTACGCGGGGTGATCGGGGCGCAGCGCCGTCACCGGCTCGACAGCCTCCGTCTCGGGGTGGGCGGAGAGATCGACGGTGTCGACGAGCACGACCGGCGTGCGTCCCGCACCGGCGAACCCGTCGCGCGCGGTGGTGAGCACCACCACCGGCCGGGCGGTGTCGAGAATGTGCCCGATCCGTTCGGCCGGCTGATCCGGGTCCACCGGCACGTACGCGCCACCGGCCTTGACCACCGCGTAGACGGCGACGAGCAACTCGATCGAGCGCCGTGCCGCGACCGCGACCAGCGACTCGGGCCCCACGCCGAGCGTCACCAGGTGCCGGGCCAGCCGGCCGACCCGCGCGTCGAACTCCGCGTAGGTCAGCGCGTGGCCCTCGAACGTCACCGCGACCGCGTCGGGGGTCGCCGCGAGCTGCGCGTCGAACAGCGAGACCAGCGTGCGGTCGTCCGCCCCGACGAGGTTCCGGGCCTGCTCCTCGATGCGGTCGAGGGCGGCGGCGAGCGCGCCGTCCGTGGCGGCCACCTCGGGCGCCAGCCCGGTGATCGCGAGCGTGACCACGGCGTCCGAACCGAGTCCGGGGAGCATCCCGCTCAACTCGCGGACCCGTTGGTCGAGGTCGCGGAAGGTCACCGCGACCGTCGGCAGCAGCGCGTCGTCGGGCTGCGCCGCCGCCAGCAGTTCGACGCACAATGACAAATCCGGCAACGACAAATCCGGCAACGCAGACTCCAGGGGGTTGGGCCGGGACCGAACCGCCCGACCGTCAGCACACGAAATAACCCCCTACTTCGCCGCGCGATCGTATCGGACCGGTGCCGACCGCGGATAGGGCCCTGACCTGGAGCAATGGGGACGCGACTGTTGGTCGAACGTCCAGGTCGCGGGCGCCACCGGCACTCACGGGAGGGCTGCGCCGCGAACGGGCGCATCCCGGGGTGACGTCTGTGTGAGAACCCGCAGGCCAACGGCCTCGCGGACCGCCGCGCCGATGCCGGTGGGCTGGGCAACCGCCGGTCACGACCTGCCCGGCCACGCACACCGCGTGGTCCACGGCCGGCCGGGGTTCGAGGGGGGGACGGATCCGGACGGTGAGACGTGCCCGCGGACTGACCTCGACCGGCTCAGTCCAGGTCGGGGTTGGCCTCTTCGGTTTCGCGTTCCACCCGTCGCCACGCCCCGGGTGTCGGCTTCGGGAAGCTCAGCTCGTCGCCGACCTTGGCGGACTCGATGACCGCATCGGCGGCGTCGATGTCGGCGATCAGCTGCTCGGCGAGTTCCTTCTCCGCCGCGTAGTACCGCTCGGACCAGCGCAGCACGATCTCCGAATACGCCCACGCCGGTTGTTCGGCGGCGCCGACCGCATCGGCGGCGGCGCGGCGGCGCATCTTCTCCACGTACTCGACGTGCTCGTGCAGGATCTCCTTGAGCCGTTCCGGCTTGTTCAGGTGCCCGAGCCAGACTCGCAGCATCACACCGTGTTTGAGCATCGGCGGGTCGATCGGTGCCTCGTTGGACCACCGTCGGACGGCCTCGGTGCCTGCGTCGGTGATGGTGTACAGGCGCCGGCCGCGCACCCCGTTGTCGTGCTTGACACGGGAGGTGACGAAGCCGTGCTTCTCGAGCTTCTTCAGTTCGGTGTATACCTGACTGAACGAGGGACTCCAGTAGAAGAACCGGATGGACCAGTCCGCCCACTTCTTCAGTTCGTAGCCGGACAGTTCCTCGCCGAACGCCAGCATCCCGAGCACGGCCCAGCTCGTCGCCGGCAGGCCGGGGAGCTCGGATTCGGGGGTGGATTCGGGCGAGGACACGGTCAAATGCTAACAACCGGGCGCACGCCCGCTGCAGGGCGAAGGCCCACTGAACGGGACGTCGGATGGCATAGTTCCAGCGCGAACCCGATTCTGTGGGGGTCCGTTTCGTCAGGAGGAATCAGTCATGAGCGCAGAACCCACCGCCGTTGCCGATCACATGGAGCTGTCCGGCCCCGACGCGGCGACCTTGCGCCAGGTGATGAGCCACTTCTGCACCGGCGTCGCGGTGATCACCGCCCACGACGGTGAGCGTCCGCTGGGGTTCACCTGCCAGTCGGTGGTGTCGCTGTCCCTGGAGCCGCCGTTCGTCTCGTTCTGCCCGACGAAGACGTCGACGAGCTGGCCGCTGCTGCGCGAGGCGCGGAATCTGTGCATAAACGTGCTCGCCCACGACCAGAAGGACATCTGCGGCCAGTTCGCGACCAGCGGCGCCGACAAGTTCGCCGGAGTGTCGTGGTCACCGGCACCGAACGGCGCGCCCGCCCTCGACGGCACCCTGGCCCGGATCGACGCCACCCTCGAGGTCGAGCACGACGCCGGTGACCACACCATCGTCATCGCCCGCATCACCGACCTGACCGCCGACGTCGACCGCAAGCCGCTGCTGTTCTTCAAGGGCGGGTTCGGCGACTTCTCCGCCCACTAGGACACGGCGGCGGAGCCGCGCACGGGTCACAGTAGCGGCGCCGCCGCCACCACACGTCACGGTGGCGGCGCGCTCGCGAGCTGGAGCGCTCGACCCCTCCTCCGAGTGCGGGGCACCCGCACCGGTGTCGTCGTCGAACTCGACGGTGTACGCCGGTCGGCGGCACGCATCGGGGTCCCTCCGACACCGGGACGATGTCAGGCGGGCGCCAGCGCGCGCAGCGCGCGACGCGAGGTCTTGCCGGACGGGGTCCGCGGCATCTCGCTGAGCAGGACCACGGCCGCAGGCACCTTGTAGCCCGCGAGTGCGGCGCGGCAGTGCGCCAGCAGGGTGGTCTCGTCGACCGGTGACGCCGGCACCACGAACGCCACCCCCCGCTGACCGAGCCGATCGTCGGGCACCGCCACCACCGCGACCTCCGTGACCGCGGGATGCCCGGCGAGCACGCTCTCGATCTCGGCCGGGTAGACGTTGAACCCGCCGACGGTGAACATCTCCCCGATCCGGTCGACGACCCGCAGGTCGCCGCGCTCGTCGAGGATCCCGACATCCCCGGTGTGCAGCCACCCGTCCGGGTCGAGGACCCGGGCGGTGGCGTCCGGGTCGTCGAGGTAACCGGACATGACGTTGAACCCCCGGACGAGGACCTCGCCGACGTGACCGGGTGCGACGTCGCGGCCGTCGCCGTCGACGGTGCGGACCTCGATGCCGGGCAGTGCGGGCGCGGCCAGAGTCCCCGGCCCGCCCGGCTGCGGACGCTGTGCGGTGACCGTGCCCGCGGCCTCGGTCAGGCCGTAGCCGGTCGCGACGAGTGGGATGCCGAGGACCGTCCGGATCCGCTCGAGCAGCTCCGGTGACACGGTCGCCGCCCCGGTGACGGCCAGCCGCGGCGCCGGGTCCAGTGGGCGCGCCCCGGTCGCGGTGATCAGGTCTGTGAACAGGGTCGGCGGCCCGGAGATCACCGTGACCCGCTCGGCCGCGATCAGGCCCGTGACGGATGTCGGATCGAAGCGGTCGACGGCGATGTAACAGCCGCCGACGACGAGTGCCGCGAGGAGCCCCGCGTTGAGGCCGAACGAGTGCGACAGCGGGGTCACGCCCAGCAGCCGGTCCTGCGCGCCGATCCCGAGGCGCGCACCCAGGGCCCGGTACACCCACACCAGCTGCTCGTGCCGCAGTGCGACCCCCTTCGGGGCCCCGGTCGACCCGGACGTCGACATCAGATAGGCGACATCGGTGGCCCGGGCCGGTAGATGCCGTTCGAGGGCGCCGACGTTCACGGTCCGGGGAAGGTCGCCGGACCGGAGGAACGCGCCCCACGTGTCGTCGGATCCGAGGTCGACGATCGCGGTGAGGTCGGGCAGGTCCCGGACCGGCCGTCCCGGCGCCGGTGGTCCGGCGGCCGCGTACAGGGTCGCGCGGAACCCGAGGCCGAGGAACCCGTCGTCGACGAACAGCATCCGGCACCCTGTGAGCGTGAGCCGTGCGGCCGCCTCGGGTCCCCGGGCCCGGGTGTTGAGCGGGACGACCACCGCCCCGATCGAGTGCGCGCCCAGCGCGACCACCGCCCAGCGCGCCGAGTTCGGTGCCCACACCGCGATCCGGTCCCCGCGCCCGACCCCGGCGGCGGACATGGCCCGTCCTGCCCGCGACGCGAGTGCGGCGAACTGCCCGTAGGTCAGCCGCTCGCGCGGGTCGACGACCGCTTCCCGGTCGGCGTGCAGCCGAGCCGACTCCGACAGCACCGACCACACTGTGGCGGGTGCGGCGGGGACGCTCATATCCGTGGGACCGTACCCGACCGAGTGGGTGTCCCGCTGGACGGGAGAGTATGCGGCCGACCGAGCCGCGCCGTGGTTACCGTCACATCACACCCCTCATCATTTGGAGTCTTCACGATGACCCTCGACAACAGCGACCGTATCCGCGAAACCGTGACGCGGTACCTGGACCTGATCGCCAACGGCACCTCGGCGGACGTCGCCGCTCTCTACGCGCCCGACGCCACCCTGGAGGACCCGGTCGGCACCGAGCCGAAGCACGGCCGCGAGGCGATCGAGAAGTTCTACGCGGCCCTCGACGCGGTGCGCAACACCACCGAACTGCTCACGATCCGGGTCTCGGGCAACACCGCGGCCTTCCACTTCCGGGTCGTCACCGACACCGGCGAGCAGACCATCACCATCGAGCCGATCGACGTCATGACCTTCGACGACCAGGCCCGCATCACCAGCATGCGTGCGATCTGGTCGCCGACGGACATGGTCGTGGCCTGATGGGAGCCGAGAACGTGAGCGACGCCACGAAGTGGGACCACGAGGTCGACTTCCTCGTCGTCGGCAGCGGCTGCGGCGGCCTGACCGGGGCGCTGGCCGCCAAGGACCGCGGCATGGACACCCTGGTCATCGAGAAGGCGGGCGTCTACGGCGGCACCACCGCCCTGTCCGGCGGTGGCATCTGGGTGCCCAACAACCCTCAGCTGATCCGTGACGGCCTCGGCGACTCGCGCGCCGACGTGCGCCGGTACCTCGACGCCGTGGTCGGCGACCGGGTGCCGTCGAAGAACCTGGACGCGTTCATCGACGAGGGCCCGAAGACGCTCGAATTCCTGGAGTCCACGAGCCGGCACATGCGCTTCCAGTGGTGCACCGGCTACTCGGACTACCACCCCGAGCAGCCGGGTGGCCGTCCCAACGGTCGCACGATCGAGCCGCTCCCGGTGAACCTCAAGGAACTCGGCGAGGACGCCGACCTGCTGCGGCCCGCCGCGCTCGCCACCCCGCCGGGCCTGTTCATCACCTCGAAGGACTTCGTCCAGCTGAACATGGTGACGCGGACCTGGAAGGCGAAGTGGACCGCGCTCCTGACGGGCCTGCGCGCGATCAAGGCCATCGCCCTGCGTCGCAACATGGACACCCTGGGCCGCGCCCTGATCGCCCGGCTCCGCCTGGCGCTGAAGGACGCTCGCGTCCCGCTGTGGCTGAACACGCCGCTGCGCTCGCTGGTGACCGACGAGTCGGGCGCCGTGATCGGCGTGGTCGCCGAGAAGGACGGCCAGGAGTACCGGATCCGGGCGCGCAAGGGTGTCCTGCTCGCCACCGGCGGGTTCGAGTACAACCAGGACATGCGCAAGCGCCACCTGCCCGAGGGCGGCAAGGACAACTTCAGCGCCGCCGCCCCGGAGAACACCGGTGACGGCATCGTCGCGGGTGAGAAGCTCGGTGCCGCAGTCGATCTCATGGACGACGCGTGGTGGATGCCGTCCTTCCTGCGTCCCGACGGCATCAACCAGGTGCTGGTGTCGGAGCGCTCGATCCCGCGTTCGATCATCGTCGACCAGCACGGCAAGCGGTTCACGAACGAGGCGTCGCCGTACGTGACGTTCGTGCACGCGCAGTTGGCCGGCGGCCACGAGCCGACGTGGTTCGTCTTCGACCACAAGGCCAAGAACCGTTACCCGGTCGGCGGCATCATGCCCGGTCAGAAGTTCCCCCAGTCGTGGCTCGACAGCGGGCTGGTCCAGGTGGCCGACACCGTCGAGGAGCTCGCGGCGAAGATCGACGTCCCCGTCTCCGCGCTCGCCGACACGGTGCAGCGCTACAACGGTTTCGCTCGCGCGGGCCGGGACGAGGACTTCAACCGGGGTGCCAGCGCGTACGACAACTACTACGGTGACCCCACCCTCCCGCAGCCCACGCTGGACGTGCTGGACAAGGGGCCGTACTACGCGCTGCGCGTGCGGGCCGGCGACCTCGGCACCAAGGGTGGTCTGGTCTACAACGAACACGCGCAGGTGCTCACGGCCGACGGCACCGTCATCGAGGGCCTGTACGCCACGGGCAACACCTCGGCTGCCGTGATGGGCAACGACTACGCCGGTGCCGGCGCCACCATCGGCCCGGCCATGGTGTTCGGCTACATCGGGGCCCGGCACGCCGCCGACGCCTGACCAGGAAAGAGGCAGTCTCATGAAGGAAGTCAGCTGCGCGAGCTGCGGCAACCGGGTGATGGTGGAGAAGTACAGCCCCACCCACACCAGTGTGCAGTGGCTCGACGACGCCGAGGCCTCGTGCCCCGAGTTCGCCCGTCGGTCGGCGCTCGGCGAGCCCAGCGCGTCGATCCCGACGTGTCCCGCACTGAAGAGCTCGATCGAGGCCGCCGTCCGCAAGGGACTGGTCGAGACCGACTCGCTGCGTAGTTACCCGGTGCCCGGTCAGCTCGTGTAGCCGAGTACTGCCGAACGAAACATCGGTGGCCCGATGTCACAGTCGCACTGTGACATCGGGCCACCGTCGTATCCGGCTACCGGCCGAGGAACTCGAGCGTGAGCCGCTCGAACTCGTCCTTGCGCTCGATCTGCGCCCAGTGCCCACACCGCGAGAACACGTGCAGTTCGGCGTTCGGCATCTGGCGGAACGGGAACAGGCCACCCTCGTACGGCAGCATGCGGTCGTCACGACCCCAGATCAGCAGCGTCTCCTGCTGCACCTGAGCCGCCTGGGCCCACAGCTGGGGCCGGTCCGCGAACCGCGGGTCGGAGAAGGTCTGGAAGATCGCGAACGTGTTCGCGATCGCGCCCGGGGTCAGCGCGTTCGCCATCCGCTCGTCGATCAGCGCGTCGCTGACGACGTCGGGGTTGCCGACCATCGTGTCGACCCACGCGACCATCCCCTCGCGGGTCGGGTTGGCGAGGAATTCGAACAGCCGGCGTGACCCCTCGCTGACCGGCGGGGCGAAGCTGTTGACCGCGAGCCCTCCCGGTCCCATCAGCACCATCCGCCGGACCCGCTCCGGGTGCAGCAGGGCGAAGGTGGCACCGACGTTGCCGCCCATCGAGTTTCCGACGATGTCGACCTGGTCGATGCCGAGCTCGTCGAGGAAGAACCGGACGGCGTCCGCCGCCACCCGCGGGTACACGTCGTTCCATTCCCGGGCCGGGCTGCGGCCGAAACCGGGCATGTCCAGGATCAGGGTGCGGTAGTGCTGAGCGAAGACCGGGAAGTTGCCGGCGAAGTTCGACCATCCGCTCACTCCGGGCCCGGAGCCGTGCAGCATCAGCAGCACAGGTCCGGTGCCTGCCTCGTGGTAGTGCAGCGTGTACTCGCCCTCGATGGTCTTGCTGGTGAGGTCGAAATCGAGACTGGTTGTCATGGAGACCCTTTCGGAGTTCTGCGTCACATCTGTGAGCCAAACCTAGCCACTTCACCCGGTGCGTGAACCGATCTCGTTCCGCTGGACGGGACGTTGCGCCGCGAACGGCGAGGCCCGTGCCTAGACTTCCCGCCCCCTCCGTGACCGGGCGCCCGTTGAAGGACTGGTGGCCGGTCCGTACAAACTCTGCTACACACCCGATGTCGTGTGCGACCTGGTGTTTTTCGGTGTGCAGACGATGTAACCCGCTCCAATCTCCCGCTGGGTGGAACGGGACGTGGCGCAACGTGCCACCGAGCAACTGTGATGTCGATTACACAGAAATGCGCTAGGTGACTGTGAACACCCAATGCCCGCTCGATTCCTCGTCGGCCTCCGACTGAAGAGTTCGTGGAAACATCGAAAGGACCCGATGATGGTCGCTCCAGCTCAATCCGGCGGTTCGCCCGGTTTGTCGCAGGCCCCGGACACAGCCGACCAGCGGTGGACGCCGCGGCTGATCCTGTCCCTGGCCTCGATCGTGCTCGTACTCGAGATGCTCGCGATCAGCTACATGATGATCTCGATGGCGATGCCGTCGATCTCGGCGCACTACCAGACCACCCAGGGTGCCTGGCTGCTGACCGCGTTCCTCCTCGTCGGCGCGATGACCGCGCCGCTGATCGGCAAGCTCGCCGACATGTACGGCAAGCGCAAGCTCCTGCTGGCGTGCATCGCCATCTCCGCGGTGGGTTCGTTGGTCTCCGCCGTGGCGTCGAGCTACGCGATCATGCTCACCGGGCGCGCGCTGACCGGACTCCTCGTGCCGTGCCTGTTCCTCAGCTACTCCCTGATCCGTGACGTCTTCCCGTCGAAGACGGTCGCGCTGGCGGTGAGCATCGCGACCAGCGGCATGGGCCTGATCGCGATCCCGGCGCCGTTCATCACCGGCTGGCTCATCGACAACCACGGCTTCCGCAGCATCTTCTGGTTCTTCGTCATCGGCCTGGTCGTGCTCGGCGGACTGATCGCCCTGACCACCGACGAGTCCCCGGTCCGGTTGCGTTCGCGGCTCGACGTCCTCGGCGCCGTGCTGCTCGGTGCCGGCATCGCCGGCATCCTGATCGGGATCAGCATGGGCCCGAGTTGGGGCTGGAAGTCCGGCTCCACCCTGACCTACCTGCTCGGTGGTGTCGCACTGGTGGTCGCGTGGCTGGTCACCGCCGGCACCGTCAAGGAGCCGCTGATCGACCTGAAGGTCCTCCGCCAGCGCTCGGTCGCCTTCACCGCCACCGCGGCCGGCTGCATGTACGGCGTGAGCGGTCTGTTCACGATGCTGCTGCCGATGCTGGCGATGACGCCGGCGATCATGGGCCTCGGCTACGGATTCGGCGTCGACGCCGAGGGATTCGCGATCTTCCAGGCGCCGATCGGCGCGATGACCGTGATCGGCGGCCTGATCGTCGGCATGCTCGTCGGACGCAACGTCCGGCCGCGCCTGCTGCTGGCGGCCGGCGCCGTCTCGGCCGCGCTCGGCTGCGCATTGACCGCCTTCTCGCACGACAGCAAGGGCACCCTGATCGTGTTCGCCGGCCTGGTCGGTCTGGGTATGGGCCTGGGCTACGCGGCGATCCCGAACCTGCTGATCGAGGCGGTCCCGCCGCAGCTGCAGGCGTCCACCGCCAGCATCGTCGGTGTCTTCCAGAGCGTGTTCCCGGCCGCGCTGCCGGTCATCGCGTTCACGGTGATGAACAACTCGTACATCGCGCCGATTCCGCCCGAGATGACCCAGGGCTACGTGTTCTACACGGACAAGGGCTTCCAGGTCGCGTTCCTGATCGCTGCGGTTGCCGCGGTCGCCTGCCTCCTCGCCGCGCTGGCACTGCCGCGCCGCATCGAGCAGGTGAAGATCGAGTCGATCGAGCCGGAGATGGTTCCCGTCGACTGAGTACACGCTCACCACTGTCGTGGCGGCTCGTCCCGAGCCGCCACGACAGTGGTGTGTTCGAGGCCCGCTACGAACCGGAGCTGCCCCCGCCGCCCGGCTTGGTCAGCAGTGGGAGGAACGTCTTCGCGATCACCTGGTGG
This sequence comes from Rhodococcus olei, assembly GCF_039540555.1. NCBI lineage: Bacteria > Bacillati > Actinomycetota > Actinomycetes > Mycobacteriales > Nocardiaceae > Rhodococcus > Rhodococcus olei. The sequence continues at coordinate 8,420 of NZ_BAABFB010000060.1, read as the reverse complement.
CCGGTGGGGTTAGCGTGGATGTCCTTGTAGCTGGTGCACATCCACGTCCACAGGCAGATCTGGGCGACGTTGTGCGGCAGCGACCCGAGGCCGGGGACGTCGACCGGGTTCCCGAAGTCGTTGTTGGAGAAGGCGGTCGCGACGTCGGCGGTCTTCCAGCCCACACCGCTGTTGGCGCCGGTGATGGTCGCGCCGAGAAGGTTGTCGGCGCCGGCCGTCGCGACCGCAACGGCCTTGCCGGACGGACCCGAGAGCCAGCTCGCGAGCGTCGGGGTGTAGTAGGTCATCCCGACGTAGACGGGCTCGGTGCCGCCCGCGTCGTGCAACTGGCCGTTGATCTTGGTCAGATTCGTGCGGATCGTGTTCAGGCCCTGCGTGATGCACCCGATGTCCGGGGCCCCGGAGGACACGCACCGGTAGATGTCGTTGGCACCGATGTCCTCGGTGACGTACTTGACCTTGCCCTTGTGCGCCGCGAGGAACCGGGTTGCCGCGTCGAGCTGGGAGGTCGCCCCCGGGTAGGCGCATTTGCCACCGTTGATCATCGTCTCGGTGGTCTCCCCGCTGCATCCGAGACGGATGTGCTCGAGCGTGGGTTCGGACGCCTTCAGGGTCGTGAAGAGGTCGTCGGTGTACGAGACGGGTTCGTTCTGGTTCGTGTTCGGCTGGTATCCGGCCGCCAGGGAATCTCCGAGCGACACGTAATAGGTGGGGTCGGCCGCGGACGCGGACGCGGTCGCGGGGGCGACGGCGATCACGAGCCCGGTGATCGCGGCGCCGACGAGGGCGGGCAGGACTTTCACACGCATGAGCGAACTCCCTACGTCTGGAATCTCGGGTGAGGGATGGGAGCCCCGAGCACGCCGTGCCCGGCGGACCGGGTCGCACGTTACGCCGCCCGCGGCCGGAGCGGGCTCAGGCCGGGCGCCGTGTCCCCCGCGTCCGGCGGAAAGGCCCCGGAAGTCGGGCAATTACGGTTCCTTCGACAACGAAACAGACCTAGGCTCTGACCACCCGAAAGAGGAGACGACGTGACTCATCCTGACGTGTTGGCACCGGCCAAACTCGGCCCGATCACCCTGCGTAACCGCATCATCAAGTCGGCCACGTTCGAGGGCAAGACCCCCAACGCGCTGGTCACCGACGACCTGATCGAATTCCACCGACGACCCGCCGCCGGCGGAGTCGGCATGTCCACCGTCGCGTACTGTGCCGTCGCTCCCGAGGGCCGCACCGAGTACGGGCAGCTGTGGATGCGGCCCGAGGTGGTCCCCGGTTTGCGCCGTCTCACCGATGCCATCCACGCCGAGGGTGCCGCCGCGTCCGCGCAGATCGGACATGCCGGTCCGGTCGCGAACGCCAAGTCCAACGGCCTGCCCGCCCTGGCTCCGTCGCCGTCCTTCAACCCGATGAGCATGAAGGTCACCAAGGCGGCAACCCTCGACGACATCCGGCGGATCACGGCCGCGCACGCCGACGCCGCGCGGTTCGCGATCGAGGGCGGCTTCGATGCCGTCGAGATCCACTTCGGGCACAACTACTTCGCCAGCTCGTTCCTGAGCCGGAAGACCAACCACCGCAAGGACTCCTACGGTGGGTCGCTGGAGAACCGGGCCCGGATCGTCCGGGAGACCGCGCTGGCGGTGCGGGAGGCGGTCGGCGACCGGATCGCGGTCCTGGCGAAGCTGAACATGGATGACGGTGTGCCGGGAGGGTTCTGGATCGACGAGGCGATCCAGGTGGCGCAGTGGCTCGAGGCCGACGGCGGCCTGGACGCGCTCGAGCTGACGATGGGCAGCTCGCTGCTCAACCCGATGTACCTGTTCCGCGGCGACGCCCCCGTGTACGAGTTCGCCCAGGCGATGACGCAGCCGCTGGTGAAGTTCGGGGTCAAGGCGATCGGCAAGCAGTTCATCCGCAACTACCCGTACGAACCGTTGTTCATGCTCGAGCAGGCCCGGCAGATCCGCGCCGCCGTGAAGATGCCGCTGGTACTGCTCGGCGGCGTCACCGACAAGGCCGGCATGGACACCGCGATGGCGGAGGGATTCGAATTCGTCGCGATGGCCCGGGCGCTGCTCCGCGAACCCGACCTGATCAACCGGATCGCCGAGGACGAGCGCACGAAGTCGCTGTGCATCCACTGCAACAAGTGCATGCCGACGATCTTCTCCGGAGCGCGTTGCGTGCTCGTCGAGCGCGCCTCCTGACGGGCGCCGTTTCTCGGACCCGCCCGAAGCGGGTGCGGCGGTCGGTTACCGCGCGATCGGGCGCAGCACGATCTCGGTCGGATGCGCGTCCCGCGGCGTCTCGATCGCGTTGCGGACCGCACCTGCCACCGACTCGGCGGTGAGGAAGTTCTCGGGTTGGTACGCACCGCCTTCGGTGGCGATGATCCCGCGTTGCATGTCGGTGTCGATCCGGCCGGGGTGGATCGAGGTGACCCGTAGCGTCGGTTCCTCGAGTCGCAGCGTGTCACCGAAGGCGCGCAGCGCGAACTTGCTTGCCGCGTACGCGCCCCAGCTGGGGTTGACCCGAAGTCCGGCACCGGAATTGATCAGCACGACGTGGCCGCCCGCGGTGCGGAGCGCAGGCAGCAGCAGTCGGGTCAGTTCGGCCACGGCGATCACGTTCGTCTCGAGCGCCCGTCGCCAGGTGTCGGCGGGGGTGTCGGCGATCCTGCCGAGGTCGACGATCCCGGCGTTGTGGACCAGCACGTCGAGCCGGTCGATGCCGGCGGTGGCGGCCGCAACCGCCTCGTGGTCGGTGATGTCGACCGGCCAGGGGGTGGCGCCGGGCAGCTCGGCGAGGACAGGGCTGAGTGCGTCGGCGTCGCGGGCACCGAGGATCAGCTGGTGGGAGGGGGCGAGCGCGCGGGCGATGGCGGCGCCGAGCCCGCGGCTCGCGCCGGTGATCAGTGCAGTGGGGCGCATGGGATGAGGCTATCGGGTGGCGGCCGGTCATGCCCGAGCCGCGCGAGCCGCCCAGCCGCTCCTGCCCCCGGTGCGCGATTCGGGTGGAGCGGGCGCGGTACCGGTCGGTCAGGCGTTCTCCCGGGCGAAGGTGCGGGCACCGATCAGGCCGAGCACCAGCGCCAGCGAGACGGTGACCAGTGTGCCGATGTACACGTCGGAGGAGCCGAAGTCGCCGCGGAACAGGGCGCGGGCGGCGTCGACGGTGTGCGAGAGCGGGTTCAGCCGCGCCAGTGTCTGCAGCCAGCCGGGGCCGAGGGTCATCGGCAGCAGGATTCCCGAAAGCAGCAGCAGCGGAACCGAAACCATGTTCAGCACCGATGCCAGCGAATCCTCGGAGCGGGTCGCCAGGGCCAGCGCGTAGGAGGCCGAGGACATGCCTGCCGCGATCACCGCGACCAACAGCAGCGTCAGCACGAATCCCAGCGGGTTCGGGCGCAGGTCGAACAGGATCACCGCGACGAGGACCAGGATGGTCGCCTGTACCATCAGGACCACCATGTCCTTGAGCACCCGGCCGAGCAGCAGCGCTCCCCGGCTGGCGGGCGTGACCCGTTGCCGCTCGATGATTCCGGCCCTCAGTTCGTAGACCATCGCGAATCCGGCGAACATCGACCCGAACAGTCCGATCTGCATGATCAGGCCGGGGGTGAACACCAGCCACGGGTCGGTGCCGGCGCCGACGGAGACCCCGACCCCCTCGAGGAGTGGACCGAACAGCACCAGGTAGAGGATCGGTTGGGTCAGCCCGATCAGCACCCACAGCGGGTTGCGCAGGTTCGCGCGCAGGTGTGCCCAGAAGATCAGGCCGGTCTCGGTCAGGAAGGTCATGACTGGTCCCCGTCCCGCAGCGAGCGTCCGGTGACGGTGAGGAACACGTCGTCGAGGCTCGGTCGTTTGATGGTCAGTGAGCCGGGCACGATGCCCGCGCCCTGCAGTGCGTGCAGCAGCGGGATCACCGCCGACTCGCCCTGCTCCACGGTCAGGTGCACGGTGCCGCTCTCGGTGAGCTGGGAGCGCAGATCGAGCGCGCTGTCGGCGACCTCGACTGCGCGTGCGACGAGCTCCGGCGCGATCTCGAGGCTGATCACGTCGCCGGAGATGCGGCGTTTGAGCTCGTCGGGCGTGCCTTCGGCGACGATCTCGCCGTGGTCCATCACCAGGATCCGGTCGCACAGCGCGTCGGCCTCGTCGAGGTAGTGCGTGGTGAGCACGATCGTGGTGCCGCGCTCGCGCAGCGACCGGATGTGCTCCCACAGGTTGGCCCGGCTCTGCGGGTCGAGGCCGGTCGTCGGCTCGTCGAGGTAGATCAGATTCGGCTGGTGCACGAGGCCGAGCGCGATGTCCACCCGCCGGCGCTGACCTCCGGAGAGCTGCTTGCACTTGCGTCCGCCGAGGCCGTCGAGGTCGAGCGCGGCGAGCAGCGCCTCCGCGTTCGCTCGGGCCCGGACCTTGCTCAGCCCGAACAGGCGGGCCTGCAGCATCAGCTCGTCGAGGACGAGCTCTTCCTCGTTCGTCGACCCGCCCTGGGCGACATAGCCGATGCGGGAGCGAACGCCGCGCGGGTCCCGGCGGAGGTCGGCGCCGGAGATCACCGCCTCCCCCGCGGTCGGGTTGATGAGGGTGCTGATCATGCGCAGCGTGGTGGTCTTGCCCGCACCGTTGGGCCCGAGAAGGCCGAGGATCTCGTTCTCGTACACCCGGAAGTCGATCCCCTTGACCGCCTCCACCGGGCCGGTCTTCGTCGAGAACGTGCGCGCGAGCCCCGTGACGCTGATCATCGTGGGGATGCTCATCGGCCCACCATAGGCAGACCCACCGACAGGCAGCCACCGATATTCGGCGTCCACGACCGGGGGCCGGCGTGTTGCAGTTCCGTCTCGCCGCGACAGGGCATGGTCATCGGCTCGGCGGGACCCCGACCGGCCGGCGGTCGGTCCGCGCGTGCGACGAAAACCCGTGTGGTGGCACCGCTCTGCATCGCAGTCCCGAGGTGGAGTCGTGTCGTGACCGCGACGCTCCGGCTCGACGCCGGTGCGCGGGGTGCGAGCGCTCGGCCGACGCCGCGGTGATGTCGACCGCGCGTCGATGGACGCGGAGGGCCGCGCGGCCGGCATGCCGGATGGATGCCCCCGCCCTAAACTGAGACCCGACCGAGTGTTCCGTTCGCACCGCATCGTCGAGGAGTCACGGTGGTCGAGCAGGACGTGTTCAATGTCGTCGTCGTCGTCGGCGGCGGCGCCGGCGATGCCGCGTGCGCGGCTGCCGCTCGGCCGAGGGCCCGGATGTCTCCGTGCTGTTGCTCGCGAGTCGCGGCAACGGCGCCGCCGCCGAGGTCGGGACCCGGGCCGCCTCTCGAACGCTGTTCACCGGGCGCGACCGCCGCAGCCCCGCGTCGCAGTGCGCCGGACGGTACAGATTCAGCTACATTCTGGTTACGAGGCTGGTGCCGTGCTGGTGCCGCGGTCCACTCCGCTCAACCGAGTCGCTGAGGACAGGGCGACCAGGAAGGAAGTCGCGAACATGGGATCTGGCAAGGAAACGAAGGGGTCCGGCGCCGCGCCGGGTGGCAAGACCGACCAGAAGCCGTTCGCCGTGGGCGACGCGGTGACGACCAAGGCAGATCCGGTGTCGGGCGAGGGCGACCAGACGCAGGAGTCCGGCGTGATCGTCGAGGACTTCGCCGGGAGCCTCGCCGACGAGGCCGACTACGGCAGGGACTGGGCGCTGGCCCGGCGCTGGGCGATCAAGCTCGACGACGGGCGGCTCGTGTTCCGCGGCTCCGACGAGGTCTCGCGCCCGGCCGGCTGAGTCCCGCGCGCAGGTCCCCCCGCTCGGTAGGCGAACCGACCCGCCGGGCCGCACACTTGTGTGCATGTCCGACCCGGGATTCACCCCCACCCAACTCGCGGCCCGGGCCGCCTACCTGCTGCGCGGCAACGACCTGGGCACGATGACCAGCGCGGCACCCCGGCTGTACCCGCACATGTGGAGCTGGGACGCGGCGTTCGTCGCGGTCGGCCTGGCACCGCTGAGCGTCGAACGCGCCGTCGTCGAACTGGACACGCTGCTGTCCGCGCAGTGGCGCAACGGGATGATCCCGCACATCGTCTTCGCGCACGGGGTCGACGGGTACTTCCCCGGCCCGGACCGCTGGGCGTGCACCGGCCTCGCCGCCGCGGCCCCCGCCGCGCCCCGGACGTCCGGCATCACGCAACCGCCCGTGCACGCCATCGCCGTGCAGCGGATCCTGGACCACTCGCGTCGGCACGGGCGCAGTACCCGGGCCGTCGCCGAGGAGTTCCTCGACCGCCGCTGGCCCGACCTGATGCGCTGGCACCGGTGGCTCGCCCATGCCCGCGACCCGCAGGAGTCGGGCCGGATCACCCTGTACCACGGGTGGGAGTCGGGCATGGACAACTCGCCGCGCTGGGACGTGCCCTACGCCAACGTGGTTCCCGGTGCCCTCCCGATCTACCGGCGTGCCGACACGGCCGTGGTGCCGGACCCGACGCAGCGCCCCACCGATGCCGAGTACGACCGCTACCTGTGGCTGCTCGAGGAGATGAAGCAGGTCCGGTACGACGACGCGGACCTGATGTCCGCGATGAGCTTCGCGGTCGAGGACGTCTTCGTCAGCGCGATCTTCTCGCTCGCCTGCGACGTGCTGGCCACGATCGGCGAGGAGTACTCCGCTCCCCATGCGGACGTCCGCGACCTGCACGACTGGGCGCAACGATTCCGGGCCGGGGTGGTCGCGACGACCGACCCGCGCTCGGGGGCGGCCCGCGACTTCGACCTGCGGTCGGGGCGGTGGATCGGCACCGACACCCTGGCGATGTTCGCGCCGCTGCTGTGCGGCGGCCTGCCCCGGGACGCCGAGCGGGCCCTGGTCCGGGCGTTCGAGGGACCGCGGTTCTGCGGGCACCCCGACCTGCGGTACGCGGTGCCGCCGTCCACGTCACCGGTCTCCGGCGACTTCCGCGCCCGCGAATACTGGCGCGGTCCGGTCTGGCCGGTGATGACGTGGCTGTTCTCGTGGGTGTTCGCGCGCCGCGGCTGGGCCGAGCGGTCCCGGCACCTGCGCGCCGAGGGGCTGCGCCAGGCCGCCGACGGCAGCTTCGCCGAGTACTACGAACCGTTCACCGGCGAACCACTCGGCAGCATGCAGCAGTCGTGGACCGCGGCCGCGGTGCTGGACTGGCTGGGCTGAAAGTTCACCCGCTGTTCCGCTGCCCCGCGTTCGGTGTCGGGTTAGTCTCGGGCGATGACGTCGCTACGCCGCAGTCGTATCCGAAATGTCATCGTCCCGCTGGTTCTGGCGGGAACCCTTGCCGTCGGGGGCCCCGCCCTCGCCGGTGCCGAAACGATCAACGGCCCGGATGTCGCATCCTGGCAACATCCCGGTGGCTCGGGCATCAACTGGTTGGCGGTCCGCGCCGCCGGCCACGAGTTCGCGATGGTCAAGGCGACCGAGGGCCTCGACTACGTCAACCCGTACTTCGTGCAGGACGGGATCGGCATGCGTGCCGCCGGGATGGCCCGCGGCGCCTACCACTACGCCGACGTCCGACAGTCCCCCGAGGCGCAGGCCGCCTTCTTCTCGTCCACGGCCCTCCCGATCGTCTCCGGCGGACTGCCGCCCGTCCTCGATCTCGAGGACGCGAAGGGGCTGCCACCGGCGGCCGTCATCGACTGGACCCACCGGTACCTGAACGCCGTCCAGGGGCTGACCGGCAAGCAGCCGATCATCTACACGTACCCGAACTTCTGGCGCACCGCGATGGCGAACACCACCGAGTTCTCCCACTACCCGCTGTGGATCGCCGACTACAACGGGCGCAACGCACCCGGACCGCTCCCGGGCGGCTGGCAGCACTGGACGTTCTGGCAGTACACGAGCACCGCCCGGATCCCCGGCGTCAACGCCGACATCGACCTGAACATCTACAGCGGCGCACTCGGCGACCTCGGCGTGTTCTCGAATCCGTTCGGCTCGTAGCGATTTCGGTGACCTGGTGGTCGCACGTCTCCCCTGGCGACGCCGCGCCGGGACGGTCCCGCCGGGGAGACGTGCGACCACTCACCAGCCGCGTTCGGCGAGCCGGTGCGGCTGCGGGATCTCGTCGACGTTGATACCGACCATCGCCTCACCGAGACCACGGGAGACCTTCGCCAGCACGTCCGGATCGTCGAAGAACGTGGTCGCCTTCACGATCGCCGCGGCCCGCTCGGCCGGGTTCCCGGACTTGAAGATGCCGGAGCCGACGAACACACCCTCGGCACCGAGCTGCATCATCATCGCCGCGTCCGCCGGCGTCGCGATACCGCCCGCGGTGAACAGCGTCACCGGCAGCTTGCCCTCCTTCGCGACCAGGGCGACCAGCTCGTACGGCGCCTGCAGCTCCTTGGCCGCCACGTACAGCTCGTCCTCGCTCATCGACGTCA
>NZ_BAABFB010000059.1:0-368099 GCF_039540555.1 Rhodococcus olei | reverse complement strand
CGCGGCGACGGCGGCGGCGTTGCGGGAGGTGTTGCCGGGCGCGCGGTTGCACAACCTGTACGGCCCGACCGAGGCGGCCGTGGACGTGACGTTCCACGAGGTGACCGACGCCGACGAGGTGTCGGTGCCGATCGGCGCTCCGGTGTGGAACACGCGGGTGTTCGTGTTGGATGCGCGGTTGCGTCCGGTGCCGGTCGGTGTGCCGGGCGAGCTGTACCTGGCGGGAGTGCAGCTGGCCCGCGGGTACGTGGGGCGGGTGGACCTGACGTCGGATCGGTTCGTCGCGAACCCGTTCGCTGTCGGCGAGCGGATGTACCGCACCGGTGACCTGGTGTCGTGGAACGGTTCCGGTGAGCTCGAGTACCTCGGGCGCACGGATTTCCAGGTGAAGGTGCGGGGTCTGCGGATCGAGCTCGGGGAGATCGAGGCGGCGCTGCTGGCCGACGACGCGGTCACCCAGGCCGTCGCGGTCGTCCGCGACGACGTCACAGTGGCGGGCGTGCTGGTCGGCTACGTGGTCACCGACGGACCGGCCGATCCGATCGCGCTGAAAGCCGCCCTGCACGATCGTCTTCCGTCCTACATGGTGCCGTCGTCGATCGTGCCCGTGAGTGAGTTCCCACTGAACTCCTCGGGCAAACTGGACCGCTCCGCCCTGCCCGCTCCTCGGATCCGGAGCGCGGAGTACCACGCACCGTCCACAGCGACCGAACTGATCGTCGCGGAGGTGTTCGCCGACCTGCTCGGCGTCGACCGAGCCGGCGCCGACGACGACTTCTTCGAACTCGGCGGCACTTCGCTGATCGCGACCCGGGTCGCCGCACGGATCGGCGCAGAACTCGGGACCACGGTTCCGGTGCTGTGGATGTTCGGGCACTCGACGGTGCAGGGGCTCGCCGCCCGAATCGACGCGGAGCACCGGGCGCCTTCGCCGGTCGACGCCGACATGGCGTTCGACGTGCTGCTGCCGCTGCGCGAGGGCGCCGACCCACTGTTCTGCGTGCACCCTGTTCTCGGACTGTCGTGGTCGTTCAGTGGACTCGCCCCGCACCTCGGGCCGGGGCGCGGCCTGTACGGGTTGCAGTCGCCGGTGTTCGCGCCGGACGGCGAGTTGCCGGCCACGATCGACGACTGGGCGGCCCGCTACGTCCGGGCGATCCGGTCGGTGCGGCCGGAGGGGCCGTACCGCGTGATCGGCTGGTCGCTGGGTGGGGTGATCGCGCACGCGATGGCGGTGCAGCTGCAGGCCGACGGCGACGAGGTCGCCCTCCTCGCGATGATGGACAGTGTCGCGGGTGCGGGGCACGGGCGCGGCGCGTCGGCGGGGCCGACCGCGCGCGACCTGATCGGCGGCCTGGTACCGGACGGCCCCGGTCAGGAGCTCGACGTCGAACTCACCGCGGATCGGGTGGCGGAACTCGCGACCCGTCTGCCCGGACCACTCGCCACGATCGGCGAGGACCGACTCGCGCGGGCGGTCGACGCCGCCGAACAGTCGACGAGGCTGATGGCGCAGCACCGGCCGGGTGTGTTCACCGGGGACGTCCTGTACTTCGCGGCCGGACGCGACGACGCGTCGGGTCGGCGGGGCGCGGCGACATGGCGGTCCGCGGTCGACGGCCTGATCGACGTCCACCCGATCGACGCGACCCATTGGGGGATGACCGCGCCGGACGCCCTCGCCGCGATCGGGGCGGTGCTCCGGGACGCGCTCGACGCCGAGCACCGGGACCGCGCTGCCGGTGTCGCTGCCTCACCGCGCCACGCCCGCGCCCGTACGTAGCCGCCGGCCGGCCACACGATGACTCGCCGACCGTGACCGCCACGGGTCACGTCTGTGTTTCGGGTGTCCGCGGATCCGGGGTCCCGGACCGGTGAACACTGTCGCCGGATGCGGCCGCACCGTGCCCGCCGGAGGCGGCGGGCACGGTGCGGTGAGGGGTCAGGGCCGGGAGGGCTCAGCCCGCGTCCAGCGTGCCGCGCACCATCTCCCAGATCTCGGTGCGTGCGGTGCCGGTCACCGGCAGGCTCGCGATCGTCAGGAACCCGTGGAACAAGCCGTCGTAGCGGCGGTGCTGCACGGGGACGCCGGCCGCCCGCAGCTGCTCGGCGTACGCGTCACCCGCCGAGCACGGCGGATCGAGTTCGGCGGTGATCACGACCGCCGGCGGCAGACCCGCGAGGGTCGCGGCCCGGGTCGGCACGAGCCGGATGTCGTCGGTTCCGTTCGGCGCGTAGGACTCCCAGTAGAACCGCATCGCCTTGGTGGTGTTGTAGTAGCCGCTGCCGTAGAGGCGGTACGACTCGGTCTCGAAGTCGTCGTCGATCACCGCGTACAGCAGGATCTGCGCCGCGATCGGCGGGCCGCCGTTGTCGCGGGCCGCCACGGACACCGTCGCCGCGAGGTTGCCGCCGGCACTGTCGCCCGCGACCGCGATCCGCGTCGGGTCGCCGCCGAAGTCGGCGGCGTTCTTCGACACCCATTCGACCGCGGCGTACATGTCGTCGTGCGCCGCGGGGGCGGGATGTTCGGGCGCGAGGCGGTAGTCCACCGAGACGACGACGGCCCCGACACCGTCCGCCATCGAGCGGCAGAACTCGTCGTGGCTGTCGAGGTCACAGAACACGAACCCGCCGCCGTGCGCGAACACCACGACGGGCAGAGTCGGGTCGTCGCGGTGCGGCCGGTAGATCCGCAGGGGGATCTCGCCGCCGGGGCCCTCGATCGTCAGATCGCGCACCTCACGCATGTCCGGCTGACGCTGCAGCGGTCCGCGGCGGCTGCGGATCACCTCCCGCAGTTCGGCGGGCTCGAACGTGGTCACGTCCGGGAAGCCGGCATCGAGGGCGGCGAGCATCTCGGCCGCATCCGGATGCACCGGGGAGCGAGTTCCGTCGTGCGAACCAGCGCTGGGATTCACTGTCGAGCCCTCCTGGAGTGTGCGTCGGTGGCGACCCGCGCGTGCGGGCGCCTGGGCCTCACGCTAGGACCGCCGGGGTCCGGCCGGGAGCCGGTCTTCCCAGTCAGTGGGCACGAACTGGGCTGCGCCGTCGCCGATTCCGGCGATTGTCCCGATGGGTGGACGCGCCCGGACCACCGGTGCCCCGCGCGCCCTACCGTCGCCCCATGGATGCCGCGAAGGTGTACGTGATCGACACCGTGGTGACGAAACCCGGCCGGGGCCGGGAATTCGTCGACCGCTACCTCTCCGAGTACGCCCCCGGCGCCCGGGAGCGCGGCATGACCCTGGATCGCGTCACGGTCAGCCCGCCGGTCTGGTTCCAGGACGAATCGAACACGGTCACCGTCACCTGGACCGTCGACGGCGCACAGGGCTGGTGGGCGATGACGTGGAAGGGACGCCCCGATCCGGCGCTCGGGACGTGGTGGTCCGGGATCGACGAACTCGTCGTCGAACGGACCCGGTCGACGGCCGCCGCCGCCGACGACGTCGAAGGGCTCGTCCATGTTTAAGGCCACCCGGTTGATCCATCTCCCCGGCGACTCCGACGCCGCCGCGTCGGATGCGCTCGTTCGGGACCTGCGCGAGCTCACGTCGCGCCTGGCGCCGCACCGATCGTTGATCCAACCGACGCTGCCCGGCGTACGCAACGGCGGCGACGTCCTGATGCACCTGCAGTTCGCCGAGCAGACCGCCTGGCACGAGTCCGAACACGACGTGGAGACACTGCTGGACGCACACCGGGCGACGAAGGTCGACGGCGTCGAATACCACGGCAGTGCCGACGGTTTCGCCGAACCCCGATCGTCCGGGTCGGTGTATCGGACCCTGCTGTTGAGGGTCGCCCCGGACACGCCCGAGCCGGCGGTGGAGCGGTTCGAGGCCGACCTGCTGCGGATGCCACGGCACATCTCGACCATCCGCGCCTGGCAGCTCAGCCGGGTCACGCGCAGCACGGGCGCCTCTCCGTGGACGCACGTCTGGGAACAGGAGTTCACCGACCTGGACGGCCTGAACGGTCCGTACCTGATGCACCCCGTCCACTGGGCCCACGTCGACCGGTGGTTCGACCCGGAGCACCCCGACGTCATCGTCCGCGACCGCGTGTGCCACAGCTTCTGCCCGTCCGACGAGGCGGTGCTGAGCTGACCCGCACAACGCCACCGGGCCGGGCGCCGACCTCCACGAAGGGGGTCCGGCTCCCGGCCCGGTGGGCACACGAAGGAGGGCAGCGGCGGTAACCGCTCAGGCGGTCTGCAGTTCCGGTCGCACGTGGGCCGAAACGCGGCCGGCGGCCGGGCCGCCGCGCAGCGGACGCGCCTGCTGGAGGGTCGGCTGCACCCGCACCGGACCACCCTCGATGCTGCGCCAGATGCCCAGCGCCGTCATCCGCACCGGTGCGGCCATCCGGTGGTCGAGCCCCATCTGCGCGACCGGACCACACACCGACACCGCCGCGACGGCCTCGCCGATGTTGCCGATCGGGGCCGCGACGCAGGCGAACCCGGGCAGCGACTCCTCGCGCTCGTAGGCGATGCCGTGCGCCCGGACCTTGCCGAGTTCGGTCCGCAGCTGCGCGGGGGTGGAGATCGAGTACTTCGTCTTTCGGGTCGCCAGCGCATCGTCGAGGGCGGTCAGCTGATCGTCGTCGGCGAACCCGAGCATCGCCTTGCCGACCGCGGTGCAGTGCGCGGGCTGGCGACCGCCGACCCGGGTCGGGATCGCGGCGGCCATCCGGCCGCCGATCTTCTCCAGGTAGACGACGTCGGTTCCGTCGAGAACCGCGAGGTGCACGACGTGGCCGGTGACCCGGTGCAGTTCGTGCAGCAGGGGCAGCGCGGCCCGGTGCAGCCGGTCCTGGTGCACCGCGAGCGAGCCGAGTTCGACCAGCCGCATGCCGAGCTCGTAGTCGCGACCCTGCCTGCGCAGCCAGCGCAGCTGAACGAGTCGGTCGAGCATCCGGTGCGCGGAGGACCGCGGCAGACCGGTGCGACGCACGATCTGCGCGAGCGTCAGGCGTCCGGGACCGTCGAAGGCATCCAGGACCAGGGACACGCGATCGAGGACGGCGCTCGGGGTGTTGGCTTCGAGCTGAGTGGTCATGGGACCTCCGGACGTGAGGGCGGCTGGGGCGGCGGGGGCCTGGCTCGCGGGCGGTGCTTCGGACCGGCGAGGGTTCCGATCCGATGTATTCCTAATAGGAATATACCTATTGATAGCACGCCAAAATGTGTCCTGTCACACACGACCTCGAGGTCTGTTTTTCCCGCTACATGGAACAAGGGCCCCGGATCGACCTGTGTCGATCCGGGACCCTTGCCCTTGACCTGCGGTTATCGACCGCTGAGCGGGATCACCCCTTGGCCGCGGAGCGCCCCGCACGACGCCCGAAAAAACTTCCGTCGCCGAGCGACGCACCGCTCGCGTAGCCCCCCGCCGAGACGCCGGCGGTGCACCGGCCGGCCGCGAACAGGCCCGGAATCGGCTCCCCGGAGACGTGAAGCACCTCCGACTCGACACTCGTGCGCAGACCGCCGAGCGTGAACCCGCCGGTGAACCCGCGCAGGTCGATCGCCGCGACCGGCGAACCGATCGGGCGGACCCACTCGGACTTCTTGCCGAGCACCGGATCCTCGCCGTTCGCGGCGTGCCGGTTGTAGACCTCGACGGTGGCCTGCAGCGTGCCTGCGGGCAGCCCCATTTCCGACTCGAGCTCCTCGACGGTCTCGCACACCCAGCTCGGCTGGTGCCGCAGGAACGGGGTCGCCGTGGGCGTGGCCAGCGCCTCCTCGTACGCGGCCTCGTCGATCACCAGGAACGACTGGTTCTGGTTCTCGATCAGCGTGGCCTGGCCCACCCGGCCGGGGTAGGTGTCCTCGTTGATGTAGCGCTGGCCGCGGCCGTTGACCAGGATCCCGCGGATGAACAGCTGCGGGTCGCAGAAGAACGCCACCTCGGTCGCGTCCATGTGGGCCAGGTCGGCACCGAGGGCCTGGGCGATCTGGATGGCCTTGCCGTCGTGTTCCTCGATCGACGCGGCCGGCCGGCCGACCAGCCGCGGCGCGTGGGCCTCGACCATCCGGTCGTTGTAGGCGAAGCTGCCGGTCGCCAGCACCACACCGCGGCGGGCCCGGATGGTGACCTCCTTGCCGTACTGCGTCGCGACCAGGCCCACCACCCGGCCCGACTCGTCGACCACCAGCGTCTGTACGCGGGTGTCGTACACCGAGCGGACCCCGAGCTCCGTCGCGGTGTCGGTGAGCGGCTTCATCAGCATGTATCCGCCGCCGCGCTCGCCGCCGGACTGCTTGTCCGCCATCTGCGGCACGTGGCCGCGCGGCGCGGGCGGGATGGTCGCGGCGAACGGGGCCGCGTTCTCGCCGCCGGTGTACTGCAGACCGTCGTCGCCCGGCGGCTCCCAGCCCGGCTCGCCCCAGAAGCTCTCCTTGAACGGCACGCCGCACTCGACCAGCCAGCCGTAGTGGTCGACGCTGCCCTCGCAGTAGGCGTCGATCTTCTCGGCGTCGACGCCGGGGCCGAGCGCCGCCGTCATGAACGCCTTCATGCTCTCGACGGAATCCTCGAAGCCGCACGCCTTCTGGAGCGGAGTTCCGCCGCCCAGATAGATGAACCCGCCGGCCATCGCGGCCGCCCCGCCCCAACCGCCGGTGCGTTCGAGCACCAGCACGTCTGCGCCCTCCTGGGCCGCGGCCACGGCCGCGGACGCGCCCGCGACGCCGTAGCCGGCCACGACCACGTCGGCCTCGTGGTCCCACCGCTCGACCGCAGCGGCCGGTCGGGGTCGCAGTCCTCCCGAATTGCTCACCATGACAACACCTTTCAAATTGCGTCGGGGGTTCGGCTGTGCGGGCGACCCTGCACCCGGTACCGACATCGCGCCGGCGGAGGACGCCGAGCGGTGGACGGCCGGAAGTGATCTCTGCCACGCCGTGGCGCCCATCCTTTACCCGCCGTCGCCGGTTCCGGACCCGATGTCCCACCCTCCGGGAGAACCGTCGAACCACGTCCGGCGGGCGCCGCCGCCGGAGAGCCGGACAACGCGCCGGGTCCGAAAACGCCTCGCGGGCGGCCCGGAAATCCGGACCGCCCGCGAGGGAGGGTGTGCATCTCGGTTACATCGCCGCCAGCGGCTCGCTACCGGACCAGTCGTGGCCCCAGTAGCTGTCGGCGGTGATCTCCTCGGCCGAGTAGTACTTCTCGTCCACCCGCTTGCCCTCGGTGCCGAACTCGACGTCCCAGCCTCCGGGCGCCCGCACGTAGAAGGAGACCATCTTGTCGTTGGTGTGCCGACCGAGCGTCGAGGACACCGAGAAGCCGTCCCGGACGACCCGGTCGAGCGCCTGGCCGACCGCGTCGAGGGTGTCGACCTCGACCATGATGTGCACCAGTCCGGGCGCGCCGCCGTGCGGAGCCGGGCACAGCGCGAGGCTGTGGTGCCGCTCGTTCACGCCGAGGAACCGCACACGCATCGGGCCGAACTCCGGCGGAGCCGGGATCCGGAACGCGCCGCGCGGCAGGAAGCCGAGCACGTCGGTGTAGAAGTTGAAGCTGCCGTTCGGGTCCATGGTCGGGAGCACCACGTGTCCCAGGCCCTGGTCACCGGTGACGAACTTCGCCCCGAACGGGGTCACGACCGGGCTGTGGTCGAGCACCGCACCGTGGAAGATCTCCAGCGTCGCACCGGTCGGATCCTGGAAGGTGATGACCTCCTCGACACGGCGGGCGTCGGCCTCCTCGAGGGAGAGCGGCTTGACCGCGATGCCGGCGGCCTCGACGGCCTTCTGCACGCGCACGAGGGCGGCGTGGTCGCGGACCTCCCAGCCGATGGTGACGACCTCGTCGGTGTCACCGGGCACCACCGTGATGCGGGCGGCGCGCTCGTCCATCCGCAGGTACAGCGCGTCCGGGTTCGGGCCGCTGCCCTCGGCGAAGCCGAGGACGTCGAACGCGAAGGTGCGCCAACGATCCATGTCGTTGGTCTGGACCGTGATGTAACCCAGTCCCTTGATGTCGGTCATGTCTGGTGTCTTCCTGTGTGGTCGGAGTCCGGTCAGATCATCGCGCGCAGGTTCTGCGGCGGGTCGATCCCGAGAGAGCTGAGCGCGGACGCGTGGTACACCGTGCTCGGGACGTGGATGGCGTGGTTGAGACCCGCGTGGGCGTCGCGCCAGAACCGCTGCAGCGGCTTGTCCTCACGCAGCGCGTTGCCGCCGGAACGGGCGAAGATCGTGTCGACGGACTGGACGGCGCGCCAGGCCGCGCGGACCTGGGTGCGACGCCCGGCGGCCCGACGCTCGAAGTCGATCTCCTTGCCGGCCTCGGTCAGGTCCCACATCTGGTCGACGTTCGCCAGCAGCGCCTCACGGGCCGCGGAGATGTCCGCGGCGGCCTCGCCGATCGCGAACAGCACGTACGGGTCGTCCTTGATCGCGGTGCCCTGGGCGCCGACGCGGTCGCGCTGGTAGTCCAGGTGCGCGGCCAGCGCACCCTCCGCGATGCCGATGACCGCCGACGAGATGCCGAGCGGGAACATCGTCGACCACGGCATCTTGTACAGGGTGTCGGTGACGCCGTACTCGCGCTGCGCGGTGCCGTCGATCACGTGGTCGCCGTTCATCACCCGGTAGTCGGGGACGAACGCGTCCTTGACGATGATGTCCTTGGAGCCGGTGCCCTTGAGGCCCACCACGTTCCACGAGTCCTCGACGATCTCGTAGTCCTTGCGCGGCAGGATCATGTGCAGCATCGTCGGCGGCATGATCGGGTTGCCGTCCTTGTCGCCGAGCAGGGCGCCGAGGAAGATCCAGTCACAGTGGTCGGTGCCGGAGCTGAACTGCCAGCGGCCGTTGAAGATGTAGCCACCCTCGACGGGGACCGCGACGCCGGTGGGAGCGTACGGCGACGCGATCCAGGTGTTGTCGTCCTCGCCCCACACCTCCTCCTGCACCTTCGGGTCGGCGAAGGCCAGCTGCCACGGGTGCACACCGACGATGCCGCACACCCAGCCGGTGGCGCCGTCGTAGGACGCGGCCTTCATCACGGTCTCGGCGAACTCGCGCGGGTGCGCCTCGAAGCCGCCGTACTGCTTCGGCTGCAGCAGCTTGATCGCGCCGGCATCCTTGAGCTTCTTCGCGGTCGAGTCGGGCAGCTTGTTCAGCCGCTCGGCCTCGGTGGCCTGCTCGCGCAGCTCGTCGGCGAGCGCGACGATGTTGTCGAGAACCTTGTTGGTCATTGAACTTCCTTCGATTTCTTAAGAATTACCGCTGTTGCAGTGCTTTTCGACGCGGATCAGACGTTCGCCTGGAGCGGGACGACACCGTTGGCGATGTTGTCGGCGACCTCGGCCTCCCAGCTCTGCACGGCCCGGTCGGTGTCGATCTCGAACTCGAACCGCTTGGTCATGTCCTCGGTGACGTCCTCGACGTCGACGTAGAACTGCTTGTACCAACGGCGCAGCTGGTAGACGGGGCCGTCCTCCTCGGACAGCAGCGGGTTGTCGATCGGAGACTTGTTCTTCCAGATCTCGACGTCCTGCTCGAAGCCCATCTCGACGCCCTCGGCGAACTGCTTGGCCATCGCCTCGGCCTGCTCGTCGGAAACACCCTGCGGCTTCTTGACCATCGCGCCGTACTGCAGCACGAAGGAGTTGTCCGAGACCGGGTAGTGGCAGTTGATCAGCACGGTCTCGATCGTCATGCCCTGGGCGTCGCTCCAGAGCCAGTCGATCATGTAGGACGGGCCGAAGTACGAGGCGTCCGACCGCAGGGTCGAGTTCGGGTCGTCGTAGCTGGTGCCGACCGAGATGTCGTGGCGCGGCGTCGACTTCATGTACTGCGTGGCGACGTGGCCCTCGAAGACGTTCTTGAAGAACCGCGGGAACGAGTAGTGCACGTAGAAGAAGTGCGCCATGTCCACGACGTTGTCGACGATCTCACGGCAGTGCGAACCCTCGATCAGCATCGAGTTCCAGGTCCAGTCGGTCCACTCGTCGGAGCCGAAGCCCTCGATCTCGGGGATCGTGACCTCGTCGGTCGGCTTGCTGCCCTGCGGGTCGTGCCAGACGAACAGCTGGCCGTTGCGCTCGAGGGTCGGCCAGGCGCGGGTGCGGGCGAGCGGCGGGACACGGCGGGCGTAGGGGATGCCGGTGCACTTGCCGTTGCCGCCCCAACGCCAGTCGTGGAACGGGCACGCGATCGAGTCGCCCTTGACGGTGCCGTGGGCGAGGTTGCCGCCCATGTGCCGGCAGTACGCGTCGAGCACGTTGATCTTGCCGTCGGACTCGGACTGGAAGACGACCAGCGACGTGCCGAACGCGTCGATCTGGTGCGGCTTGCCGTCCTGGAAGGACTTCAGCAGTCCGAGGCAGTGCCATCCACGGGCAAACCGGGTCGGGGCGGCGGCCGCCTCGATCATCCGGACCTCGTCGGCGGCGTTGTGGGGCTGCAGCGCCATCGTTACCTTCTCTCTCACGCTCTAGCTCACCCAACCGGGTGTGATGCACCTCATATTCGACGGGACCGGTCCCGAATTTCATCGGGGCTTCCCGATCAGCGGGAAGCTTTCGACCCCGCCCAGCACTCCGGTCCGTGCAGGCTCCCGATCAGCGGGAACAACACGATCGCGGAGTCGAGGACAGGCCTAGCGTCACCATCAGTCGGGACCGATCGGAGGCACGGACATGAACACGACCCTGCTGGCAGACGCACGGCCCACCGCGGTGCCGGACGGACGGTTCACCGTGGACCGCGACCGGATCCGGGCCTTCGCGGACGCCACCGGATGCACTCACCGGGCCTACCGGGAGGACCACGCCGTCGTCCCGCCAACCTACCTGTGCGGAACCGACTCGGTCGAGGGTGCCCAGGGCGTCGCGTCCGAACGCGACTGCCGCTTCTTCGGCGCACCCCCGCGGGCAGGCGACCAGCTGACCGTGACCGTGCGGGACGGCGAGCACGACCGGATCACCGAGTACCGCGACGCCGATGGCCGACTGATTGCCGACGCGTGGACGCAGGGCGCAGGCGGCGACACCGCGGTCGTCGGACAGCTCGCGAACTACGCCACCGACTGGCTCGGTCCGGAGTCGGTGCGCCGCTTCCGCACCCGGCTGCTGACCGCGGTCGCCGACGACGAGCAGCTGTCGTGCACCGGTGAGGTGGTGCAGGAGTACACCGCCGACGGCGAGACCCGGGTCGACGTCGTCCTCACCGCCACCGGCCGGAGCGGCCTGGTCGCGGCCCGCGCCTGGGCCACCTTCGCCCGCGCCGCCTGATCCGCCCAGGACCGGCCTGACCGCCCGGGATTGGCGCCCTGCCCGCAGGACCGCCGGCCGACGCGGGAACGCGTCGTCCGCTGCATCCGATTGTGATGCGGGACAGGGCTTCTCGTCACCCCGGCATCGCCGTGCAGGGTCGAACCTGCCTCGACGCCGGGACCCCGGCACGTGCCCGGCCGACGTCCGGCGCCCTCCCTACCCGACCGGGCGGGCACCCGTGCGCGGATCGCGAGCGTCCGTCGACCGAGCGGCGGCGTCGGCCGGCGCGTGCTCGGCATCGGCCGGCGCGCGCACCAACCGCGCGGCCACCGCGAGACAGCCCACGAGAATCAGCAGACCGTGCGCGATGCGCAGCCACGGCGGCGCGAAGAACTGCGGCAGGAACAGGACGAAGCCGGCGGCGAGCACCCACGCCTGCCAGCCGCCCAGGACGCGGGCGAACAGCACTGCGCCGACGGCGATCGAGATCAGGCCGGCCCCGAACATCACCATCGCGGCCGGTGCGTACCGGATGGGTTCGGCGAGATCGACGAGGCCGAACGCCCCGGTCCGCTGGGCTTCGGCGCCGAGCTCGTGGAGTGCGAACGTCTCCGCCCCGTAGTAGGGCAGGACCAACCCCACCCCGATCCCCAGGACGACCGTCCCCGAGTCCGTCACGCGGCGGATCGCGAGCACGAGCGTGATGAACCCGACCATCGCGCAGACGTGAGCGGCCACCCAGAGCGGCGACCCGAAGGCCGCCGCTCCCGCTGGTCCGGCCTCGCTGGAGTAGGGACGCAGCACCGGATACGTCGCGAAGAGGATTCCGGTGATCACGAACAAGCCGGCGGTGGATCGACGTTCTGTCATCGCTGCCCTCCCGGTCGGGGAGAGCGGCGCTCTCCTCTGAGAGCAGTATTCACCCGACCGGGGTGAGACACAAGAGCAGTGCTCTCATTTCACCTCCGCGTCACCCTCCGTGCATCCGCGGAGGCGCCCGACTCAGCGGGTGACCATGTCCTCCGGACCCCAGATCGCCTTCATGCTGGTGATCTTGGCGTCGTCGTCGAAGGTCATCACGTCGATGACGGAGATCTCGACCTTCTGCTCACCCATGTGGGTGGTGAGGGTGAAGTTGAACGCGGCGGTGTCGGCGGCGATCTTCACGATGCCGAGCTCGACCGTCTGCTCGAGCGGCTCGATGATGCCGTAGAACTCGCGGAGCGACTCCACGGTCGTGCGGGGGTCGGTGCCGACCGGATCCTCGACCGTCGCGCCGGGCGCGTACAGCGCCAGCACGTCGTCGACGGTGCCCCCGGCGACCGACTTCACGTAGGTCTCGATGGTGTTGAGAATGCTCTCGCGTGACGGCGCCATGCCTGATTCCCTTCGATTTCTGCAACACGTTCCAGAATCCGAGGGTACAAGGCCGGCAGCGCCGGGGTATCGAATCCGCGATCGCCGGGCACCGGAGACACCGGTGGCCCGGCGATCCACCGATCACCGGGCCACGGGGCCGAGCGCGTCACCGGGTCACTTGACGATGTTGACCATCTTGCCGGGGACGACGATCACCTTGCGGGGGGTGTTGCCGTCCAGGAAGGCGACGATCTTCTCGTCGGCGAGGGCCGCCGCCTCGATGACCTTCGGGTCGGCGTCCGCGGCGACGGTGATGCGGCTGCGGACCTTGCCGTTGACCTGGATCGGGTACTCGACCGAGTCCTCGACCAGCCACTTCTCGTCCGCGGTCGGGAACGGGCCGTGCGCGAGGGACGTCTCGTTCCCGAGCCGCGACCACAGTTCCTCGGCGATGTGCGGGGCCACCGGCGCGAGCATCAGCACCAGCGGCTCGACCGCCGACCGCGGCGCCCCGCCCGGGTAGGACTTCGTCAGGTGGTTGGTCAGCTCGATCAGCTTCGCGACCGCGGTGTTGTCCCGCAGCCCGGTGTAGTCCGCGTTGACCCCGTCGATCGCCTTGTTCAGCGCCCGCAGCGTGTCCTCGGTCGGCTCGGTGTCGGTGACCCGCACCGCGCCGGTCTCCTCGTCGACGACGGTCCGCCACACGCGCTGCAGGAACCGCTGCGCACCGACGACGTCCTTGGTCGCCCACGGCCGCGACGTGTCCAGCGGACCCATCGACATCTCGTACACGCGGAGCGTGTCGGCGCCGTACTCGTCGCAGATCTCGTCCGGCGCAACGGCGTTCTTCAGGGACTTGCCCATCTTGCCGTACTCGCGGTTGACCTCGGCGCCCTCGTGGAAGAACTTGCCGTCCTCCTCGACGACGTCGGCGGCCGGCACGTACACGCCGCGGCTGTCGGTGTACGCGTACGCCTGGATGTAGCCCTGGTTGTAGAGGCGGCGGTACGGCTCCGACGAGCTGACGTGGCCGAGGTCGAAGAGCACCTTGTGCCAGAACCGCGAGTACAGCAGGTGCAGCACCGCGTGCTCGACACCGCCGACGTACAGGTCCAGGCCACCCGGATCGTTCGGGCCGTGCAGTTCCGGCCGCGGACCCATCCAGTACTGCTCGTTCTCCTTGGCGCAGAACGCTTCCCGGTTGGTGGGGTCGATGTAGCGGAGCTGGTACCAGGAGCTGCCAGCCCACTGCGGCATCACGTTGGTGTCGCGGTGGTAGTTCTTCAGGCCGTCGCCGAGGTCCAGCTCGACGTCGACCCACTCCGAGGCCTTCGCCAGCGGCGGCGACGGCTCCGAGTTCGCGTCGTCCGGGTCGAACGACACGGGCGCGTAGTCCTCGACCTCCGGGAGTTCCACCGGCAGAGCAGATTCCGGCAGGGGATGCGCGAATCCCTCGTCGTCGTAGACGACCGGGAACGGCTCGCCCCAGTACCGCTGCCGGGCGAACAGCCAGTCCCGCAGCTTGTACTGCACGGTGCCCACGCCGCGACCGTCGGCCTCGAGGTGCGCGATGACCGCGGCCTTCGCCTCGTCCACCGACTTGCCTTCGAGGAAGCCGGAATTCACCAGCAGGCCGTCACCGGTGTACGCGCCCTCGGTGACGTCGCCACCGGAGATGACCTCGACGATCGGCAGGCCGAACGCGGTCGCGAAGTCCCAGTCGCGGGCGTCGTGGCCGGGCACCGCCATCACGGCTCCGGTGCCGTAACCGGTGAGCACGTAGTCGGCGATGAACACCGGAACCTTCCGTCCGTTCACCGGATTCACGGCGTAGGAGCCGAGGAAGACGCCGGTCTTCTCCTTGTTCTCCTGGCGTTCGAGGTCCGACTTCGCGGCGATCGCGGCGCGGTAGGCGGCGACGGCCTCGGTCGGGGTGGCCGCGCCACCGGTCCAGCGCGGGTCGGTGCCCTCCGGGTAGACGTCGGCGACCAGCGTGTCGACGAGGTCGTGCTCGGGGGCCAGCGCGACGTAGGTGGCGCCGAACAGGGTGTCCGAGCGCGTGGTGAACACCTCGATGTCGTGGTCCGGCGTCGCGACACCGTGCTCACGGTGCGCGGCGAACTTCACACGCGCGCCCTGGCTGCGGCCGATCCAGTTGCGCTGCATGGACTTGACCTTCTCCGGCCAGTCCAGGTACTCGAGGTCGTCGGTCAACCGGTCGGAGTACGCGGTGATCCGCATCATCCACTGGCGCAGGTGCTTGCGGAACACCGGGAAGTTGCCGCGCTCGGAGCGGCCGTCCGCGGTGACCTCCTCGTTCGCCAGCACGGTGCCCAGACCGGGGCACCAGTTGACCATCGAATCCGACTGGTACACAAGGCGATACGAGTCGATCTCGGCACGCCGCTCGGCGACCGAGAGCGCCGACCAGGCTCGCCCGTCGGCCGGGGTGCGGGCACCCGAGGCGAACTCGGCCTCGAGTTCGGACACCGGCCGGGCGCGGTTCAGGTCCGTGTCGTACCAGGCGTTGTAGATCTGCAGGAAGATCCACTGCGTCCAGTGGTAGAAGTCCACGTCGGTGGTGGCGACGCTGCGACGCTCGTCGTGCCCGAGACCGAGCCGGCGCAGCTGCCGCTTCATGTTCTCGATGTTCGCCTCGGTGGTGGTGCGCGGGTGGGTACCCGTCTGCACCGCGTACTGCTCGGCCGGCAGACCGAACGCGTCGTACCCGAGGGTGTGCAGCACGTTGTGACCGTGCATCCGGTGGAAGCGCGCGAACACGTCGGTCGCGATGTAGCCGAGCGGGTGGCCGACGTGCAGGCCCGCACCCGACGGGTAGGGGAACATGTCCTGGACGAACAGCTTGTCCGCGGGAAGCTCACCCGCCAGGTCACCGACCGGGTTCGGGGCGTTGAAGGTGCCGCGCTCGCGCCACCGGTCCTGCCACCGTGCCTCGATACGGCCCGCGTGGTCCGCGGTGTACCGGTGCTGAGGGGTCGCGCCGTCGGCTGGCTGCTGCACTGACTCGGTCACTGATTCGCTGTCTTCTCTGCGCTGGGGGCTGGAAGGAGCGTGCGGGTCGTGGTCCCGGCCCACCCGACTGCTCCGCGGTCAAGGACACCGCACCCGGATTCCGGGCAGGGTTTCCCGACACCAGCCTAAAGCGTGCCCCTCGTCGGCCCGCCGCTCGGTCCCCGCCGTACCCTGGTGGCCGTGCTCATCGTTGCCTCCGTGCTGTTCGTCGTAGCCCTCGTCGTCGGAGGGGTCGCGGTCGCCGGGATGGCCGGGCGGCTGCCGCGCAACCGCTGGGCCGGGGTCCGCACCCCCGACACCCTCGCCTCCGAGGAGACCTTCCGTCTGGCCAACCGGATCGCCGGACCGACCATGGCCGCGGCCGCGCTGCTGCTGGTCATCGGCGGTATCGGCGCACTGACGCTGGGCACCGTCGGCGGCCTCGCCGTCGCCGCCGTGTCCGTCGTGGCGGCCCTGGTCACCGCCGGATACGGCGGCACCGCCGGCGCCCGCGCGGCCGCCGCGGTCGCGCCCGCCGGCTGCGGGGAGGCCTGCGGCTGCGGCAGCGCCCCCCAGGACACCGGGGACGCGGCCGCCACGACCTCGGTGTGCGCCACCGAGTCGCCCGACGACGCGGCCGCCGCCGCCGACTGCGGGGTGGGCTCCTGTGCCTCCTGCTCCCTCAAGGGCGCCTGCCTGCCGGGCTGAGCGTCCACGGCCTCCGGTGAGTGATCTTCACCCCCCATCCGGGTGAAGATCACTCACGGGCGCGGAGCGCTGGTTGAATCGGCGGCCATGAAGGAATCGAGGACGTTCGACCCCGCCGGCGCCCTGTTCGGGGTCGGGGTGCCCGTCCTGTCGGCCGTCACGGTCCTCGCGCTCGCCCGGCTGTGGGCCCCGCGGCTGCCCCCGACCCTGGCCACCCACTGGAGCGGCGACGTCGCGGACGGATTCACCGACACCGGGTCCGCGTCCTGGACCTTCGTGCTGATCGTCCTCCTCGTCGGCGGAGGTGCCAGCGCGGTCGCCGCGCTCGCGCACGCCCTGCTGATGATGCGGCGCACGATGCTGATCGTCGGCTCCGCCGTGACCGGGTTGATGCTCGCCGTGTGGATCGGACTGCTGAGCGCACACCTCGACCTGGCGTCACCCGAGCAGGCCTCGTTCCCGACAGTCTCGATCGTCGTCGGCCTCCTCGTCGGCGGCGCGGTCGGCGTCCTCGGGGCGTCGCTGCTGCGCGACCATCGCGAACGCCGCACCACCGACACCAGGCCCGACCCGGCGCTGCCGCGCGGGCCGCTGACGCTGCCGATCGTCGCCCGGGTCGGGCTCGGGGACGGCACCACCGCGGTCCTCGTCGCGGTCGGCGCGCTCGTCACGGTCGGGTTGTGCCGGCTCGCCGACTCGTGGTGGATGCTCGCGGTGTTCCTGCCGCTGACCCTGCTGGTGGTGGCGCTCGGACGGTTCCGCGTCGTCGTCGACCACACCGGGCTGCGCGTGTTCAACATGGGCATGTGCGCGGTCGGCTACGACATCGACGAACTGGAGGGTGCGAGGGTCACCGAGATCGCACCGTTCCGCGACTTCGGCGGCTGGGGCCTGCGGACGAAGGGGCGCGGCAACTACGGGATCGTCACCGCGACCGGGCCCGCGGTCGTGGTGACCGCCGCGAACGGGCAGCGGCTGACCGTCACCACCGACCGGGCCGAGGAGATGGCCGGCGCGCTGAACGCCCTCGCCGACGCGTCACGCCCCTAGAGCCGGGCCGACAGGAACTCGTAGAAGCCGGGGGTGGTGTCCACCCGGAGCCGGCTGAGGCGGCGGTGGGAGATCAACCAGCGCCCGCGCACTCGCCGGTACTCCTCGTGATAGTGGCCGTAGCCGTGCAGCGACTGCTCGACGCCGCCGGGGTCCTGCCACCACAGGTGGTCCTCCATCGCCCACACGCCGCGCGCGGTGGTCGCGGAGGTCAGCTCGATCTCCGGGGTGTGGCCGTGGTGCACGCTGGTGATCGGGACGGGCCCGTCCAGGAACCCGGCGATCGCCCGCGTCACCGCCTCCGGGCCGACGACCCGGTTCGACTCGCCGTCGGTCTGCGGCTGGAACCGCCTGGGCAACCCTCCGTAGGTCTCGCTGACGACGTCGTCGGTGTGGCAGCCGGGATACAGGTCCCACTGCTTGGCGTCCATCACCCGCAGCCGCTTGGCGAACACCGCCTTGATCTCCTCGATCGCGAGCAGGGTTTCGATCGGATCGAGCCCGGGATGGTGCGGCACGGCAGCCTCCTGTCACTTCGGCGGATGTTCGGAAGTGACTCTTGCACTTACGGGATCGGTCGCGTACCGCCGAATCCGCGGGGCGGGACGCCGGTCCGAACGCCCGGCTCACCGCCTCGGCGACCTCACCATCGGCACGGAGCACACCCGCATAGACCTCATCCGGACCTCGATCATCACCATGTGCGCGAGGTCCTGCGCGGTGCGCTCGGTCAGTGTGGTCGGCGCATCGGGCCTGCCTCCGACGATCAACGCCCGGCCGCGCAGGACCGCCGGACCACCCACCCCGTAGTGCGAGGCGATCTCCCCGGCCAGGGTGTTGACGGGACGGGGCTCCTGCGGCCCGGCGCCGACCACGAGGCAGGCGACACCCGGTGCGTCGCCGATGGGGAAGTACCGGACCTGCTCGTCACCGAGGGCGTCTAGGACGGCCCCCTGCGCGGCGTCGCAGCCGGGGCGGCGGCTCAGGCGAACGGGCAGTGCGGACAGCCGGATCGAGCGGTCGAGTTCGACCTCCAACGCCGTCAGGGTGGCCACCGGATCTGCCGCGATCAGCCTCAACTCGGTTCCTTTCGACCGCTCGCATCGAACAGTGATGGATGCTGGCAATGTGCCGTTTCCTGAAGGCAGCGGAACGAGACCGCACCCTCACGACTCCAACCCGGGATGGGATCGAGGTCACAAGAAATTTGCTGCATAGTTGCTGCCATGTGGGCAGCGCTGCAGGACCGCGCCACCGACCAGTCTCACTCCACAGGACGAGACCCGACGTGACCTGGATCACGCCCTACTGTCCGCACGTGGACAACGCGAACGCACACATCTCGGACCTTCTCACCCGCCAGCGCCGGGCCAATGTCGCCGCCGGCCCCGCGAGTGCGGAGGAGCGCCGAGCCCGTATCCAGCAGGTGATCGACCTCGTCGTCGCCCGCGCCGACGACCTCGCGAAAGCGATGGACGCCGACTTCGGCGGACGCCCCGAGGGCTACTCGCTGATGAACGACGTCCTCGGCTCCCTCGCCGCCCTCAAGCACGCCCGCGACAACCTGGAAACGTGGATGCGCCCGGAGGATCGGCCGGTGTTCGCCCCGTACGACCAGCTCGGCGCCACCGCCCAGGTCCGGTTCCAGCCGAAGGGCTCGGTCGGGATCATCGGCACCTGGAACGCTCCCGTGTTCACCCTGCTCAGCCCGCTCGCCGGGGTGCTCGCCGCCGGCAACCGGGCGGTGCTCAAGCCGTCCGAAATTGCGCCGCGCACCGCGGACGTGGTCGCCGACGCCGTGTCGACGCTGCTCGACCCCGACGTGGTCGCCGTCGTCGTCGGCGGACCCGACGTCGCGGACGCCCTGACGTCGCTGCAATTCGACCACTTCGTCTTCACCGGCAGCTCCGCGGTCGGAAAGCTGGTGATGGCCAACGCCGCACAGAACCTGGTGCCGGTGACGCTCGAGCTCGGCGGCAAGTCGCCGACGGTGATCGGTCGCAGCGCCGACCTGCCCGCTGCCGCGTTCCGGATCGCCGTGGGCAAGAACAGCAACGGCGGACAGTTGTGCGTCAACCCGGACACGACCTACGTCCCACGGGAACGGCTGGACGAGTTCGTCGCCGGTGTGCTGGCGGAGTACACCGGCCTGATCCCCACCGTCGAGGACAACCCGGATGCGGTCGCCGTCGTCAACGACCGGCACCTGGCCCGGATCGACGGCTACGTCGACGACGCCGCCGCGCGCGGTGCCCGCGTCGAGTCGGCACCCGCCGGCCCCCTCCCGGCCTCCGGCCGCCGGCGGCCCCTGCGCATCGTCGTCGATCCGCCCGCCGACGCCGTCATCCGCCACGAGGAGATCTTCGGGCCCGCCATGGTGGTGGTCGGATACGACACCCTCGACGAGGTGCTGGCCGAGATCAACGCCGGCCCGAACCCGTTGGCGCTGTACTACTTCGGCACCGACGAGCAGGAGAAGGAGACCGTCCTCGGGCGCACCCTCTCGGGCGGCGTCACCGTGAACGACGTGATGATGCACCCCGGGCTGCAGGACGCCCCGTTCGGTGGCGTCGGCGCGTCCGGCATGGGCCACTACAACGGCCGCGAGGGCTTCCTCGAGTTCAGCCACGCGCGGGCGGTGTTCGAGGCACCCGCCGTGGACATGCGACGCGAATGGGGGATGGTCCCGCCGTACCACGACGGTTTCGCGGCCGGCATCGCCACCCAGGTCACCCCGTGACCACCGATTCGACTGTGAAGGAGCACATGTGAAGACCCGCGGTGCCATCATCCGCAGCACCCCCGGCCGCTACGAGGTCGTCGAACTCGACCTCGACGCCCCCCGTCGCGACGAGATCACCGTCAAGATGGTCGCATCGGGCATGTGCCACTCCGACGACCACATCGCGCAGGGCGATCATGCCGTCGGTGTGTACCCGATCTGCGGCGGCCACGAGGGCGCCGGCATCGTCGTCGAGGTGGGCCCGGAGACAACCGGATTCGCCGAGGGCGACCACGTGATCTTCTCGTTCGTCTCCGGCTGCGGACGCTGCCGCTGGTGCGCGAAGGGCCTGCAGAACCTGTGCGACCGCGGCGCGGCGATCATGACCGGCGGTCGCCCCGACGACCCGAACAGTTACCGCCTGAGCCTGGACGGGCAGCCGGTGGCGCAGACCTGCGGTCTGTCGACGTTCAGCGAATACACCACCGTCAGCGTCGATTCCGCGATCAAGGTCGACAAGGACCTGCCGCTCGAGACGCTGTGCCTGCTCGGGTGCGGCGTCGGTACCGGCTGGGGCGCCGCGGTGAACTCGGCGCAGGTCTACCCCGGCCAGACGGTGATCGTCATGGGGGTCGGCGGCATCGGCATCAACGCCGTGCAGGGCGCCGCGCACGCAGGCGCGGCGCACATCCTGGCCGTCGACCCGGTCGCCTTCAAGCGGGAGAGTGCACTGAAGTTCGGTGCCACCCAGGCATTCTCGACGATGGAGGAGGCCACCGAGGTGGCGCGCTCGCTGACCAACGGTCAGGGCGCCGACGCGGCCATCGTCACCGTCGGCGTGACCACCGGCGACCACATCGCGCAGGCGTTCTCCGCCATCCGCAAGGCCGGCGTGTGTGTGGTGACCGGTCTCGGCAAGATGACCGATGTCGGCATCCCGATCAGCCCGATGGAGCTGACGCTGTACCAGAAGCGTCTGCAGGGCTCGCTGTTCGGCGCCTCCGCCCCCAGCGCCGACATTCCGTGGCTGGTGGACCTGTACACCTCCGGCAAGCTCGAGCTCGACGGCCTCGTCACCACCACCTACACCCTCGACGAGGTGGCGCTGGGCTTCGACGACATGCACGCGGGTAGAAACCTGCGCGGCGTGATCGTCTTCTGATCCCGCTCGTGCGGACGCTCCGCCACCGTCGGGCCGAACAGGGCCCGACGGTGCGCGGGCGTCGACCCGGGGTGTGTCTCCCACTCCCGCGACAGGGATCGCGAGACATTCCCCAACTCATGGAAGCCAGCTCGGTGGGGAGGACGCGGAAGTCAAAAAGGCAGCCGGGCTTGGGTACCCCTTCCCAGCCCCCGCTGCAGGGCTCGCTGCTGCCCACCGCAGCGCTGCCCGACTGAACGGGGCCCGCAGCGCTGCCCAGTGGGACAAGGAGGACTGTGAAGAGCTCGACGACCGGATCGCAGTAGGGGTCGGGCACCTCGGCCGACGCCGTGCCCCCACCGAGTGCCAGGCCGCCGCCGAGCAGAGCCGCCGCGACCAGGACGGACGCGCCGCGGCGCGCCAGATTTCGAGACATGCAACTTCCTTCGTGCAACGTGTGACTGCTGGGGCGCCCACAACGCGGCGCCCCCCGACCGAGCCGGAATAGGGAGAATCGGCCAGCCCTGCGGCCGAATTGGATTCGAGTCTCCGCAGGTCACAGCGTTAAACACGACCGGCAGCAGGATCCCCCACCGCGCTGCGGTCCTGCCGCCGTGGGTCCCACTCACTTGGCTGATCCGGACCTAGCTGCGGCGCAGGCGGCGTTCGTTGGCGACGATGGCGGTGGCGAGCGCCGCCTCCGGTCCGGTCGCGGGACGGGGTCGGCGTATGAGCACGAAGTCCGCGTCCCCGGGGTCCGGGAGCACGTGTCCGGGCAGCGGCACCAGGCCGTCGGGCAGCAGCGACTCGGCGTGCACGATGCAACCGAGGCCGGCGAGCACCGCGGCCCGCAGACCGAGCAGGCTGTCCGTCACGCACGTGGTCCGCCACACCAGCCCGGCCCGCTCGAGCGTCTCCATCGCGGCACGGCGGGTGATGCTCGGCGGGGGATAGGTCACCAGCGGGACCGGACCGGCGGCCGGGTCCACGACCTCGCCGTCGGGAGATCCTGCCCACACCAGGCGGTCGCGCCAGACCAGTTCGCCGTGCCGCTCGCCCGGGCGGCGCATCCCGAAAGCGAGGTCGAGTTCCCCGGCCGCGACCTTGGCGCCGAGCGTCTCGCTGAGCCCGACCGTCAGTTCCAGGTCGATCCGCGGATGACTGCGCCGGAACTCGAGCAGCACCTCCGGCAGCTCGGCGGCAACCAGGTCGTCGGACGCGCCGAAGCGCAGCACCCCGGACAGGTCGGACTCCGCGAAATAGTCCTCTGCCTGCTGTGACGCGTCGAGGATCGTGCGGGCGAACCCGAGCATCGCGGCACCGTCGGCGGTCAGTTCGAGGTTGCGGGTGTCGCGCCGGAACAGCTCCCGGCCGACGGACTTCTCGAGCCGGGCGACGTGCCCGCTGACCGTGGACTGGCGCAGACCCAGGCGGGTGGCCGCGGCGGTGAACCCGCCCTCGCGGTCGACGGCGACGAAGGAGCGCAGCAGCACCGGATCGAGCATCGACAAGATTTATCACGGAGCGCGATAGGAGTAAACGTTCTGATCGACTTTTCCGATACCAGTGATCGCTCTACCGTGGTCGGGTGAGGTTTCTGAGCAGGTTCTACATCGACGGGTTCGTCCTGTCGATCATCGCGGTGGCGGCCCTCGCGAGTGCCTTCCCCGCCACCGGCACCGGCGCGACGGCGCTCGACTGGGCCACGAAGGTCGCCATCGCGTTCCTGTTCCTGCTCTACGGCGCCCGGCTGCACCCCCGCGAGGCCCTCGAGGGACTCAAGCACTGGCGTCTGCACTCGGTGGTCGTCGCGTCGACGTTCGTGCTGTTCCCGCTGATCGGTCTCGCCCTGCGGATCCTGGTCCCGTCGGTGCTCACCGACGAGCTGTACACCGGCGTCCTGTACCTGTGTCTGGTCCCGTCGACCGTGCAGTCCTCGATCGCGTTCACGTCGATCGCCCGCGGCAACGTCGCGGGCGCGATCGTCAGCGCGTCACTGTCCAACCTGCTCGGGGTGTTCGTCACACCGCTGCTGGTGATCCTGTTGATGAACACCACCGGCGAAGCCCACGTCGACGCGTCGTCGGTGGTCGACATCGTCGTGCAGCTGTTCCTCCCGTTCGTGGTGGGCCAGCTGATCCGGCCCTGGGTCGCCGGATTCCTGCAGAAGTACGCGCAACCGACCAAACTCGTCGACCGCGGATCGATCCTGCTCGTCGTCTACGCCGCATTCAGTGCCGGCGTGGTCGAGCACGCCTGGGACGGGCTCGCGGCGTGGCGGGTGGCCGCGCTGGTCGCAGTGTGCTGCCTGATCCTGGCGATCGTGATCGCCGTGACGGCGTTCGCGGGAAGGGCGCTCGGCTTCTCGCTGCCGGACCGGATCGTCATCGTGTTCTGCGGCTCCAAGAAGAGCCTCGCCACCGGCCTGCCGATGGCGTCCGTCCTGTTCGCCGGCCAGCCGATCGGCCTGATCGTGTTGCCGCTGATGATCTTCCACCAGATCCAGCTGATCGTGT
Organism: Rhodococcus olei; assembly: GCF_039540555.1. Taxonomy (NCBI): domain Bacteria; kingdom Bacillati; phylum Actinomycetota; class Actinomycetes; order Mycobacteriales; family Nocardiaceae; genus Rhodococcus; species Rhodococcus olei. The sequence goes on along the minus strand of NZ_BAABFB010000059.1, from coordinate 344,353 downwards.
GCGCAGCGCTGGCCCAGCGCTACGCGCGCCGCACCGACCCCGACCTCGAGCCCGCCCCGGCGTCCTGACGCCCACCGTGGGTCGGGGTCAGCCGGGGGCGGCGCCCCAGCGGACGGCGGCGGCGCCGGCGAAGTCGCCGGCGTGCGCGAACGCCGACATCACCACGAGCGACCCGTTCGGGATGCGACCGGCCCGGTTCTCGGTGTCCAGGGTGACCGGGATTCCCGCTGCGAACAGATTGCCGCACTCGTCGAACGTGTCGGGATGACGCTCCGGCGGCAACTGCATCGCCTCCCGCCAGTTCCGCAGGAACAGCCGGTTCGGCTGGTTCGTGACGAAGACGTCGACCTCGGGCGGCGCGACCCCGACCTGCCGGCACACGTCGTGCGCGACCTCCGGGACCATCTTGTTGCCGCGGGCGTACACCCTGGCGATCTTGTTCTGGTTGAACGCGATCCGGAACTGTCCGGCACCCGGCTCCCAGTACTTGCGCGGCGGGTCGACCTCGGCGTCCCGGGGTGACGGGGCGAACTCGCCCTGCGACCGGCAGGCGGTCGCGAGCACCGGCGCCCGGTCGTCGACGACGAGCAGCCCGGCGCCGCACCCGTCCCCGGGAATCGCGGCCTGCGGCTGTGCGCGCACGTCGGTCTGGGTGAACACCTGACCGGCGGCGTTCTGCACCGCGACGACCAGCGCCGAACGCAACCCGGCCTGCTGCAGCAGCTGCGACGCCACCTTGATCATGTACGGGAACGCGGCACACCCGCTGTTGTGGACGTCGAGCACCCATTCCGGGTTCGCGCCGAGCCGGTAGGCGAGTTCACCCGCGCACCCCTGCACCGGGAGGTCCGGCAACTGCGTGTGGGTCAGGAGCACGTCGACCCCGCGCACCGCGGCGTCCCCGGACCGCTCCCGCAGCGGCTCGATCGCCCGCAACGCCATGTCCACCGCGCTCTGTCCCTCGGCAACGTGATGCCGGTACGCGGGCGGCCGGAACATCGGGCTGTTCGCGAGCCGGCTCGGGGCCGAGTACTGCGCGAACCACTCTGCACCGACCCGATTCTCGGGCAGGTAGGACGCCACATCCACCAAACTGACGGTCGTCATCTCGCACTCTCCTCGTCGTCGCTGCCTGCGGGCGTCACAGCCAGTCCGGCGTCAGGGGCAGCCCCCGCGAGTGCCGGTACTCGCAGATCTGCGTCAGGTTCTCCAGTTCCAGCTCGTGCCCGGGGTGGAAGACGTCCCAGTAGTCGCCGACCCACACCTCCCGACCCGCGAGTGCCTTCTCCGGGAACGGATTCCGGTCGTAGAACGGATGGTGACAGTTCGTCCACAGCACCACCGAGCCGGGCTTGTCGAGCACCAGTTGCGCATCGACGACCCGCATCAGATAGATCATCCACAGGTGCTCGCCCTGATCCCAGGCGCAGTGGTAGTCGACGGTCATCGCCTCCGGGCAGGCCCGGGTGCGGGCGTAGATGTCGGTGTCGCCGTCACCGAGCAGGTCCTTGCCCAGCCACAGGCCGTCGTCGCCGATCTCGGTGAACCCGCGCAGGCTGAACGTCCACTCCTCGAGGCTGCGGGTGTGCGCGAGGTAGTCGTAGACCTGCCGGGGCGGCGCGGCGACGTAGCCCTGCAGCGTGCAGTAGTCGCCGTAGATCTCGTCGTGCGGGTACACCGCGTGCACCATCTCGGCGATCATCGGGTGCGCCTCCTCGGCCGGGGTGTTCTCGACCCGGTGCACCGACGGGAGTGCTCCGGGAGGAATGTCCGACAGTGCGGCAAGGGATTCGGTCACGAGACTCCTCCTGTGGGGACGGGTTCGGCGGCGGGCAGGAACGGCAGGAACGGCGGGATCTCGTCCGGGTCGCAGAGCACCTCCACGAACGCGGGACCGGCGACGCGGGCGACGGCGTGCAGTGCGGCGGCGAGTTCGTCCGGCGTCGCGGCCGCGTACGCGGGCACCGTCGGGAACATCCGCGCCACCCCGGCGGCGAGGAACGACGGTTCGAACCTGTTGAAGCTGTACTGGTCCGAATACAGGAGACGTTCTCGTGTCACGCACATGGCATGAGCGTTGTTGTTGAAGACGACGAACGTCACCGGCAGCCGGTGCTGGGCGGCGGTGTGGATCTCCATGCCGTGCATGAAGAACGCGCCGTCCCCGGCGATCACGACGGTGCGCCGGCGGCGCTCGAACGCAGACCCGATTCCGGCGCCGAACGCGTAGCCCATCCCGCCCATCCCGAGCGCGACGACGAACCGGCCGTCCCGCCGCACCGGAAGGTGGTGCACCACCGAGGCTCCGGTGTTCCCGGCGTCGACGAACACGTCCGCCCCGTCGGGCAGGTGGCGGTCCAGGGCGCGGACCGCGTCCCGGTACCTCAGGCCCGGGCCGTCCGACTCGGGTACCGCGAGGCTGCTCAGCCGCGGCGCCGGGCCGTCCGCGGCGGCGGCGCCCACCGGACCGAGGGTCCGGGCGAGCCCCGCCAGGGACGTACGCAGGTCGACCGTGACCGCGTGCGCCGACGGCAGGTGCGGCGGCGCGTGCCCCAGGGAGGCGATCGCACAGGCCCGCAGGGCCTCGTCGAGCCCGGTACGCGCGAGCACCGGCATGCGGGTGCCGACCAGCAGGCACAGCTCCGAACGGCGCAGGGCCAGAGCGAGTTCCGAATGCCCCATCGTGCCGGCGAGGCCGCAGAATCCGCGGGTGCGCGGGTCCACCACGTCCTTCGCGTCGGGTGTGACCCCGACCGAGGCGTCGAGCACCCGCACCAGGTCCGCGAGCTCGGCGCGGGCGTCCGCACGGGCGACCTCGTCCCCGGCGATCACCACGACCTTGCCGCGTCGACGGGCCCGGTCCAGCACCAGGGCGAGCCGCGCGATGCCCGGCTTGTCGACCACGCGCGGGGGTCGCGGCCGGATCGGCCGCATCGCGGCCGGGTCCAGCGGCGACTGCTGAACGTCCTTGGGCAGCAACAGCACCGCCGGTCCTCCGCGCACTGCCGCGGACACCGCGCGGGTCAGGTGCTCACCCAGCTCCTCCGGGCGGTCGATCCGGGCGCAGTAGCGGGCGACCTCCGCGAACAACCGGACGGCGTCGAGAGTGCCGGATCGCCCGCTCGAATCCTGGAACGCCCCATGCCCTTCCAGCGCGGTCGGTGCCTGCCCGACCAGCGCGAGGACGGGCACCCGGGACGCGAACGCCTCCCCGAGCCCGGCGACCAGGTTCAGCGCGCCGCCACCGGACGTGGCGGCGACCACCCCGAGACGCCCGGTGCTGCGGGCGGCGCCGTCGGCCATCGTCGCGGCCGAGAACTCGTGCTTGGCGACGATCCCGGTGATCGGCGCGGCGCTGTGGAACAACGCGTCGTACAGGTCCTCGATGTTCGCGCCGTCCACCCCGAACACGTGCCGTACCCCGAAGTCCGCGAGCGCCGCGACGAGGTGGTCGACCACCCGTCCCGCCGGTCCGGCCACTGCGCTGCCTGTCATCGACCACCTCCGGTGTCTGCCCGACCCGAGTTACCTCACCGGTGGACACGAACGGAGGCGTCGAACGGTTCACCCGCGGACGCGGAAATTCAGAACGTGCTGGTCAGCAGCACTTGATCCGTTGTCACGGAACGGATGTCGATGCGGTCGATCCACAGCATCGGCACGCTCGTCGTCGCCGACGGTTGCACCGTCTCGCCGGCCGCCGCGGTCCAGGTGGCCAGGCTGGTGCGGACCCCGCTGTGATCGGTCAGGACCAGCTCGTATTCGGACCGATCGGTCCCGTACCCGCCTCCGGGCGGGGCCTGGTAGCGGCAGACGACGTCGATCCGGGTGCCCCACTCCTGCGGGATGACGGACACGTCGGCCGTCACCGGACTCGACACGACCGGCTCCATCGCCTGCGCGGTCACCGGTGCCGACGGACCCTGCGGGGCGTTCGGCGACGGTCCGGTGGGCGATGTCGGCAGCACCGAGACCGCGACGACGACCGCGACCGCCGCGGCGACGAGCCCGGCCCCGACCGCGACGGGCGGCCCCCAACGCCGGTGCGGCTGCGTCCGGGCGATCAGTTTCGGGAGCAGGTCCGGCGGCGGCTCCCCGGCCGCGTCGTCGTCACGAAGGGGGATCGCGGCGGGGTGCACGTCGATCTCGTGCGCGGCGCCGGCCGGTATCTTCCCGAGCAGGGTGGGCAGCCCCGCCACCTCCGCGACCGCCAGGGCACAGCGGTCACAGTCACCCAGGTGCTGTTCGAACGCGCGACGGTCGTCGGCATCCAGCGCGCCGAGGACGTAGGCGGCGTCCCAGTCCTCGAACGGATGCGGATCGGTGGTCACGGTGTCACCCCCATTTCCTGCAGAGTCAACCGTAGGGCGCGCAGCGCGTAGTGCAGCCGCGACTTCACGGTTCCGTCCGGGATGTGGAGGTCGTCGGCGATCTGACGGGTCGACATCCCCCGGTAGTAGGCCCGCACCAGGACCGCCCGGTGGTCGGCGCTCAGATGAGCCAGCGCGTCGGAGATCAGCCAGGAGTCGAGTGCGGCATCGGTGCCGTCGGGACTCGGCTGCTCGGGCGGCGAGTCGGTTCCGAACTCGCGTTTGGCGTGGGCACTGCGGTACTCGTCGATGACCAGATTCCTCGCGACGGTGAACAGCCACGCGCGCGCGGACCGCTCGCTCTGGTCGAGGATCCGGGGGCGCTGCCAGGCACGGATCAGCGTCTCCTGGACCACGTCCTCGGCCTGCACACGATCCCCGGTCAGCCGCATCGCGTAGCGCCACAGGGCCGCGGCATGCTCACCGTAGAGAACTCGCATCAGTTCCGCCTGGTCCTGCGGCATCCGTCACCTCCAGCCCTGTACACGGTATCGGGGCCGGTTCGGTTCAGCAGGGCGTCGGCGAGGATCGGGCACCGGAGGCGGCGATCAGTTGCGTTCGACCTCGATCGGGTGGCTGGCGAGCATCGCCAGCGGCAACGGCTGACGGCGCAGCACGTGCGCCCACAGGTCGCCCCGCGGCGGCCCGATCACGTCGGACGGCAACGCGGACACCACCATCCAGTCGTCGCGCTGCAGCTCGCCCTCGAGCTGACCCATCGTCCATCCCGAGTAACCGGCGAACACCCGCACCCCCTCGACGTGCGGGCCGACCTGGTCCGGGTCGCTGTCGAGGTCCACCATGACCACCCGGCCGTGCACCCGACGCAGCCCGGGAACGCCCTCGATCCGCGCCCCGGTCCGCAGCGTCGCCAGGCACAGCGCGGAGTCGAGCTTGACCGGGCCCCCGACGTACAGCGCCTTCGGGCGTACGCACAGCTGCGCCCACTGCGGCAGCACCGTGTGCACCGCGGTGTCGCTGACCCGGTTGAGCACGACACCCAGGCTGCCCGCGTCATTGTGTTCGATCACGTAGACGACAGTGCGACGGAAGGCCGGTTCGGTCAGGTCGGTGGCGGAGACCAGCAGACTGCCCGGGCGCACCACCGGTTCGGTCGAAGCCGTGCGGTCGTCGGGTTCGTCTGCGGGGTCCACCGGACAATCATTGCACCGCAGCACCCCGTCCGCGCGACCCGTGGCGGCCTCACCCGACCAGGCCGACGGTCTGCGCGAGCACGGTCAGATGGTGGTCGAACAACGCCCGCGGATCGGCGAACGTGTCGACGCCGTACTGGCCGAACACCTCGAATCCGACCGCACCGAACAGCGCCGACCAGACCAGCACCCCGCGCGCCAGCACCCCGTCGGGCAGGGTCAGGTCCAACTCCTCGCGGATGCGGCGGGCGTCCGCGCGCACCGCATCGCTGATCGGAACCTGCTGTGGTGCCACGATTTTCCCGGACCGATGCGCCTCGTCGATGATCCGGACGAGGGCGGTGACGACCCGGGTCCCCGGTCCGGTGGTCCGTTCGGCGGGCGCCCGGTAGCCGGGCACGGGGCTGCCGAACAGCAGCGCGTAGCTGGCCGGTTCGGCCAGCGCCCAGTCCCGGACGGCGTGCCCGAGCGCCCGCAGCCGCGCCACCGGATCGTCGGGGTCGGTGTCGGCGAGCGCGGCGTCGACCGCGTCACCGAGCTCGGTGTAGCACGTGACGACCAGCAGCGTCAGCAGCTCGTCGCGGCTCGCGACGTACCGGTAGACCGCCGACGACACCACGCCGAGGTCCCGGGCCACGGCTCGCAGCGACAGCGCCGCGGCCCCGTCCCGGGCCAGGTGGTCGCGGCCGATCCGGGTGATGTCGGCGAGGGTCTGTTCGCGGGCGCGCTGGCGCGGAGTTCCGGTCACGAGGCCAGCGTGACGCCTGTACGCGAGCACTGTCAACTTCAGAGAGCACTGCTCTTGACATGCCGCCCGGAGAGGCGCATTGTTCAAAGCGAGAGCACCGCTCTCCCCATCGAGACAACGACCGACAGGAGAAACGTCATGTCGACACTGCACGTGGTCACCGGAGCCGGACCCGTCGGCTGGACCGTCGCCACCCGGCTCGCCGAGCGCGGCGACACCGTCCGGCTGGTGACCCGCTCCGGGTCCGGGCCCGACCACCCCGCGATCGAACGTCTACGGGTCGACGTCGCGGTCGCCGGCGCGCTGGACGACGTCCTGACCGGCGCCGCGGCGGTGTTCCACTGCACCCACGGGTCCGCGTACGCGGCGGCCGCATGGCGACGCGAGCTGCCGTCCACCGAGGCCGCCGTGCTCGATTCCGCGGGTCGGGCCGGCGCCGTCGTCGTGTTCCCCGAGAGCCTCTACTCGTACGGACCGGTCGACGGACCGATCACCGAGGACACCCCGCGGAATGCCACCACCGGCAAGCTCGGGGTCCGTACCGACCTGCTGCGGGCGCGGGAACGCTCCGCCACCGCGACCGTCAGCGTCGCCGCCTCCGACTTCTTCGGCCCGCACGTCCTGATGGCCCACGGCGGCGAGCGGATGATCTCGACCCTCCTCGCCGGCCGGAAGGTCCGGGTGATGGGCGCCCTCGACGTGCCGCACTCGTTCACCTACGTCCCCGACCTCGCCGCCGCGATGATCGCCGCCGCCGACGACCGTTCGCTGTGGAACACCGTGCTGCACGCCCCGACCGGTCCCGCCGTCACACAGCGACAGTTGGTGCGGGCGTTCGCCGACGCGGCCGGGATCGCCGACCCCGCGGTCGGGGTGCTCCCCGGCTGGGCGCTGCGGACGATCGGCCGGGTGCACGCGCCGACCCGCGAACTGGCCGAGACGCTCTACCAGTTCGAGCGACCGTTCGTCCTCGACTCGACCCGCAGCGAGCGACTGCTCGGGCTCGCCCCGACACCGCTGCCCGAGGCGGCGGCCGCGACCGTCGCCTGGTGGCGGGAGCGGCGCGCCACCGCGACCGCGGTAGGGTCCGGCGGTGGGCACCACTGACGAATCGGACGACTCCGCCCGCGCCCACCACCGGCTGCGGGCGGCGATCCGCGCGACGCCGGGGCTGGGCCGTCTCGTCACCGTCCGCTTCGCCAGTCAGTTCGGCGACGGGATGTTCCAGGCCGCCCTGGGCGGAGCGATCCTGTTCAACCCGGAACGCCACACCGATCCGCTCGCCATCGCGGCGGGCTTCGCGGTCCTGCTGCTGCCCTACTCCGTGATCGGGCCGTTCGCCGGCGCCCTGCTCGACCGGTGGGACCGTCGAGCGGTCCTGAAATGGGCAAACCTGCTGCGGGGCAGCCTGATTCTGGCCGCATCCGCCTGCCTGCTGCTCGGCAGCCCGAACCCCCCAATCCTGCTGCTGGCACTCGCGGCGGTCGGGGTGAGCCGGTTCGTGCTCGCCGGCGTGTCCGCCTCCCTTCCCCACGTGGTCCGGCAATCCTGGCTGGTGTCAACGAATTCCGTGCTCGCGACGGTCGGGTCCGGTGTCGCCGCCGCCGGTGCGGGCGCCGCGGTGACCGTGATCGGGATCCTCGGCAGCAGCGACCGCAGCTCCGCGATCGCCGTCGCAGTCGCCGCACTCGGTTCCCTCGTCGGTGCCCTCGCCGCAGCGGGATTCGACGCGCACCGTCTGGGCCCCGGCACGGCCGCGGCCGGCACCGGCGCACCGGCCGGCGCGGACGCGGTCCGGGCCGTCGCGGCGGGACTGCGCGTCGGTGCGACCGCGGTGTGGCAGGCACCCGGCGTGACCACCGCGATGATCGGAATCGGCGCCCACCGCATCGTGTTCGGCATCGACACCCTGATCATGGTGCTGCTGCTGCGCGCCCCCGCGACCGGGCACGCATTGCCGGCGGGCCTGGCCGGATTCGGGGTGGCCGTCGGCGCGACCGCGGCCGGGATGCTGCTCGCCGCGGCCGCGACGCCGCTGCTGATCCCCCGGATCGGCCGCACCCGCACCGTCGTCGCCGGCCTCACCGCCGCGCTCGTCGTCCAGTCCACCTTCATCGCGACCCTCACCCAGGGCGCGCTGCTGATCGGCGCCTTCCTGCTCGGAGTCGCGGGCCAGACCGTCAAACTCACCGGCGACGCGGCCATGCAGATCGACATCGACGATGCCCGCCGCGGCCAGGTGTTCGCCCTGCAGGACACCGTCTTCAACCTCGCCTTCCTGACCGCGCTCGCGGCCGCGGCCACCGTGGTCGCACCGGACGGCCACACCCCGCAGCTCGTGTTCGCCGGCGCCGGGGTCTACGCCGTGGGACTGGTCGCGGTCGCCGCGAACACCCGCCGCCGGCGCTGACCCGGGCCCGCATGGGCCGTCGCATCGACCGGCGTCACGCGCCCGTCACCGAGGGCGCCCTGGTGTCGAGGCGCCCGTCACCGTCCGCGTCGACCAGCCGCAGGTCCAGGACGCCGTCGGCGTCGGTGTCGACGAGCAGCTCGAACCCCGAGTCGGTCGGCGCCAGCACCGCGTCCGTCCGGTGGTCGCGGTCGGAGCCGACCACCGCGTCGTCCGCGGATCCGTCACCGCGGAGGTCGACGAGCCCCGGCGCGGCGGCCCCGGGCGGGGCCGGGCACTCGACCGCCCACGTGCCGGCCCCACCCGGATCCGTGAAGTACCGGGCGCGCCCGGACCCGACGTCGAGCACGGAGACATCCGCGCGAGCGTCGCCGTCGCTGTCCCACAGCGCGTCGTCCGCCCACCCGTCACCGTCGAAATCCAGGGCGACGGCGTCCATCCGACCGGGTTCGCCCAGGTCCAGGTCCGCTTCCGACACCCACACGTGCGGATCGCCGGTACCCGTGCCGAAGCCGTACTCCACGAGGTCCATATGCGTTGGACGCGCCTGCGCGGCAGTCGGTTCCGTCGCTCGAACGGATGACGAGCCGGGAACTCGCACCGTTCGCGCTGTTAGATTGTCCGAACCATCCCACTTCACCGTCGAGGGGGCACATGTACCGCCGGATCGGAGCGCCGTTGTGTGCGCTCGCGCTCGTCACGTCCGGATCGGTGCTGGCCGCACCGTCGGTGTCCGCGGCGCCGCACACCCCGACCAACGCCTGCAACGAAGCGGGTTTCGACCCCTCCGCCGGCGCTCGGACCGACGGCGACTCCACCCTCACCGGCAACATCGACATCCGGTATCCGTGGCCCCAGATCGTCCCCGTCACGGTGCCCGACCCGCCGCAGAACCAGACCCGGATCCCGCAGGCCCCGCTGCCCGCCGACCCGTGCGCCGACCCCTGCCCCGACCTGACCGACACGGCCCCCAAGCAGCCCGACGCCGGATCCTCGGGCTCGGCGTCGTCCGGGTCCGAGTCGTCGGGGCCCTCGTCGTCGGGGTCGTCGTTCGGCTCGTCCCTCGGATCGAACGGGTCGTCGGTGCCGCACTTCTCGATCGGGCCCGACCCCGAACCGATCCCGATACCGATTCCCGGTCCGGCACAGCCGCTTCCACCGCCACCGGCACCGCAGTCGCCGCCGGTCGAACCGGCTCCGACCTCCGCGGCACCGGTGCCGGCGGCCGTCGAGTCCACCTCGCTGGTCGCCCAACTGACCGGCCCCGGGTCGATCAACCGCACCGACAAGCGCTGGCAGGTGGACGGAACGGACCTCGGGATCACCTGGGAGTCCAAGCCCGGCGAGGTGACGATCGTCTTCGGTGACACCTTCGGCAAGGGCTGGGCGCCACCCGGCGCCAACGGCAGCGACTGGCGGTCGAACGTGGTGGGGCACAGCACCGATCACGACCTGTCCGACGGACTGACCATCGACTCGATGGTGCAGGACAGCCGCTGCCACGCCGCCGAGGTCCTCGGCAGCCGCAAGATCAAGAACTGGGAGACCACGACGATCCCGACGTCCGGGTTCGCACTCGGGGACCGGCAGTACATGAGCTACATGTCCGTCCGGCGGTGGAGCGTCGTCCCCGGCATGTGGTATACGAACTACGGCGGCATCGCCTACTCCGACGACGGCGGCAGCACCTGGACCAAGGATCCTTACGCCCGCTGGGAGAACATCTTCGGGCTCAACAACTTCCAGGTCGCCAGCATGGTGCCCGCCGGCGATCACGTCTACCTGTTCGGCACCCCCAACGGCCGCCTCGGCACCGTCGCGGTGGCCCGGGTGGCGAAGGACCAGGTGCTCAACCGGACCGCCTACCAGTACTGGGTGGACGGCCAGTGGACCCCGGTGGGGGAGAAGCACCCCACCCCGGTGCTGCACGACACCGCCGCCGAACTGTCGGTGCGCTACGACGAGGCCCGCGGACTGTGGCAGATGAGCTATCTCGACACCGTCGCCGGTTCGATCGTGTTGCGGCAGTCCACGAGCCCGCAGGGAACGTGGACCGACGGCGTGACGCTCGCCCGGTCCGCCGACTACCCGAAGATGTACGGCGGCTTCATCCACCCGTGGTCCACCGAGCGCGACCTGTACTTCACGATGTCCGAGTGGGACAGCTACAACGTCTACCTGATGCACACGACGCTGAACCGAGACGGCAGCGTCGTCCGTCGGTGATTCACCCGGTCGGGTGACTCACTCGCGGGCGCGGAGCGCTACTGCTGCTGGCCGGCCCACCACGCCAGCAGCTCGGCCTCGGCGTCCTCGCGGGAGAGGGGCCCGCGATCCAGGCGCAGTTCCTTCAGGAACGTCCACGCCTTCCCGACCTGCGGACCGGCCGGGATGCCGAGCAACTGCATGATCGCGTTGCCGTCCAGGTCCGGACGCACCCGCGCCAGGTCCTCCTGCTCGGCGATCCGCGCGATCCTCGTCTCGAGGTCGTCGTAGGTGGCCTGCAGGCGCGCCGCCCGGCGCTTGTTGCGGGTCGTGCAGTCGGCACGAACCAGCTTGTGCAGCCGCGGCAGCAGATCCCCGGCGTCGGTGACGTACCGCCGCACCGCCGAATCCGTCCACTGGCCGTCGCCGTACCCGTGGAACCGCAGGTGCAGGAACACCAGGTTCGAGACGTCGTCGACCATCTGCTTCGAGTACTTCAGCGCCCGCATCCGCTTGCGGACCATCTTCGCGCCGACCACCTCGTGGTGATGGAAGCTGACGCCGCCGCCCGGCTCGTTGCGCTTGGTGTCGGGCTTGCCGATGTCGTGCAGGATCGCCGCCCACCGCAACACCGGATCGGGATCGCCCTCCTCGAGGTCGATCGCCTGCTGCAGGACCGTCAGCGAATGCTGGTAGACGTCCTTGTGCTGGTGGTGCTCGTCGATCTCCAGGCGCATCGCCGGGATCTCCGGCAGCACCCGCTCCGCGAGACCGGTCTCGCACATCACGTCGATCCCGTCGAGCGGGTACTCGCCGAGGATCAGCTTGTCGAGTTCGGCGCGGACCCGTTCGGCGGTGATCCGGTCGATCTGGTCGGCCATCGCCACGATCGCCTCACGCACCCGGGGCGCCAGGGAGAACCCGAGCTGCGCGACGAACCGCGCCGCCCGCAGCATCCGCAGCGGGTCGTCGTTGAACGAGATCTCCGGCGCCGCCGGGGTGTCCAGGACACCGGCCAGCAACGCGTCCATCCCACCCAGCGGGTCGACGAACTCCTGCTCGCCGTCCGGGCCGATCCGCACCGCCATCGCGTTGACGGTGAAGTCCCGGCGCACCAGATCCTCCTCGAGGCTGGTGCCGTACCGCACCTCCGGGTTCCGGGTCACGCCGTCATAGGCGTCGGTCCGGTAGGTGGTGATCTCGATCTGCTGATCGTCCTTCGCCGCGCTGATCGTCCCGAACGCGATGCCGGTGTCCCACTGGTTGTCGGCCCACCCCTTCAGCAGCAGCTGCACCTGCTCGGGTCGCGCATCCGTCGTGAAATCCAGGTCGGTGCCGAGCCGGCCGAGCACCGCGTCCCGCACGCTGCCGCCGACCAGGTACAGCTCGTGTCCGGCCTCGGCGAACCGCACGCCGAGCGGGGTCAGCACATTCGCCAGGCCACGCAGGGTCACGGACGCGCCCGCGAGGAGCCGCGCGCGGCGTTCGGTGTCGGGAGTTGGGGAAACCACGACTGTGCAGCTTACCGACCCGCGACGTCACCGTTCGATCCCACCGAGCGCCAACCGGTGTGGGATTCGAGAGCACTACACGCGGACAACTAATATCGATTGGGTGTCTCCAGCCGAACGCCCGAATCGCAGCCGCCGCAACCCGCGGCGTCGCGGCGGGCACGGCGACCGCACGAACCCCCGGATGCGCACCGTCCGCGAAACCTCCGCCGGCGGACTGGTCGTCGACGGCCTCGACGGACCCCGCGACCAGCAGTGCGCGGCCCTGATCGGCCGCACCGACCGCCGTGGACGACTGCTGTGGTCACTGCCGAAGGGACACATCGAGCAGGGCGAGACCGCCGAACAGACCGCGATGCGTGAAGTCGCCGAGGAGACCGGCATCCGCGGCACCGTCCTCGCCTCGCTCGGCAGCATCGACTACTGGTTCGTCACCGAGGGCCGACGCGTCCACAAGACCGTGCACCACTATCTGCTGCGATTCCAGGGCGGTGAACTGTCCGACGAGGACGTCGAGGTCACCGAGGTCGCGTGGGTGCCGCTGACCGAACTCGAGTCCCGGCTCGCGTACGCCGACGAACGCCGCCTCGCCGAGGTGGCCGGCGAACTGATCGACCGGATGACCGCAGGCAAGAGCCTCACGGACACCGAAGGCGAGCGCGCCACCGACGCGGCAGCCAAGCGCGTCACCGACGCGGCGGGCCGGAGCACCGGCGACGGGGCCCGAGAGAACGGATGAGGACTGCCCTGCGTCGCCTGGCCGCGACCACCCTGACCGCCCTGGCCCTGACCGTCCCGCTCGGAATCCCCATCTCGGTCGCCGCCGCCCCGACCACGACGCCGGCGCCCACCCCGCAACGCGGACAGTCGCAGCAGTTCGTGTCCCTGTCGATCGACACCGTGACCCCGAGCACCGTGACCACGTCCAGCCCCCCGGTCGTCACCGTGACCGGCACCGTCACGAATGTCGGCGACCGCACCGTCCACGACGTCCAGGTGCGGCTGCAGCGGGCACCCGCGGTCGCGTCCGCGGACCGCCTCCGGACCGTCCTGCGCGCCGACCAGGGCCAGTTCGACGTCGCCGGCGAGTTCGCCGTCGTCCGCGACCGCCTCGACGTCGGTCAGTCCTCGCGGTTCACGGTCGCGTTGCCGGTGCGATCGACCGACCAGCCGTCGCTGGGCATCAACGAACCCGGCGTCTACCCGCTGCTGGTGAACGTCAACGGGACCCCCGACTACGGCGGGCCGGCGCGACTCGACGACGCCCGATTCCTGCTCCCGGTGCTGGGTCTGCCCCGGGATCCGAGCGGAACCGACCCGGAGGCGGCCCCGATCCCGCCGTCCACCGCCGACCCGGTCGCGGTGACGATGATGTGGCCGCTCGCGGACCGGCCCCGGCTGGCGGCGGGAATCCCCGGCTCCGCCGACGAGCGGGTGCGGCTCGTAGACGACGACCTGGCCACCTCCCTGGCCTCGGGCGGTCGGCTCGAGCAACTCGTCGCCGCCGCGGAGTTCGCCACCGCCGACGACCTGGACCGCGATCACCGGCTCGCGCAGAGCATGTGCCTGGCCGTCGATCCGGACCTGCTCGTCACCGTCTCCAACATGACCCACGGCTACCTCGTCGTCGACAACGCCGCCGATCCGACCGGGCCGGCCCGGCCCGGAACCGGTCAGGCCGCGGCCGTCGACTGGCTCACCCGGCTACGTCAGCTCGCGTCCCGGATGTGCATCACCGCCGTCCCGTTCGCGCAGACCGACCTGACCGCACTGCAGCAGGCCGCCGACCCGACACTGACCACCCGCGCCCTGGAGAAGCCCGCCGACATCGTCGACGGACTCCTCGGCGTGACCTCGCTGCGCGGAGTGACCTGGCCGGACTCCGGCGTCCTCGAGCCGACCGCCGCGGCGACGCTCACCGGGCTGGGCCCCACGGCGCTGCTCGCGGCGAACGCGGTCGACGGGGTGACGACGCAGCCGAAGGTTCCGCTCGAGGGCGGCAACAACGGCGGCCCCCTGTACGCGGCCCTGTTCGACGTGCCCGCGGCGACCGCCCTCGCCGCAGTCGGGTCCACCCCGCAGACCCCGACGTTCACCCCGAGCGGCGCCCGTTACGAGCTGTCCGACGACTCGCGCACCGCCCGACTCCAGGACGCGCTCGGCGCGATGACGTGGACGGCGCTGACCAGCCGCAGCACGGGGTCGCGAATGGCCGACGCGAACCCGCGGTCGCTGCTGCTGGCGCCGCCGCAACAGTGGTCCGCCGACGGGGACGAGGCCCGGGCGGTCCTCTCGACGGTCGCGACGATGCTGCGGTCCGGGCTGGCGACGGTCCGGACGCTGCCCGACCTCGTCGAGCGCCCCGCCGCACCACCGCCGCTCGCCCTCGACTACCCCGACCAGGCCGTCAAGGACGGCGCCCCGCCGTCGGTGACGGCCGGTGTCGCCGTGCAGGCACCCGAGGTCGACGCGCTGACGCAGACGCTGGTGTACGACCCGCAGTCGGCGCTGACCCCGGACGGCTTCACCGCCCCGCTCTCCGAGGACCTGCTGCGGGCGATGAGCACCTCGGGACGTCACGACGCCGACCGGGCGCCGGCGACGGCGGCCGCGGAACAGCGCGTCGGCCAGGTCGGGGCCGCGCTCGACCGGGTGTACGCCTCGGTGACCGTGCTCGCGCCCGGCGGGGCGTACACGCTGGCATCCGAGCAGAGTCCGCTGCTGTTCGTCGCCCGCAACGACCTGCCGATCGGGATCACCGTGCGGCTGCAGCTGTCGGCGCCGCCCGGCATGACGATCACCGACATCGGCGACCAGCAGCTGCCTGCCCGCGGCAGCCGCGCACTGCAGGTTCCCGCGAAGGTCACCGACACCGGCAAGATGGTCGTGGACGTCGCGCTGACCACCTCGAACGGCCACGAGCTGGGGGAGTCGACGTCCGTGTCGGTCCGGTCCAACTCGTACGGGAAGGTGCTCGTGATCATCACCGCGGGCGCCGGCGCACTACTGTTGTTGCTTGCGGGACGGCGGCTCTGGCACCGGTTCCGGGGTCAACCGGACCCAGCTGACGAAGGGTACGAAGGCCGATGACGGGCAGCACGCGACGACCACCGGGCACCGGCCCGGAACCGGCGCGGCAACCGGTCGAGCCCGGCCGGGACCACCCCGGGCAACAGCACCCGTGGCCCCCGCAACCACGCCGGGACGCGGGGCCGACCGGCGCCGCCCCCTGGGAGCGTCACCCGGCGGCGCCCCCGCAGGACCCGCGGCGCACGCCGCCGACCGGGCCGTATCCGCCCCGGCAGCCGCATCCGCAACACCCGGGTCCGCACCAGTCCTGGCCGCCGCGGCCCGCCGGGACGCCACCCCCGCCGCCGCGGCCCTACCCGCCGCGCCCCCTCCCGCCCCAGCAGGCCGCGCCCGGTCCCGGCGACCCGACGCGGGCGATGCCGCGCAGATTCGAACCCGCGCCGCCGAACACGCCACCTACCGCAGCGGTGGCCCCGACGACCGCACCCCAGCCGGCGGCACCGGTCGGGACCGACGGGGACACCGCGTCCGGCCCGGACACGTCGAACTCACGGCTGATCGCCTCGACCGGCTCGATCGCGATCGCGACGCTGGTCAGCCGGGTCACCGGATTCCTCAAGCAGGTTCTGCTGCTGACCGCCCTCGGCGGTGCGGCGGCGAGCTCGTTCACCGTCGCCAGCACGATGCCGAACATGATCTCCGAGCTGGTGCTCGGCGCGGTGCTGACCGCGATCGTGGTCCCGGTGCTGGTGCGCGCGGAGAAGGAGGACGACGACCAGGGCGCGGCGTTCGTGCGGCGACTGTTCACGCTGTCCGTCGTGACGCTGGGCACCGTCACCGTTGCCGCGGTCCTCGCGGCACCGGTGTTGACCAGGCTGTTCCTGCCGGAACACGGCAAGGTGGACGAGCGTCTCGCCACCCAGTTCGCGTACCTGCTGCTGCCGGCGATCCTGTTCTACGGCCTGTCCGCGCTGCTCACCGCCGTGCTCAACACCCGGCAGGTGTTCAAACCGGGCGCCTGGGCCCCGGTTCTGAACAACCTGACCGTGCTGGTCGTGCTCGGCCTGTACTGGCTGCTGCCCGGCGGCGACGAGGTGACCACCACCCGGCTGCTGGTCCTCGGTCTCGGCTTCACCTTCGGCGTCGTCGTGCAGATGACCACCCTGTTGCCTGCGATCCGACGTCAAGGCGTCAGCCTCAAGCCGCTGTGGGGCGTCGACAACCGGTTGAAGACGTTCGCCGGGATGGGCGTCGCGATCGTGCTGTACGTCCTGATCAGCCAGATCGGGCTGATGATCGGCACCCGGATCGCCGCCGACGTCGACCCGTCCGGGCCGGTGATCTACCAGCAGGCGTGGCTGCTTCTGCAACTGCCGTACGGCATCCTCGGCGTCACCGTGCTCACCGCGATCATGCCGCGCCTGAGCCGCAACGCCGCCGACGAGGACACCCCCGCCGTCGTCGACGACCTGTCGGTGGCGACCCGCCTGACCATGGTGTCGCTGGTCCCGGTGGTCGGGTTCCTGACGTTCGCCGGCCCGCAGGTCGGCCACGCGCTGTTCGGGTACGGCAACTTCGGCGCCGCCGACGCCGAACGCCTCGGTCACGCGGTCAGCTGGTCCGCGTTCACCCTGATCCCGTACGCGCTCGTCCTGATCCACCTGCGGGTGTTCTACGCGCGGGAGCAGGCGTGGACCCCGACCTGGATCATCCTCGGCATCACCGGCGTCAAGGTCGGGCTGTCGCTGCTCGCCCCGTCGGTCGCGGCCAACGACCAGCAGGTGGTCAGCCTGCTCGGTGTCGCGAACGGGCTCGGATTCACCGCCGGCGCGGTGATCGGCGCGGTGCTGCTGCGGCGCAGTCTCGGGTCGCTGCGGATGGCGAACGTCGGCAAGACCGTGGTGCTGGTGGTCGTGGCGTCGGTGGCCGGCGGGGTCACGATGCTGGCCATCGAGGAACTGCTCGGCCTGGACCGGCTCGGCGACCGGTTCGGCGGTCCCGGGGCGTTCGTCCAGGTCGGGTTCTGCGCGGTGATCATGCTGGGCGTGACGTTCGCGCTGCTGCGTTTCGCCGGGGTGCCCGAGGTCGTGGCCGGGACCGTCGCGATCACGCGGCTGGTCAACCGGGTGCTCGGGCGTGCTCCCGCGCAACAGGTGGCGGCCTCCGCGGAGACGGTGTCCATCTACGAGGCCGACACCGAGCTGCTGCCCGTGATCGGGCGGCCACTGGCGGAGCGCGGCGACAGCGGGCACCTCCCGTACCCTGGTCCCCGGCGTGCCGGGGCGCCGATCTCCCAGGATTCGAACGAGCTGCACGAAGGAGCGAGGGTGAGCGACGAAGACGTTGCCGGCGGCCAGTCCGGTAGTTCCACAGTGGAGGCGTCCGCACCGGCACCGCACGCACCCGAGGCCACCGAATCCGCTCGCCCCACCGGCAGCACCCCACCGGCCGCCGACAAGCGCCCCGCCGACAAGCCGGTGCGGCGCGAACGCGACCTCACCGTCGACACGGGCGTCATCCCGATCGGTTCGCCGCAGCTGCCCCCGCTGCGCGTCGGGGACGGCAGCGGTTCGTCCCGCCGCAGCACCCCGAGGGGACCTCAGCTGATCGCCGGCGCGTCCGTCGCCGGTGGCCGGTATCGCCTGCTGGCACCGCACGGTGGCGCGCGCGGGCTGAAGTTCTGGCAGGCCCACGACACCAAACTCGACCGCGAGGTGGCGCTGACGTTCGTCGACGCCGAACAGCGGGCAGGCACCGACACCTCCGACA
Source organism: Rhodococcus olei (assembly GCF_039540555.1). Taxonomy (NCBI): domain Bacteria; kingdom Bacillati; phylum Actinomycetota; class Actinomycetes; order Mycobacteriales; family Nocardiaceae; genus Rhodococcus; species Rhodococcus olei. The sequence continues at coordinate 326,156 of NZ_BAABFB010000059.1, read as the reverse complement.
CCGAGGGCCCGCAGGCGGTCCTGTCGCGGACGCTGCGGCTCGGCCGGATCAACTCGCCCGGCCTGGCCCGCGTCCTGGACGTGGTCCGTGGCAGTTCCGGCGGCATCGTCGTCGCCGAGTGGACGCCCGGCCGGTCGCTCCGCGAGATGGCCGACACCAAGCCGTCGCCGGTCGGCGCCGCACGGGCGATCCGTGCCCTCGCCGCCGCCGCCGAAGCGGCACACCGCGGTGGCGGTGCGCTGTCGATCGACCACCCGGACCGGGTCCGGATCTCCGCGGACGGCGACGCGGTCCTCGCGTTCCCCGCGACCCTCGCCGACGCGGACGCCGCGTCGGACGTGCGCGGCCTGGGGGCGATGCTGTACGCCCTGATCACCGCGCGCTGGCCGCTGGGTGAGCCGGCCCCGGCGCCCGACGCGGGCCCGGGTGCGGCGCCCGCCGATCCGCGACCGGTGAACTCCGTCGGCGGGATGAAGATCGCCGACCGGACCGACGGCGGGGGCCCGGTCGAGCCGCGGACCCTCCGGCCCGAGGTGCCGTTCGAGATCTCCGCGGTCGCGGTCCGTGCGCTCGAGCAGGGTGGCGGCATCCGTACCGCGGCGACGGTGCAGCACATCCTCGACCAGGCCTCGGTCGTCGACCAGAAGACCGACATGATGCCTGCCCTGCGACTCGGTCAGCGACCGGCGGGTGCGAGCGGGCGCGGACTCCCCGAGGCGGACGACCCCGAGCTGCAGCAGGCGCGCAGCAACCGGATGATGATCGCGCTGTCGACACTCGGCGTGCTGACGGTGATCGTCCTCGCCCTGGCTGGCTGGTGGCTGACGAATCTGCTGGCCGGAGGCAACTCCGACGCCCCGCTGAACGAACAGAACATCGGCCTGACCACGGGCGCCGAGGCACCCCCGTCGACCGTCGCGCCGGCGCCGGCACCCGCGGTGCCGCAGCCCGTGACACCCGCGGGCGCGACCGTCTTCTCACCCCAGGGCTCACCCGACAACCCGTCGACGGCCGGTCTGGCGGTGGACGGCAACCCGGCCACCAAGTGGAGCACCGACGCCTACTTCGACCAGTTCCCGAGCTTCAAGTCGGGTGTGGGGCTGATCGTCGGGTTGGCGCAGCCGGCCCGGCTCACCGAGGTGTCGATCACCTCGCCGAGCCCGGGGACGGAGGTCGAGATCCGGACCTCGCCGAGCGATCGGCCGACTCTGGACCAGACTCAGGTCATCGGGCGCGCGACGCTCAAGAACGGCGTGACGACGATCCCGGTGACCGCCGACGGCACCACGAACAAGGTGCTGGTGTGGATCACGAAACTCGGTGCCGACGGCGGTAAGAACCAGAGCTCGATCGCCGAGGTCGGCTTCTCGACCAGCCGTTAGACGCAGCCTTCCCGGAATGGAGTGACTGGAGACCCCTTGGTCGGTTAGCATCGCGCGTGCGAATCAACAGGGGGATCGCCGGGGCTGAGTTGACCGACGCCCAGCTGCTGGCGGCGCACGTGGCGGGGGATCCGCGTGCATTTGCAGAACTGCTCGGCAGACATCAGGACCATTTGTGGCACACCGCCCGCCGCACCAGCTACACGGCCGAGGATGCCGCGGACGCGCTGCAGGAGGCGCTGCTGTCCGCGCACCGCACCGCCGCGACGTTCCGGCAGGACGCCGCCGTCCGGAGCTGGCTGCACAAGATCGTGGTCAACGCCTGCCTGGACCGGATCCGGCGCAACCGCGCCCGTCCGACCGTGCCGCTGTCCGACGACGAGCAGTCGGAACCGGCGCACGACCGTGACGTGATGGAGGACAGGGAGACCAGCCTGGCGATCGAGGAGGCGCTGGCCACCCTGCCCCCGGAACAGCGCGCCGCGGTGGTCGCGGTCGACGTGGAGGGATACTCGGTCGCGGAGGCCGCGGAGTTGCTCGGGGTGCCGGCGGGAACGGTGAAGAGCCGGTGCTCCCGGGCTCGTGCGAAACTGGCCCAGCAGTTGAGATATATGCAGCCACAGCGGAACCAAACAGCACCCCGCCGGGTCTAATTCACTGACGGCGGTTTGCTCAACTCGAGGCAACGAATGCAGGGAGGTGTCATGGTCGCTCGGGGTGAGGACGCACTGCGCCCACCGTTCACTCCCGAACTGCTCGCCGACCTGCACGGAGGCGTTCTGCCGCCGGACGTGGCGGACCCGCTGCGCGCCGCCGTCGCCGACGACCGCGACGCCCAGAACACGCTCGCCGCGCTGGACCGCGTCCGCGGTGAGCTCGGCGCACTGCGCACGAACCCGCCGACCCCGGCGCCGATCCCGGCGGACGTGCTCGCCCGTGTCCACGCCGCGCTCGACGCCGAGGGCGCACCGGCACCGGCCGCCGCACCGGTGACCGACCTGTCCACGCGCCGGCGCGATCCGGTCCGCATCGCGGCCGGCGCGGCGGCGGCCCTCGTCGTGATCGCCCTGGCCGCCATCGGCGTCGTGTCCCTCACCTCGACCGGGTCCGATCCGGGTCCGGACGGCTCCGCCGGCGCCGTCCTCGCCGATCCCGTGTCCACGGACGACTCACCCGGGTCCGCGGCCACGGACCCGGCCACGGTTCAGCTCGGCGACGAGCTGCGGCCGTCGACCGCCCTGAGCCTGCTGGGCCGCAACGCCCTCGGCACCCTCTCCGATCCGGACGCGCTCTCGGAGTGCCTGCGCGCCAACGGAATCGACCCGCAGACGCCGCTGCTCGGGTCCGGTCCGGTGCGGTTGCGGGGACTCGCCGGCCGGCTGCTGCTGCTCGCCGGCCCGCAGCCTCCGCAGATCACCGCACTGGTGGTCGGATCACGCTGCAGTGCAAACGAACCCGACACCCTGGCCCGCGCCGACATCGGCTGACCGCCCTGCCGAGGTCGGTGACGATCTCCTCCGCCCGACCGCGGCAGCGTGTCGACTCGACCTCGTTGGTCGTCCAGAATTATTGCTCCACAACTGATTCCACGTGGTCGTGGTGCGGTTCCGCGCGGGATGAGCCCGCGCCTCGGCGACGGGGCGAGCCCCGGGGTGGCACCGGACGGCGCCCGGTCGGTCGCACCCGGTGAACTCGGCGCGACCCTCGGGCCGTCCGGCTCGGGCAGGTCCGGCCTGCTCGCCGTCGCCGCCGGCGACGACCTGACGGCGAGGTCGCGGCGGGAGCCGGCAGAACCACACCGGGTTCGCGTGCCGGTCCGGCAACCTCGTCGCCGCGGTGGACCAGCAGCGTCCGGTCGCGCCGACCGGTGCCGGCTGCTCGATCCGGTGAGGCCCGGCGGCACGCTCGACCGCGGACCCGACCGGCGCTCCGGCGGGGAGCGGCGGCGGAGGGGATGGCGCGGGCACCGGTGACCCGGCGGCGGTGCGGCTGGTGGGCGGCGTCGACCGCGGCCCGCGACCGGGGGCCCGCGAGTCGGGCACCGCGAGCGCCCTGGTCACCGACGACTACGATGTCGTCGACCATTGCGACCGGGTGGCGACGACGACCGAGGTCGCCTCACCGCCGTCTGAGCTCCGCCCGGACCGGCCGCACCGGGAAGGGAGACGGCGTGCCGCGGATCAGCGCACCGACGGTCGCCGAGCACCGGGCCGCGCAGCGGCGCGCACTGCTCGACGCCGCCCGCGAGGTGCTCGCCGAGGGCACCCCGGAGATTCCCGGGTTCGCGGAGGTGGCGGCGCGGGCCGGCCTCGCACGGTCGAGCATCTACCAGTACTTCAAGTCCCGTCAGCACCTGCTCGACGCGCTGATCGAGGACTCCTTTCCGCGCTGGTCGCGCCGCGTCGAGGAGGAGATGGCCGCGGCGGGCCCGCCGGATCGGCGGGTGCTCGCGTACGTCCGCGCCAACCTCGACCTGGTCGCGGAGGGGGAGCATGCGATCGCGTCCGCGATCGCGTCGATCGCACCCAGCGAGCGGATCAACGAGGCGGGCGCCGAGATGCACCGTCAGCTGTCGGCGCCGCTGATCGCGGCCCTGTCCGACCTCGGGGTGCCCGATTCGGCCGAGACGGCCGACCTCGTCAACGCCGTCGTCCACGCCGCGACCCGCCAGATCGAGGCCGGTGGGGACGTCGCCGACGTGCAGTCCCGCGCCACCGGTCTGATCGAGCCGTACGTCACGTCGATCGCCGCTCGACCCGGATCCGGGAACATCACCCCCTAGTCTGGTGTTGAGCCAGTCAACGTTCACATCTCCTGGAAGGCCCGCATGACTACTCCGACCTCGGTTCGTGACCTGATCATCGTCGGCTCCGGACCCGCCGGATACAGCGCCGCGGTCTACGCATCCCGCGCGGAACTGCAGCCGCTGCTGTTCGAGGGCACCCAGTTCGGTGGCGCCCTGATGACCACCACCGAGGTCGAGAACTTCCCCGGCTTCCGCGAGGGCATCATGGGCCCGGACCTGATGGACGAGATGCGTGAGCAGGCGAAGCGGTTCGGTGCCGACATCCGCACCGAGGACGTCGACGAACTCGACGTGACCGGCCCGGTGAAGAAGGTCGTCGCGAACGGCGAGACCTACTACGCCCACGCCGTGATCCTGGCGATGGGCGCCGCCGCCCGCTACCTCGGCATCCCCGGCGAGGAGACCCTGCTCGGCCGCGGCGTGTCCGCGTGCGCGACCTGCGACGGCTTCTTCTTCAAGGACCAGGACATCGCCGTGATCGGCGGTGGCGACTCCGCGATGGAGGAGGCCACCTTCCTGACCCGATTCGCGCGCTCGGTGACGCTGGTGCATCGCCGCGAGGAGTTCCGCGCGTCCCGGATCATGCTCGAGCGGGCCAAGGCGAACGAGAAGATCCGCATCGTCACCAACGCCGAACCGGTCGAGGTGGTCGGCGAGAACAGCGTCACCGGTCTGGTGATCCGCGACACCGTCACCGGCGAGCAGTCGACGCTGCCGGTCACCGGCATGTTCGTAGCGATCGGCCACGACCCGCGCAGCGAACTGGTCAAGGGCCAGGTCGACATCGACGACGAGGGCTACGTGCGGGTGCAGTCGCCGACCACCTACACCTCGGCCCCGGGTGTGTTCGCGTCCGGCGACCTGGTCGACCACACCTACCGTCAGGCGATCACCGCCGCCGGCACCGGCGCGGCCGCCGCGATCGACGCCGAGCGCTGGCTCGCCGAGCGCGGGGACATCACCGCCAACACCGTCGAGGCAGCAGGTCGTCCCGTGGCCGTCGAGGCCTGACGTCCCAGTTCCACCCGATCACAGCCCCCGAGGAGACATCCATGGCGAACACCATCACCATCACCGACGACTCGTTCCAGCAGGACGTCCTCGACGCCGACAAGCCCGTCCTCGTCGACTTCTGGGCCACCTGGTGCGGTCCCTGCAAGATGGTCGCCCCGGTCCTCGAGGAGATCGCGGGTGAGCACGCCGACAAGCTGACCGTCGCCAAGCTCGACATCGACGCCAACCCCTCCGCCGCCCGCGACTTCCAGGTCATGTCGATTCCGACGATGATCCTGTTCCAGGGCGGCAAGCCGATCAAGCAGATCGTCGGCGCGAAGGGCAAGGCCGCGCTGCTGCGGGATCTCGCCGACGTTCTGTAACGGTCGCCACGGCCCCCGGGATTGCTGGTTTCCCGGGGGTTTCTGCGACAATCAGCATTCAGGCGTTGCCCCGGGATGAGAAAGGGATCCTCCGCATGCATCGACTCCGTCACGGCGATCACGGTCCCGCCGTTGCCGAGATTCGAGGCACCCTCTCCTCCCTGGGATACCTCCGGGGCGGGGTTTCCACCGCTCCACGGGAGCCCGTGAGCGGTTCCCAGTGGGTCGCACCCGACGCGGTCTTCGACCACCACCTCGACAGTGCGGTCCGCGCGTTCCAGCAGCAGCGTGGTCTCCTGGTCGACGGCGTCGTCGACGCGGCGACGTACCGCGCGCTGCGCGAGGCCTCGTACCGGCTCGGTGCCCGCACTCTCGCCTATCAGCTGTCCGCGCCGCTGTACGGCGACGACGTGGCGACGTTGCAGACCCGGCTGCAGGATCTCGGCTTCTACTCGAGCCGTGTCGACGGTTACTTCGGTCCGAAGACGCACGAGGGGCTGTCCTCGTTCCAGCGGGAGATCGGCATCGCCTCCGACGGGATCTGCGGACCTCAGACGCTCCGGTCTCTCGACCTGCTCGGCACCCGAGTCACCGGGGGGTCACCGCACGCGATCACCGAGGAGGAGTCGGTGCGTCGCTCGGGTCCCCAGCTGAGCGGCAAGCGGATCGTGATCGACCCGGATCTCGGCGGAGCCGCGACCGGGCTCGTGGTGCCGACGCCGCACGGGCCGATCACCGAGGCGCAGATCCTGTGGGATGTCGCCAGCCGTCTCGAGGGCCGGATGGCGGCGACGGGCATGGAGACGTTCCTGTCGCACCCGCCGACCACGAACCCGTCCGTCGCCGAGCGTGCGGAGACGTCGAATGCGTTCGACGCGGACCTGATGATCTCGCTCCGCTGCGCGGCCAGCACCAGCCCCCACGCGAACGGTGTCGCGAGCTTCCACTTCGGCAACAGCCACGGTGCCACCTCCCGGATCGGGCAGGTTCTCGCCAGCTTCGTCCAGCGTGAAATCGTCGCTCGCGCACCGCTTCAGGACTGCCGGACGCACGGCCGGAGCTGGGATCTGTTGCGACTGACCAACATGCCGACCGTTCAGATCGACATCGGTTATCTCACAAACGATTCCGACATCAAGACGCTGATCAATCCCCGAAACCGGGACATCATCGCGGAGTCGATCCTGGTCGCGGTCAAGCGCCTGTACCTGCTCGGTCAGGACGACCAGCCGACCGGCACGTTCACGTTCAAGGAGCTGCTCGCCGAGGAGCTCGCCAAGGCCGATCAGGCCTGACCCCGGCCGAGCCGGGAATCGGGGGAGGAGCGGTCCGGCGCCGGCGGGGTCAGAGCACGCCGACCGTGGACTTCTGTTCGCTGTCGGTCACGGTCACCGCGGCGGCCATCAGCAGCCGCTCCAGAGCCGACTCGACGTCCGCCTTCCACCCGTGGGCGCGGTCGAGTTCGAGCCGCAGCCGCGGGTAGCGGTGGTGTGCCGCAACGACTTCGAACCCCATGTCCTCGAGGAATCCGGCCTCGATCATGCACTCGACGGGGCCGCACTCGGCCCCGGCTCCGCCCGGGCGGTCGTCGTCGGGCCCGCGGACGATCCCGAAGGCCTCGAGCGCACGGACGCCACGGCGCACCAGATCGCTCACGACGGCCTGAATCAGGCTGGGGCCTACTCCGTCCAGCTCCGCAGCCGGTTCGAGCCGCATCGTGGTCAGCAGGACCGCGTCCGGGCTCACGGGTGACGTGGGGAACAGCTTGGCGCGGGGCACGGTGCCGGGAGGTGAGTAGAACGCGCATCCGGCCGGTCGGCCCTCGAGCGTGGCAACCTGACCGCACGACCCCCACTCGAGCATGACCATCGACAGCCAGGCTTCCTTCTCGAACTCGGGGTCCGCGAACTCGCGTGAATCCCGCAGCGCGGCCGGGTCCATCTCCCAGAAGACGCACCGACGGGCGTGCCGGGGGAGTTGATCGAAGCCGTCGAGGGTGAGCGGGCTGATGCGCATCGACACCCTGTCTCTCGCCTCCACGACCTCACACGGCGGGAACAGGGGTCCCCGCACCACAGCTTCTCACGTCCAGAATAGGCGATCGGGACCGGCGCGGCGCCACTCGTTCCGCTGCGGCCGGATCATCGTGGTGGACACCATGTTTCGTTGCCCACCGTCCCCGGTCCGCACCCGCCCGGCGGCTGTTCGTCACAGTGACGTTTCGCCGCCGGGTCCGGGCAACCGGGGAATTCGGGGTCAGTTCGCCCCGGTCGTCTCCATCATCTCGACGATGCGCTGCAGATCGTCGACCGAGCCGAACTCGACGACGATCTTGCCCTTCCGCTTGCCGAGGCTGACGGTCACGCGGGTGTCGAACGCACCGGACAACCGGTCCGCGACGTCCTGCAGTCCCGGCATCTGGATCGGCTTGCGCTTGACCGGGGGAGTGGGGGTGGTCCCGTCCTCCCGGTTCGCCAGCGTCACCGCTTCCTCGGTGGCGCGCACCGACATTCCCTCGGCGACGATCCGGGCGGCCAGCAACTCCTGCGCCTCGGCGCCCGCCTCGAGGGACAGCAACGCCCGCGCGTGGCCCGCCGACAGGACGCCGGCCGCGACCCGTCGCTGGACCGGGATCGGCAGCTTGAGCAGCCGGATCGTGTTCGTCACGACCGGCCGGGACCGGCCGATCCTGGTGGCGAGCTCGTCGTGGGTGACGTTGAACTCCTCGAGCAGCTGCTGGTACGCCGCCGCCTCCTCGAGGGGGTTCAGCTGGACCCGGTGGATGTTCTCGAGCAGGGCGTCACGGAGCATGTCGCCGTCGCCCGTCTCGCGCACGATCGCGGGGATTTTCTCGAGGCCGGCGGCCTGGCTGGCCCGCCACCGACGCTCACCCATCACCAGCTGGTAGCTGTCGCGGCCGATCGCGCGCACGACGATCGGCTGCATCAACCCGAACTCCCGGATCGAGTGGACCAACTCGGCGAGCGCCTCCTCGTCGAACACCGACCGCGGCTGCTTCGGATTCGGCTGGATCTGCGCGGCCGGAATCTCCCGATAGCTGGCCGCGACCGGTGACAGATCCTCGTCGGCGGCCGGCGCCGGCTTCGGGCTGGACTTCCGGCCCGCCGCAGGCTTCGACTGCGGCTTCGCGGCGGCCTTCGGGGCGGCCTTCGCATCGGTCGCACCGTCGGACTCGGGTTCCGCGGTGGGGGAGGGGAGGGGCGCGTCCTCGACCGCCGGCGGGGCAGGCGCGGTGACGTTGCCGATGATGACGTCGGCGGCCGCCGTGCCGAGACGGGGTCCGGCGTCGGGGCCGGTCGGGATCAGCGCTGCGAGCCCACGTCCGAGGCCACCCTTGCTTCTCTGTGCCACTAGTTCTCCTGCGCTTTGGTCGATGCGGTACGGGCGGCGAGCTCGCGGCCGGCGTCGAGGTAGCTCATCGCGCCGCGCGATCCGGGATCGTAGTCGAGGACGGTCATCCCGTAGCCGGGGGCCTCGGACACCTTGACGCTGCGCGGAATGACAGCGCGCAGGACGGCGTCACCGAAGTGCCCACGCACCTCCTCGGCGACCTGGTCGGCGAGCTTGGTGCGTCCGTCGTACATCGTCAGAAGCACGGTCGACACGTGCAGTTCGGGGTTCAGGTGCGACTTCACCAGCTCGATGTTGCGAAGCAGCTGGCCGACGCCCTCGAGCGCGTAGTACTCGCACTGAATGGGGATCAACACCTCGTTCGCGGCGACGAGGGCGTTGACCGTCAGCAGCCCGAGCGACGGCGGGCAGTCGATCAGGATGAAGTCCGCGTCGATCTCGTTCAGGAAGGCGTCGGTCAGGGCGTTCTTGAGCCGGTTCTCCCGGGCCACCATCGACACCAGTTCGATCTCGGCTCCGGCCAGATCGATCGTCGCCGGAATGCAGAACAGCCGCTCGCTGTGCGGGCTCTGCTGGACCGCCTCCCTGGCGGTGCTCTGGCCGATGAGCAGCTCGTAGCTGGACGGGATTCCCGAGTGGTGGGGGACGCCGAGCGCAGTGCTCGCATTGCCCTGTGGATCGAGGTCCACGACAAGAACGGTCAGCCCCTGCACCGCCAGCGCGGACGCGAGGTTGACGGCCGTGGTGGTCTTGCCGACGCCACCCTTCTGGTTGGCGATGGTCAGCATCCGCCGCCGGTCCGGCTTCGGCAGCGTCACGCTGCTCGGGTGCAAGACCTGGCTCGCGCGTTGGGCGGCCGCGCCGATCGGGGTCTCCTCGAGGGAGATGCCGTCGTACGGACCGGGGGAGTGGGGGCCCTGCCCGTTCGGCGAAGCGTTGTCGGTGGATCTCGAGGAATTGTGGCCTGTTTCACGTGAAACAGTCGCTTCGGGTCCACCCGACATGTATAGCTCCTTCACTGAAACTGACTCGTTCACCGGACCGAGCACATCGACGAGTTCATCGACGATGTGCTCGCTTCGGAATGCGTTCCGCCCGAACCACAATCGTCGGTGTCGGGAGTATCCCGACACCGCATTCGAGTATCTCAAGCTTCCCAGCACCCAGCCGCGAAAGGGAAGCACGGTCCCGCGAAATCTCCTCCGCGGCGCTGGATCCCTTCATCGCAAGCATCCGACCGTGCTCGTGCACCAGCGGCATCGACCATCGGGCGAGCTTCTCGAGCGGGGCCACGGCCCGGGACGTGACGACGTCGGCGCCGCCGACCTCCTGCACCACGCCGGCCTGTTCGGCCCGGCCACGCACGACGCGGACGTCCAATCCGGCCGACTCGATGAACTCGGCCAGGTAGATCGACCGGCGCAGCAGGGGCTCCACCAGCGAGATCCGGAGGTCCGGCCGCGCGATCGCCAGGGGGATACCGGGCAGGCCGGCTCCACTGCCGACGTCGACGACGGATTCACCCTCGTCGATCAGCTCACCGATCACCGCACAGTTGAGGAGATGACGCTCCCACAGTCGCGGGACCTCCCGCGGACCGATCAGGCCGCGTTCCACCCCGTCCGTGGCGAGGGAGTCGTGGTACTGCCGGGCGAGCCCAAGGCGGTCCCCGAACACACGGTGGGCGGCTTCGGGGATGTCGACGGACTCGGTGTGTTCCACGTGAAACATCTTCCCGCGCAGGTTCGGGATTCCACAAACCAACAGGCCGCGTTTCGGCTCCCGACATTGTGAGGTTCCCGGATCGGGCACGCCTGGAGGTCCACCCGGTGCCGGGATCCTCGGTGGGGGAGGGGAGTGGCCGGATCTCCGGTGCCGTTTCACGTGAAGCATCGACCGACTCCGATGGCCGGGATCACTGGCCGGCGTCCACCTGCTGCGCCCCGCAGCGGCACCGAGGTGATCGCCTCCACCGTCGACCGGCCACCGTCGGATCACACCCCCGTCACCGTTCGCGACGGGCGTGGATGTCGCCGGTGGTGGATGTCGGCGGCTCGTCGGCGAGACGGCTCGACCTCCGGGGCGCACGCACGATCACCCCCGGCCCGCCCATCGCGGCATCCCGTCTGATGGCCGTTGGCAATCGGAGTACCCCGGGCGCGGCAGTGCGAGCCCTGCCGCGAGGCGGCTGCCGGCCGGTCCCGGGTGCGTTCGACTCTCCGGCCGACGGGCATCGCTTATCTCGCGATCGGGGGCGGGACAGGCCGCTCCCGTCGAGCCGACCGGACCACCACGGGACCGTCACCCAACCTCGGCTGGGTCAGGCGATGCCGGGGCATCCGCGACGGCCCCGCCCGCACCTCCGAGGCGCGGATCTCCGCGCGTGCCACACGAGCCGGAACGGGTCGGTCGAGCGTTCGCAGCGCCCGTCGCGTGATCCGCGTCGAGCGTGTCCCGGACGGACTCGGGTTGGGTCGCCCTCGAACGGCGGGCCCGTGGGTACTTCGGTCGCACGGACGGCCCGGCGGCACGCGCGGGGTTGGATGGACCGTGTTTCACGGGGAACCGTCGAAAGCCACGCCACCGCACCCGACCAGACCGCGGGGCGCATCTGCGGGGATGACGGCGTGCGACAACCGTGCTCCGCTCGCTCGTGCGGCGTCACCGTGCGACGGCCAACAGCCTCAGGCCTCTCGGAGTACCGGGGGTCGCGATGCGGGCGACGCCGCGCGTCGCGCGTCGCCCCGGTGACTGCAGTCACGACCACCATCTGCCGTGGTTCGCCGGCGATCTCGATCGGCGATCGTGACCGGGACGTCCGGGGGCGTCGGTCCGGCCACGGCCGCGACAGAGAACCGGCCGTGCCCGTGCAGGGAGGCCGCGCGGCGGCGGACGGGGCACTCGACCCGATCGCCGCGCACTCGGCCGCGCGCCGCGCGGGACCGGACCTGATCCCGGTCGCGCCCGTTCGTCCGCCGCGTGGCACGTGCGCCCGCCCGGTCCGGGTGAGGTCGGCGTCCGACAGCTCGTCACCGTCCACCGATCGCCGGCTCGGAGGGAAACGGACGCCCGGTCGGCACGAGCGCCTCCGGCCCACAACTCGGGCGATGCGTGTTTCACGGGGAACCGCCCGGCGGCCGGGCGGGCACCAACCCCCGCGCGGGCCCGCGTCGGTGCGCCGGCCAGACACCACGCCCGTTCGAGCGCCGATCCCACCCGGTGCCGGCCCCCGCGCGCCGGCCAATCGGCAGCGGCGATGCGGGTCCCGGAGGGTGCCGCGCATCATCGGGCGCCGGAGGCGCCATCGGCGCCCGGAGGTCCATCACGGGAAGGGCCACCCGCGCATCACGGCGAGATCGCCATTGGTCATCGGACCGAGGTCGGCCATAGGGGGCCGTGATCCGCCGGGCATATGTTTCACGTGAATCAGCGAGCCACCCGACCGCCTTCCATCGCACGGGCGCGCCACGAAAGGTGCCTCCACCCGAATAGTCGAGACGGCACACACGGCGAGGCGCTGGTGTTCGGCCGGCACGCCGTGCCCCGATCGAACTGTCCGAGCCCGCCAACCGGATTCTCGCGGTCCGCGACCGATCGCCCTGCGAGGTGCCCACACGCGACACTGTGGATGTTCCGACGGCGGCGACGCCGTGGCGATGTCCGCGTCCAGACGACGGCACCGGCCTGTGCGGTTCGATGCTTCCGGACCCGGAGCCGCATCCACCCCACCGGAGATGACGCTCCAGTGGGGTGACGACGCGAGGAGCGATCATGGCGGGTCCGGGGCCTGGGAAGGGCGGCACGACCGCGGAGGCTCATGCGCGGGCACGCGACCGGCCGTGGCCGAGGTTCGACGACACGGCCAACGGATCGCGGCGGGACGCCCGGACCCCACGCCGCCAGATGATCGGAGCGCCCGCCGAAGTCAACAGACGACGACCGAGCGACAACAGGCTCAGGAGGGGATTCACGTGAAACAACGGGACCGGACCCACTGCTCGACAAGGCGATCCGCGGTGCGGGATGAGTCCGAACCATCCGCGGCCATGGGATTGGTGACTCCGAAGCCGGGGACGATGACCGGGCCACTGCGGTGGCCGCGACGGTGATGGGCTCCTGCACCGGTGAGCGCGATCGCGACCACGGCTGCGAGACAACAGACCGATGCACGGGAATCGGATGAAGCAACGGAGGTCGGTCGATTCGCAAGGAGAGACGACCGGGTCGCGTGGGACGGCCGGGGCAGAGGCCGGGGCCATGGATCGGGCGCCTTCAGAGCAACATCAAGTCGACGCACCCGGATTCACCGGAAGCAGTGGAGTCGCCCGATGCTCGACGCAGCCCTCGGGTCACGGTCAGGCGACCCGAACCGACGCGGGGAGGTGATGGGTATCGCCGTAGCCGGCAGCCGGCGACATCACGTCGACGCACCGGGTCCGCGTTGGGTATCGGAGCACGGTCGCCCGCTGCGATGTTTCACGTGAATCACCTCGCGGTGCACCTCGTCTCTCGACACTCCACGCCCGACACACGGTGTCGCCCCACAGACCAGGCTGGCATCGAAGCCGGCACTGACACCGTCGTCTCGTCGCGGACGGGACCGGATCGAGAATCGACTCCGCCCAAGCGAACCGCGCGTGGTTCCCGAAAGTCCCTGCGACGAGGTCGCTGAGCCGACCCGGTTTCACGGGAAACCATCGCGGACGGCCGGGCCCCAACCGGTGGGGGAGGGGAGGGGCGAGCGGTTCACGCCTGCCGGTGCGCCCCTCGACTCTCGCACCCCGAATCGACCCGGCCCGAGGACGGCGCGGCACCCGCGACGCGGCGTCGTCGAACCTCACGCAATCCCGCGGGCCGCATTCACGTGAAACACCGGGCACCGACCGCAGTCCGGAGAATCCGGCCGGACCGACATCCACTCGCCGCACGCGGTCACGGACAGTGCGAGGGCAGACGGCTGGAGGCGCGGATCCAGTCGAACCGGTACGGCACCATTTCCCCGACGCGGCCCCCGGCACCGCAGTCCCGCAAACGTGGGCCTCGTCGAGAAGCAGGCCCGGTGATCACGCCCGCGTCATTGTCGCGGTCGGGGCGCGGTTCGAGCGGTGCCCGCGGGCGCCGCACTCGTCTGGGTACCGCGGACGCGCGTCCACGGGCACCCTCCCGGACCGGGGCATCCATCGCGATACGCCGTCGGCACCGCCCGACAGCGCCATCCCCGCCCGCCCGATTCACGTGAAACACCGGCGACAACGTCGGCGACGGTACCGACACCGTCGCCAGGCCTCGATCAGGAGGGGCCTTCCGGTCGATCCAGCCTGCAGCAGCCGCAGCAGCCGGACCCGCCCGCGTCGGCTGGGGCGCGAGCCGCGACCGCGACCGCGCGCGATTCACGTGAAACATCCGCGACAACGTCGGCGACGGTACCGACACCATCGCCAGGCACTCCATCACGGTCGACCCCAGCTGCAGCAGCCACAGCAGCGAGACCCGCCAACCTCGGCTGGAGGCACGGGTCGCGCCCGCCGCGGCGCTCGATTCACGTGAAACATCGACGGATCCCGGACGCGAACGGATTCCGCCTTCCGCGCGGGGAACGATCGTCAGTAGCGAGAATCCGCCCCGACGTGAGAGCTCGCAACGAACGACACCTGCTGCAGGCCGCGCACCAACGCACATCCTGTGGAGAGATCGAGGTCCGGAACCTCGGACCGGCATGGGGCGGAGATCGGTCCGCCGTTGAAGGGCGCCCCGCGTGGACCCTCCACATCCGAATCGCGAACCCACCCGTTGCCATCTGTACCCGCAGACGGCGTGCGCCCCGTTGTGCGCGGCCGAGCCACGGATCGGCCTGTTTTGTTCCACCCGACGCGGCGCGGGGGCCGCCCCTGCACGAAGCACGTGCATCGCGCCGGGACGCACGCCCGACCGCGTCACATCGGGCCGATCGACAGCACGAGCGACAGCGCACGTCGGAACCCTCGACATCGAGGGAGGCGAACCCTCGAGACCCGGGACATCGCCCCACTTTCCGAGTCGGGAGATCACGCGTCCCGCCACGAGGCAGGGCCGAAGAACGAGCGTCCGGTCGCGCGAACCTCCCACCCGCCCGAAGCAGAATGCGCCGGTGCGAGCTCAATCCGCCGTACCGTCACGCGGCGCAATCCGATCCGGAACGGCAGCCGCAGTGCCGTAGTCGTGACGGACGAGGCGGCGATGCCGGCAATCGAGGGGACTGGCCCGAGATCCGGGTCGCCACGCCGACGACCGGGCAGGGAGGTCCACGAACGAGTCCATCGGCACGGCTGATCAACCCGTTTCGCGATCGGCCGGTTCCCGCGAGCGGCAGGCCGGTTTCCCGTGAGCGGCGGCGCGAGGCGTTGACTCGCGGTCGGCGCACCGTACCGGGGCGCGAGCGGACCGGAAGCCGCCGCCCCACACCGGGATCACACCGATCGAAGGCCCGGATGATCAGCCGCCAGGGCGCTCGTGTGGGAGACGCCGCGACCCCGGACGACGTCGACACGAGAGATCGAGCGCCGGCCGGGAGTGGCACGACTCCGCGATCGTCGACGACATCGGAACCGAACCTCGAGCGCCGATCCGCCCTCGTCGATACAGGCGACCGCCTGTATCGACCGCCCTCCAGTGTCGGGTGTCGAGACGCTCGAGGCGGCCCGCGGCACCGAACAGGAGCAGCGCGATCGCGAGCTGCGACTCACGGCTCGTCGAGATCGAGCGACCCGCGACCGCGCGCGGTGGAGCGGGCCGGCGTCCGGCGGGCCGGCTGTCATCGAGGAAGACCGCGCGTGCAACCGCGGCATCCCCGGTGGCGTCCACCTCCCGTGACCGCGCGAGGTGCCCGATGCCCAACCGGGAAGTGGCCCCTGCCCGACTCCCCGGGGATCGGGTGTCGAGCAGCGGCGGGGTGCCTCGGCGGGATCGAGGTTCCGTCCGCACCGTCCGATCTCTGTGGGTGCCGGGTGTTCCGACAGGATCCACTCGATGGGGGAGGGGAGGGGTCGGCCGAACACGATCGGTGCCGCTACAGCGACGCACAGAAATGTCACAGTGACGAAATAATCCAGGGTTCCTGCACCCAGCCGGGGCCGTTCGACCCCAGAGCGGGACATCCGCCACGGCTTCATCGAATCATGTTTAGCCACAACAGAATTCGCGCAGGCACTGCGGGTTCCACCCGAAGCCTCACACACGGAGCCCCGCCCGGCCGACGAACCGCCGACGGCCACGTCCGTCCCCGGCTGGCGCAGTGTTTCCGCCACGCCCCGAGCGCGGCAGCTCGCTCGGTCACCGAAGTGTCTCGCTCGGATGTGTGCTGTCTCGATCGGGTTCGACATCGCCGTGCACGAGAGGCGACGACCCGAGCGACCCGGTACGGACTCGCTCCCATCGGGCCGGGCGAACACAGCAATCGCCGATCGGGGCGGGCCCGGTCGGGAACCGCCGCGCACGACACCCTCCGGTCGCCATCGGTCGAGACGTTCACCGGCCGGCCCGACGCTCCGCCGTTTCCCCGAATCCGGCGGCCCGATCGGTGTCGCTGCCGGCCGACAGGAGCGGCGGGGCCGGAACGGGTGTGTCCGCTCGACCGACCGACACACGCACCAGACCGCCCGACACCGCCAACCGACACAAAACGGACCGCGACGTCCTCGGGCGCCGATGCGCCGAGCCGATGCCCGCAGCGGTGAACGCCTCACCGTCCACACTGCGGTACACCGGCGGTGGCACACGTTCGTCATTCGACGCCCCGTCTCGGCGATGCGACCTCGCCGCGGGCTGTGGAGGGCACCGAGCGCAGGGCCGGGCCGCGAGCGTCGACCACCGCGGCGCCGTCGGCTTCCGCCGAGTCCGATCCGGCCGGTGGGGTAGGGGAGCGGATTGATTCACGTGAAACATCGCCGGCCCCGACCGTCACGAACCAACCTCGACCGGAAACGACGAGAGGCTCCCGACCCATCGGGTCGGGAGCCTCTCGTGACGATCGTGGTCTCAGTCCTTGATGACGACCACCCGGCGCGACGGTTCCGCGCCTTCGCTCTCGCTGGAGACACCGTCGACCGACGCGACGGCGTCGTGCACGATCTTGCGCTCGAACGGGGTCATCGGGGACAGGGCCTCGCGTTCGCCCGACTCCAGAACCCGCTTGGCCGCGGCGAGTCCGAGATCGGTGAGTTCGGCGCGCCGTCCCGCACGCCAGCCGGCGATGTCGAGCATCAGCCGGCTGCGCTCACCGGTCGCCTGCTGCACGGCCAGCCGGGTGAGCTCCTGCAGCGCGTCGAGGACCTCGCCCTTGCGTCCGACCAGCTTGGAGAGGTCGTCGCCGCCGTCGATGCTGACGACCGCCCGGTCACCCTCGACGTCGAGGTCGATGTCACCGTCGAAGTCGAGAACGTCCAGGAGCTGCTCGAGGTAGTCGCCGGCGATCTCGCCTTCCTCGACGAGCGCGTCCTCCTCGTCCAGCTCGTCCACGGGCGCATCCACAGTCACGTCCGCCACGACCTCGTCGTCTCCATCCCGTCCGGTTGCCGGATCATTCGCCATCGTCGTTCTCTTCTCTGTGAAGGTGAGCGCGTGCGCGCTCGGCAGTCTGGGCGCGGTGTCAGCGCTTGCCTTTGGGGTTCTTTCCGCGGTTGCCGGCCGGTTTCGCACCAGGCTTCGGCGCCTTGCCCGGGCCGGAATCCTCGGCGGAATCCGTCAGCTCGTCGGCGGCACCCTGCGCGGTGGCGGCACCCTTGCGCTTCTTCACCGCGTCCGGTTTCGCGCCCGGCTTCGGCGCATTCTCGGCGCGACGCTCGAGGGCGGCGGCCTTCTTCGCCTCCTCCTCGGCATCGATTCGGCGGAACACGACGTGCTGCTGCGCGTACGTCCAGATGTTGTTCGACACCCAGTACAGGAGGATGGCGATCATCAGGAACGGGCCACCGACGAGCACACCCAGCGGGAACACCCACAGCGACAGCTTGTTCATGATCGCGGCCTGCGGGTTCGCGGCCGCGGCCTCGCTCTGCCGGGCGACGGAGGCCCGGGCGTTGAAGTGCGTGGCGATCGACGCGATGATCATCAGCGGGATCGCGACGGCGGCGATGTTCCACACCGACGGGATCGGCAAGCCGTACGCGACGAGTTGGGCCTTCGGGGTGGTGATCGCGGCGGCGATCGGGGCACCGAACAGGCGCGCGTCGAGGAACGACTGGACCTCGGCCGGGCTGAACACGTAGTTCGCGGTGTTGGCGTTGTCCTGGATCGACATGCCGAGCTGGCCGACGCCGGTGCCGGTGCGGTTGAACGACCGCAGGACGTGGAACAGGCCGATGAACACCGGCGCCTGGAGCAGCACCGGCAGGCAGCCCATCAGCGGGTTGAAGCCATGCTCCTTCTGGAGCTTCTGCATCTCCAGGGCCATGCGCTGCCGGTCGTTGGAGTACTTCTTCTGCAGCGCCTTGATCTGCGGCTGCAGCTCCTGCATCTGACGGGTGGTGCGCACCTGCTTGACGAACGGCACGTACAGGATCGCGCGCAGCGTGAACACCAGGAACATCACCGACAGGGCCCAGGCGAACCCGTTGTCGGCGCCCAGGAACGAGCCGAAGACCTTGTGCCAGACCCACAGGATCCAGGACACCGGATAGTAGATGAAGTCGAGCACGGCTCTAGGTACTCCTCTGTTCGCCCACACCGACCGGGGCGTGGGGTTGCTTGCCAGTGTCCTGTGCCGCGTTCCGGGACCGACGGCGTCGGGATCCGCGCGGCGGGACCGGATCCCAGCCGCCGGGATGCCAGGGTCCGCACTTGAGCAGCCGAACGACGGTCAGCCCGAGACCGACCACCGCACCCCGTTCACGCAACGCGTCGACCGCGTACTCGCTGCAGGTGGGAGCGAAGCGGCAGGTGGGCATCCGGGTGGGCGAGACGTAGGTCCGGTACAGCTCGATGCAGAAGATCAGAGTGCGGGCCGGGACCCTCCGAACCGCAGCGAGCAGACCGGACGGCGTATCGCTGCCGGTTGTCATTCGGATGTCCCGGCGGGGACGAGCAGGTTCAGCTTGCGAAGCCCCGACCGCAGCTGGCCGTCGAGCTCCGCCGACGAAGCGGTCGCGGCACCGGGAAGTGCCCGGATGACCACGTACGCGCCCTCCGGAACCTGGTCGACCAGGCCGGCGCAGATATGACGAAGCCGGCGTGCGACTCGATGTCGAATCACCGCCGGCCCGACAGCCTTGCTCACCACCAAACCGAAACGCGGACCCGGGTCGCTGACCAGAGATTCCGCCTGTGCACCCGCCAGAGCGTGGACCACCACGTCCGGTCGGGCGGCACGCCGACCACGACGAACGGTGGACGAGAAGTCCGACCGTCGACGTAACCGGTGCGGCTCAGGCAGCACCCCGAGCTCCCGCGTCCGGAATCAGGCGCTGAGCGACGCGCGGCCCTTTTGGCGGCGCGCAGAGATGATGGCGCGACCCGCACGGGTCCGCATCCGGAGACGGAAGCCGTGAACGCGCGCGCGGCGGCGATTGTTCGGCTGGAACGTCCGCTTGCCCTTGGCCACGGTCAACACTCCTCGTAGTTCGTCGGCGCCGGTCGACGCCATCTGTAGCTGAAATTCGGGTGGTCCCCGAGAGCGACGGCAGGCCGGGCTGCGTACATCCTCGCGAACACCACGCGGCCAGCATGAAACCGCCACCTCGAACTCGGGTGACTGTACGAGACTACGCAGCGCCGTCGGTCAGGTCAAACCGCGACGTGGTGCGACACGCCACGCGTGCGGGGATGCTTGCGAAGTGGGGACACCTGTGCACACGGCGCCACCCCGAGATGTGGTCCTCGGCACCATCGACCGACGACGACCCGTCCGGAGAGCCTCGCGTCTACCCAGGTGAGAGGCGCACGGGACGGCAGCTCCCGCGAATCGGGCTGCCGACCGAGGCCTACTACCGTTATCCACACTTGTGGATAATTGTGTGGAAATACAGATCAGGTGGCATATTCGTAGCCTTGCGCGGGGAAGTTGTCCCCAGGGGCACACAGCCCGCGATCGTCGACGAATCGGGCGGACGCGACGCCTTACGCACTGATCCGGGAGGGCCGACGTTGAACGAGGAAGCGAACACCCTGGAACGCGTGTGGGTGGATGTCCTCGCCGAACTGACGGCGGACGGATCCGGCCACCCGCTCACCAAGGCGCAGAAGGCCATGCTGGCGCTGGTCCGCCCGCTGACCCTCGCCCAGGGATTCGCTCTCCTGTCGGTTCCGTCGTCGTTCGTCCAGGAGGCGATCGAGCGTGACCTCCGGGAACCGATCCTGCAAACACTGAACCGGCACACCGACGAAGGGGTCGAGGGCCTCGGTGTCCGGGTCGCGGCCCCCATCGAAACGGAGCCCGCCCCGGTGGTTCCCGCGGCTCCCGCCGCCCCGGAGCCGACACCACTGCGGCAGAACGAATCGGACGTGGCGAACGCCGGCACCGTCAGCGTCGAGGCGTTCCGCCGCCGCCGCCCCGGGATCGGTGAGGCCGACCTCTTCGAGCCCGATCCGGGTGAGCACGACGAGGTGGACGAGGACGGCGAGGCCATCGCCAGCGTCAACGAGTCGTGGCCGTCGTACTTCACCAAACCAGCCGTGACGCCGCGGACCGTGGCGGACGGGAACAGCCTGAACGCCAAGTACACGTTCGACACCTTCGTGATCGGTGCGTCCAACCGGTTCGCGCACGCGGCGGCGGTCGCCTGCGCCGAGGCGCCCGCCCGCGCCTACAACCCGCTGTTCGTGTGGGGCTCCTCCGGGCTCGGCAAGACCCACCTGCTGCACGCCGCCGGCCACTACTCCCGACGGCTGTTCCCCGGTATCCGGGTCCGGTACGTCTCCACGGAGGAGTTCACGAACGACTTCATCAACAGCCTCCGCGACGACCGGAAGGTCGCGTTCAAACGCCGCTACCGCGAGACGGACGTGCTGCTCGTCGACGACATCCAGTTCATCGAGGGGAAGGAGGGCATCCAGGAGGAGTTCTTCTACACCTTCGAGGCCCTCCACAACGCCAACAAGCAGATCGTGATCACCTCCGACCGGCCGCCGAAGCAGCTCGCCACCCTCGAGGAGCGGCTGCGCACCCGGTTCGAGTGGGGCCTGATCACCGATGTCCAGCCTCCCGAACTCGAGACGCGCATCGCCATCCTGAGCAAGAAGGCACGGATGGACCGGCTCGACGTCCCTCACGACGTCCTGGAGTTGATCGCGAGCCGGCTCGACCGCAACATCCGCGAGCTCGAGGGTGCACTGATCCGGGTGACTGCGTTCGCCTCACTGAACCGGCAGGTGCTGGACCTCAGCCTGGCCGAGGTGGTGCTGCGGGACCTGATGCCCGACGCGACCCCGCTCGAGATCGATGCCGCCACGATCATCGCGGCGACCTCGGAGTACTTCGGGATGGCAATCGAAGATCTGTGCGGCCCCGGCAAGACTCGCCCGTTGGCCCAGGCCCGGCAGATCGCGATGTACCTGTGCCGTGAGCTGACCGACCTGTCGCTGCCGAAGATCGGCAACACGTTCGGCCGCGACCACACCACCGTCATGTACGCGGACAAGAAGATCCGCAAGGAGATGACGGAGCGGCGCAAGGTCTACGACCAGGTCCAGGAACTCACCGCGCGCATCAAACAGCGCGGCCGCTGACCCCTGCACACTGCAATTCCGGCGGACCGTCATCCTCATGACGGTCCGCCGGTTCCGTATGCCCAGCGCATCGCCCATGGCCAGCACGTCATCCACAAGTCTCCACAGGGGTGTGGAGGTATTGGGGAGCAATCGGCGCCACCTACCAGCAGAGATGTGGACAACCGGGGGCATAACGGGGGATCAACTGTGGACACACAGTGGATGAACATGCACAACTGCGGGGGCATCCACAGCCACCCACAATTCATCCCCGGGCCATCCACACGGACTCCCCACACCGGTTTGCGCGGAGACCTGCGCGGACAGGACCTTGTGCACAGAATTCACAGGACCTACTACTACTGCTTGATTCTCTTCGAAGATCTTCTTCTGAAGACAGGTTCTGTGGAGAGGAGTCGTTCACAGTCCATCCAGAGACGCTCGAGCCACGCTCGGACATGAACCGCCTCCGGCTTTCAACTTCTCGCCGGAGGGCCTACGGTGGGCATCTGTCCGCTGTTCGCACGAACACAGCGGCAAGGCGATGTGTCTACGGAGAGGATCAGCCCAGCGATGGAGCTCGGGAGCATGAAGTTTCGGGTCGCCCGGGAAGACTTTGCGGATTCCGTCGCGTGGGTGGCACGAAGTCTCCCCTCGAGGCCTCCCGTCCCGGTGCTCGGTGGTGTCCTGATCTCCGCGGACGAGCAGGGACTGACCATCTCCGGCTTCGACTACGAGGTTTCCGCGCAGGTTCGGATCTCGGCCGAGGTCTCGGACCCCGGCCAGGCACTGGTGTCGGGCAAGCTCCTCGCGGACATCACGCGGTCCCTCCCGGCCAAGCCGGTCGATCTGATCGTCGACGGCGCCCGCGTGCTGATCACGTGTGGCAGCGCGAAGTTCTCCCTGCCGACGATGCCGGTCGAGGACTACCCGCAGCTGCCGGAACTGCCGCAGCAGACCGGGTCCCTGCCCGTCGACGTGTTCTCCGAGGCCATCAGCCAGGTCGCCGTCGCGGCAGGCAAGGACGACACCCTGCCGATGCTGACCGGCATCCGGGTCGAGATCGAGGGCACGAACGTCGTGCTCGCGGCCACCGACCGGTTCCGGCTCGCGGTCCGGCAGATCGAGTGGACGCCCACCAACCCGGACACCAGCGCGGCGGTGCTCATCCCCGCGAAGACACTCTCCGAGGTTGCGAAATCTCTTGGTGGAGGATCGAACTCACCGGTCGAGCTGGCCTTCGGCGCCGGATCCTCGGTCGGAACCGAGGGGCTTCTGGGCATCGTAGGTGAGGGCCGGCGGACCACCACCCGGCTCCTCGACGCCGAATTCCCCAAGTTCCGGCAGTTGCTGCCGCCCGAGCACACCGCGGTCGCGACGGTCGAGGTCACCCCGCTCGTCGAGGCGATCAAGCGTGTCGCACTGGTCGCCGAGCGCGGCGCCCAGGTCCGGATGCAGTTCACCGAGGACGGTCTGCTGCTCGCCGCCGGTGGCGAGGACGCCGGCCGCGCGGAAGAGGCCCTCGAGGCGCAGTTCCAGGGTGAGCCGCTGACCATCGCGTTCAACCCGGCCTATCTGGCCGAGGGACTGTCGTCGCTGCACAGCGACCGCGTCACGTTCGGATTCACCACCCCGAGCCGGCCCGCGGTGCTGCGTCCGGCTGCCGAGGAGGAGCCGCAACCGTCCGAGAGCGGGACGTTCCCCGCACCGGACAGCGACTACACCTACCTGTTGATGCCCGTCCGCCTGCCGGGCTGACGACAGCTCGCCGCTCGCCGTCGCACTGTCCGTTTTCGACCGAAGGGAACCACCGGATGCAACTCGGACTGGTCGGCCTCGGCAAGATGGGTTACAACATGCGCGAGCGGCTGCGCAACCACGGGCACGACGTCGTCGGATACGACCCACGTCCGGAGGTCTCGGACGTCGCGTCGCTGTCGGATCTCGCCGCTGCACTCGAGGCACCGCGGGTGGTGTGGGTGATGGTCCCGTCCGGGCACGTCACCCACGAGACGATCGTCGAGCTCGCGGACGTCCTCGAGGGCGGTGACCTGGTCGTCGACGGAGGAAACTCGCGTTTCACGGAAGACCGCCCGCACGCGGATCTGTTGGGCCACACCGGAATCGGATTCCTCGACTGTGGTGTGTCCGGCGGGGTCTGGGGTCTCGAGAGCGGCTACGGGTTGATGGTCGGCGGTGCGGACGCCGACGTCGCCCGGGTGATGCCGATCTTCGACGCACTGCGGCCGGAGGGGGAACGGGCCGACAGTTTCGTCCACGCCGGACCGGTCGGTGCCGGGCACTACGCGAAGATGATCCACAACGGTGTGGAGTACGGCCTCATGCACGCCTACGCCGAGGGATACGAACTGCTCGAGGCGGAGGACCTGGTCACCGACGTGCCGGCGGTGCTGCGAGCCTGGACGAAGGGCACCGTCGTCCGGTCCTGGCTGCTGGATCTGCTGGTCAAGGCCCTCGAGGAGGATCCCGAGTTGGCCGAGATCTCCGGGTACACCCAGGACTCCGGCGAGGGGCGGTGGACCGTCGAGGAAGCGATCAACCACGCCGTGCCGGCACCGGTCATCTCCGCGGCGTTGTTCGCGCGGTTCGCCTCGCGCCAGTCCGACTCGCCCGCGATGAAGGCCGTCTCCGCTCTGCGAAACCAGTTCGGTGGCCATGCCGTGCAACGGATTTCGGAATCCGGGTAGCGTGTCCTGAGTTGTTCGTCCGCAAGTTCACCCTCCGCAATTTCCGCTCGTGGGACGCCGTCGCCCTCGAACCGGGTCCGGGAATCACCCTGTTCCTCGGGCCGAACGGGCACGGCAAGACCAACCTGCTCGAGTCGCTCGGCTATCTGGCGACGCTGTCCTCGCACCGGGTCTCGACCGACGCCCCGCTGATCCGCGCCGGCGCCACCGCGGCGCAGATCGGGGCCGTGGTCGTCAACGATTCCCGCGAACTCGCGATCGACCTCGAGATCAACGACGGCCGGGCGAACCGGGCCCGGATGAACGGGTCCCCGCTGCGCCGGCCGCGCGAGATCCTGGGCGTGCTGCGCGGTGTCCTGTTCGCGCCGGAGGACCTCTCGCTCGTCCGCGGCGACCCCGGTGACCGGAGGCGGTTCCTCGACGAACTGCTCGGCTCCCGGATACCACGGATGGCGGCCGTGCGCGCCGACTACGACAAGGTGCTGCGGCAGCGGTCGGCGCTGCTCAAGACCGCGGGGGGCGCGCTGCGTCGCGGGGCCCGCTCGAGCGACGGTGCGAGCGCGCTGGCCACGCTCGACGTCTGGGACGGACACCTGGCCGCGCACGGCGCCGAACTGCTGGCCGCGCGGATGCGCCTGGTCGCGGAACTGGGTCCGCACGTGGCCGAGTCGTACGCGCGCATCGCACCCGAGTCGCGGCCCGCGTCGATCGCGTACCGCAGCAGCCTCGGTGCGTCGATGCCGCCGGAGCTGACCGATCCGGGGCGGCAGTGGACCCGGGACGACGTCGAACTGCTCGAGGCGAGTTTCCTGAACGAACTGGCGCAGGCCCGGCCGAAGGAGATCGATCGCGGCGTGTGCCTCGTCGGCCCGCACCGCGACGACCTCGAGCTGCGGCTCGGCGACCAGCCGGCGAAGGGGTTCGCCAGCCACGGCGAGTCGTGGTCGTTCGCGCTGTCGATGCGGCTGGGGGCGTTCTCGCTGCTCCGGTCCGACGGCACCGATCCGGTGCTGATGCTCGACGACGTGTTCGCCGAGCTGGACCGCAAACGCCGGCGGGCCCTCGCCGAGGTGGCCGTCGACGCCGAGCAGGTGCTGATCACGGCGGCGGTCGCGGAGGACGTGCCCGAGGAGCTCGAGGCGACCCGGTTCGCGGTCGAGGCCGTCGACCGCCCCGACGGTCGCACGTCGACCCTGCGCTGAGCCTCCGAACGGCCCCGCCACGGCGATGAACGACAGCATTCCGGCGACAGGATCGAACGACAGTTCCGTACACGCGGATGTCGCGAGGCCGTCGACGGGCGTTCCGCCTGGGATGATCGACTCGGGAAGGGAGTGGCGATGAGTGGTGACTCGGAGCGCGCGGGCGCACCGTCCGGCGGAGGAGAGCCCGAGCTGCGCGGCATCGACCTGGCCCGGCGGGCGCTCGAGGAGGCCCGGGCCGCGGCGAAGGCCAGCGGCAAGTCGGTCGGGCAGGGCAGGTCGTCGCCGACACCCCGCTCCCGGGGGACCGGCCGGCGCGGCTGGTCCGGGGCCCGGCCCGACGCGCGCGACCCCCAACCGTTCGGGGCGCTGGCCAGCTCCGTCGCCAAGAGCCGCGGCTGGTCGTCGAAGGTCTCCGAGGGCACCGTGTTCGGGCGCTGGCCGCAGGTCGTCGGCGAGGACATCTCCGCGCACGCCGAGCCGGTCGCGTTGCGGGACGGGGTGCTCAGCGTCTCGGCGGAGTCCACCGCGTGGGCCACGCAGCTGCGGATGATGCAGGCGCAGATCCTGGCGAAGATCGCGGCCGCGGTGGGAGACGGGGTGGTCACGAGCCTGCGGATCACCGGCCCGACGGCGCCGAGCTGGCGCAAGGGGGAGCGGCACATCAAGGGTCGCGGTCCCCGGGACACCTACGGCTGAGCGGGCCCGGTCCCCTCGACCGCCGCGGGAACAGTGGGCTTGTCTATTACCCAGTGTTACAGTTACTCGAGATCACGAGTGAGTCACTGGCGACGATCCGCGGTCGCCGGAAGGGAACGACGATGGCCACCGAAACCGTCGACAGGGCCGCTGCGAGCGAACCGGACCACCTCCTGCTGCAGGCCCGCGACGTCCGATTCGACTGGTCCGACCTGCCGATGCACTGGGTCGAGGGCGATCCGTTCACCACCCACGTCCTCAATGTGATGCACATCCTGCTGCCGGCTGGGGAGGACTGGTTCGTCGAGACCTTCAAGGAGGCACTGCCCCTGATCGAGGACGAGAAGCTGCGTGACGACGTCGCCGGTTTCATCGGCCAGGAGGCGATGCACTCGCACGCGCACTCGGGTGTCCTCGGGCACCTCGCCGCGAAGGGCCTGGACACCACGCCCTACACCGAGCAGATGAACTGGCTGTTCACCACGCTGCTCGGCCCCCGGCCGCTCACCGCCGGACGCCGGGAGAACTACCTCGTCGAGCGCCTCGCGCTGATCGCGGCGATCGAGCACGTCACCGCGTTCCTCGGGGACTGGGTGCTCGGTGCCCGGGCGCTGGACTCCGCCGGGGTGCACCCCACGATGCTGGACCTGCTGCGCTGGCACGGTTCCGAGGAGGTCGAGCACCGGTCGGTGGCCTACGACGTGCTGCGCTACTTCGACAAGCGGGAGAGCCGGCGGCTGCGCACCCAGCTGGTGGCGACCCCCGTGCTGGTGTACCTGTGGGTCCGGGGAACCCGGTTCCTGATGGCGAACGATCCGGAACTCGCGCACTGGGCGCCGGGCCGTCGCCGTCCGCACTGGTCGGACTTCCGGGCGGCCGGCCGTCGGGGTGTGCTGCCGACCACGACCGACCTGGTGAAGCGGATGAGCAGGTACTTCCGTCGGGACTACCACCCCTCGCGCGAGGGGTCCACCGCGCAGGCCGTGGCGTACCTCGCCTCGTCGCCCGCCGCGCAGGCCGCCCTCCGCTGACCCCCGCACCAGGACACGAAAACGCATGCTGCCCAACATGACCGACCGAACTCGTCCGTCTCGACCCGCGGTCCCCGGCGACCTGCGCGGCCGACCGCGACGGGACCGGGTGATGACCGCGCTCGAGGCGTTCGCGAATCGATACGTCGGCGCGGTCGCCCGGCACGACTACGACCCGGGACACGCGGGCCACAATCCGGACTCGGCGCTGACCCTCGTCGTGACGGACCGTCGGATCGTGGCCGAGGACGAGCACGTCGCGGCATTGTCGTTCGGCGCCGTCGGCGGGGGTGACCTGCCGCACTGGCAGCCGGGCTGCCACCTCGACTTCCACCTGCCGTCGGGCCGGCGCCGGCAGTACTCGCTGTGCGGGGACCCGGCCGACCGGGCGCACTACACGATCGCGGTTCGGGCGATCCCCGACGGCGGTGGGGGTTCGCTGGAGATGCACGCCCTCGAGCCGGGCACGACGGTGACGGTTCGCGGTCCGCGCAACGGATTTCCGTTCGTCGGCCACGGCAGCGCGCTGTTCGTGGCCGGGGGCATCGGCATCACGCCGATCCTCGCGATGGTGCGTCAGGCCCGCGCGCTCGGGATGGACTGGCAGTTCGTGTACTCCGGTCGGTCCCGCGAGACGATGCCGTTCCTCGACGAGATCGACACCTGGGAGCGGGACCGGGTCGTGGTTCGCACCGACGACGAACACGGCTTGCCCACCGCCGCAGACCTTCTCGGCCGCGCGACCGAGGGCGGTGCGGTGTACTGTTGCGGGCCTGCGCCGATGCTCGACCTCGTGCGGACCGGCTTCGCGCACACGCTCGCCGCGTCACTGCACCTCGAAAGATTCGGCGCCCCACCGGTTCTCGATGGAGCTGCGTTCGAGGTCGAGTTGGCCCGCAGCGGTGAGGTGCTCACGGTGCCCGCCGACGAATCGATCCTGTCGGTGGTGCGGCGTCGGCAACCCGGCGTCGGCTACTCCTGCCAGCAGGGGTTCTGCGGCACCTGCAAGGTGCGGGTGCTCGCCGGCGCTCCCGAACACCGCGAGACCCGGCTGACCGCAGAGGAGCAGACCGACGAGATGCTGATCTGTGTCTCGCGTTCGGCCGGCGGCCGCCTCGTCCTCGACCTCTGACAACCCGCGACCGGCAACGAAGGAACGACGAATGAACAACGGCGCCAACGGTTTCTCATCGCCCACGACGATGGTGCGCAATGGCACGGTGGATCTCGCGGTGTTCGAGCAGGGCAATCCGGACGGCCCGACCCTGGTGCTCGTGCACGGCTGGCCGGACACGCACCAGCTGTGGGATCGGGTCGCCGAGCAGTTGCCCGATCGGTTCCGGGTCGTCACCTACGACAGCCGTGGGGCGGGCCGGTCGACCGTGCCCGCCGCGGTCGCGGACTACGACCTCGAAGTGCTCGCGACCGATCTGTTCGCGGTCATCGACGCCGTCAGCCCCGACCGTCCGGTGCACGTGCTCGCGCACGACTGGGGATCGCTCCAGGCGTGGGAGGCGGTGTGCGCGCCCGGGGCCCGGCGCCGGATCGCGTCGCTGACGTCCACGTCCGGCTGGTGCTTCGACCACCTCGGCCACTGGATGTGGCGCAACCTGCGCAACCCCACCGCGAGCGGGCTCGGGAAGGTGCTCGCCCAGACGGTGGCGTCGTTCTACGCGCTGCTCTTCCACATCCCGGTGCTCCCCGAACTGGTGACCGGCCGGGTGCTGGCGCCCCGGTGGCCGCTGTTCATCTCCCTGTTCGACCGCACGGATCCGGGGCTGGTTCGGCCGGCCCCCACGATCGGCCGGGACGCGGCCAACGGGCTGCGGCTCTACCGTGCCAACACCCGGCACCGGCTCCTGCGCCCGCGGGACCGGCGCACCGACCTGCCGGTCCAGCTGGTCGTGAACACGAGGGACAAGGCCGTGCTGCCGTTCGGGTTCGAGGAGACCGCGCGCTGGGCCTCCGACCTGCGACGCGTCGAGATCCGGGCCGGACACTGGTCGCCGATCTCGCATCCGGCCGAGCTGGCCGACGTCACCGCGGGGTTCGTCACCGACGTGATCGCGCGCGGCGGCGGTGCCGCCCCTGCGGTCGGCGGCGGTGCCGCCCCTGCGGTCGGCGGCGGTGCCGCCCCTGCGGTCGGCGGCGACGTGGCCGCAGCCAACTTCTGACGGAGCGACCCAACCCCGGT
The DNA here is from genome assembly GCF_039540555.1 of Rhodococcus olei. NCBI lineage: Bacteria > Bacillati > Actinomycetota > Actinomycetes > Mycobacteriales > Nocardiaceae > Rhodococcus > Rhodococcus olei. The sequence goes on along the minus strand of NZ_BAABFB010000059.1, from coordinate 296,708 downwards.
CCGGCGCGGGTCGCCGAAACTGCGTCTCCGGGCAGCTCAGGGGTGTCGCAGGCGTCCTGGTGTCCGCCGCGACCAGTAGGATGGTCGGGTACTTCGCGGTCGCGTCGCCGACCGTGCTTGCCCATGCAGGCGTGACCGAGGTGGAACGAGAAGGAGAGCACATCGCCGTGGCTGCCCAGAAGTCAGACAAGAGCACTGCAAACAAGGAGTACGGCGCATCCTCCATCACCGTCCTCGAAGGCCTCGAGGCGGTCCGCAAGCGGCCCGGCATGTACATCGGTTCCACCGGTGAGCGCGGTCTGCACCACCTGATCTGGGAGGTGGTCGACAACTCGGTGGACGAGGCGATGGCCGGCCACGCGACACGCGTCGACGTGACGTTGCTCGCCGACGGCGGCGTCGAGGTCGTCGACGACGGCCGCGGCATCCCCGTCGCGATGCACGCCTCCGGTGTGCCCACCGTCGAGGTCGTGCTCACCCAGCTGCACGCGGGCGGCAAGTTCGACTCCGACGCGTACGCGGTCTCCGGCGGTCTGCACGGCGTCGGCATCTCGGTGGTGAACGCGCTGTCGACGAAGCTCGAGGTCGAGATCGACAACGACGGGCACCACTGGTACCAGACCTACACCGATGCCAAGCCCGGCGAACTCGTCAAGGGCGAGGCCACCAGCCGCACCGGCACCACGGTCCGATTCTGGGCCGACCCGAACATCTTCGAGACCACCACGTACAACGCCGAGACCGTCGCCAGACGACTCCAGGAGATGGCGTTCCTGAACAAGGGCCTGACGATCACGCTCACCGACGAGCGGATCAGCGACGCCGAGGTCGCCGCGGACGAGGAATACGACGCCGGCGAGCACAAGACGCCGGAGGTCCAGTCGGTCCGGACCCGTACGTACCACTACCCGGGCGGGCTCGAGGACTATGTCCGGCACATCAACCGCACCAAGCAGGCGATCCACAATTCCGTCGTCGGGTTCACCGCGAAGGGGACCGGCCACGAACTCGAGGTCGCGATGCAGTGGAACTCCGGCTACTCGGAGTCGGTGCACACGTTCGCGAACACGATCAACACCCACGAGGGCGGTACGCACGAGGAGGGCTTCCGTGCCGCGCTGACCTCGGTGGTGAAGAAGTACGCCAAGGACAAGAAGCTGGTCAAGGACAAGGATCCGGAGCTCAGCGGCGACGACATCCGCGAGGGTCTGGCCGCGATCATCTCGGTCAAGGTCGGCGAGCCGCAGTTCGAGGGTCAGACGAAGACCAAGCTCGGCAACACCGAGGTCAAGTCGTTCGTGCAGAAGGCGTGCAACGAGCACCTCGCGCACTGGTTCGAGGCGAACCCGGCGGACGCGAAGACCATCGTCAACAAGGCCGTCTCGTCGGCACAGGCGCGGACCGCGGCACGCAAGGCCCGCGAGCTGGTGCGTCGCAAGAGCGCCACCGACATCGGCGGCCTGCCCGGCAAGCTGGCGGACTGCCGGTCCAACGATCCGAGCAAGTCCGAGATCTACATCGTCGAGGGCGACTCCGCCGGTGGCTCGGCCAAGTCGGGCCGCGACTCGATGTACCAGGCGATCCTGCCGCTGCGCGGCAAGATCATCAACGTCGAGAAGGCCCGCATCGACCGCGTTCTGAAGAACGCCGAGGTGCAGTCGATCATCACCGCGTTCGGCACCGGCATCCACGACGAGTTCGACATCGCCAAGCTGCGCTACCACAAGATCGTGTTGATGGCCGACGCCGACGTCGACGGCCAGCACATCTCGACCCTGCTGATGACGCTGCTGTTCCGTTTCATGCGCCCGCTGATCGAGCACGGCCACGTCTATCTGGCGATGCCTCCGCTCTACAAGCTCAAGTGGCAGCGGACCGAGCCGGAGTTCGCCTACTCCGACCGGGAGCGGGACGGGCTGCTCGAGGCCGGTCTCGCGTCCGGCAAGAAGATCAACAAGGACGACGGCATCCAGCGCTACAAGGGTCTCGGTGAGATGAACGCCAAGGAGCTGTGGGAGACCACGATGGACCCGTCGGTGCGCGTGCTCCGGCAGGTAACGCTCGACGACGCGGCGGCGGCCGACGAACTGTTCAGCGTCCTGATGGGTGAGGACGTCGAGGCACGCCGCAGCTTCATCACCCGTAATGCGAAGGATGTCCGGTTCCTGGACGTCTGACGCGCCGACCGGCCGCACCCGTGCGGAAGTGTGACCTTTGACACACTTCCGCACGGGTGCGTCGGTTGTCGTGTGGAGTCGGTGTGACGTGACGGTACCGATGTGACAGCTGGTACGTGCGGGTGCGAATGAGGGCGGGAACGCGGCCGCTGTTGATAACGACACGATAACGATTTGGGTACATTCGCACTTCTGATGAGGGTGCGGAGCCTTTAGACTCCGGTACCGCCCAGACGTCTGTTCTCGGCGCCCCTCAGCACTCGGTCGGGGAGTGCGGTGCGAGTCGGCAGTCTCGTACCGGGCCTGGGTGGAAAGTGAGCGTTGGAGAGATGAAGACACAAGCGCCACGATTGTGGAACCTCGAAGGCTGGGGACTGCGCTGGAAGGTCACCGCAGTTCTCGCGATTCCGCTCACCGTCGCGATGGTGCTCGGTGGACTGCGCGTCCAGGACGAGCTCAGCCTGGCCGTGCACTTCAGCACGGCCGCGGACCAGGTCGCGGACGTGCCCGACATCGTCAAGCTGGGTACGGACTTCGGTCTGGCGTCCGCCGGCTACTCGGTCGGCGCCCTGATGCCCGAGGACCTCAAGGGACTGGCCAACTCGATCGACCGGGTTCGCGCGGCGGCCGACAACTCCGAGCTGCCCCCGGCCATCGCCGCCCAGCTGCGCACCTCCCTCGATGCGATCGTGAAGATCCAAGCCGAGATGGAGTCGGGTGCGCCGGTGCGCCCCGACCTCCCGGCGCAGACCTCCGCGATTCGCAGCGACATGATCAAGGTCATCGACGACATCGTCGCGCCGATCGAGGACCCCGCCGTCATCACCGCTCACACCCACCTCGTCGACGCCTGGTCCGCTCAGCGCCGGCTCGCCGACCAGGTCACCGGTGCGCTCGCCCTGCTCAAGAACCCGAACGCGCCGCTCACGGACCTGATCACGGCGTCCGGCGGGGAGATCGCGATGATCGACTCGCTGGCCCGCTCCTTCCCGAGCGCGGTGGGCCGGCTGGACACCCTGCGCGACGCGGTGCACACGCGACTCGACATGGTCGACGCCGCGCACGGCGGCCAGCTTCCGCTGCTCGAACTGCGCGCGTCCCTGGTCGACAGCGTCGCCACCTACAGCGCTCTCGTCGCGGAGGCGTCGGACTCCATCTCGTCCACCGTCTCCCAGCGGGCCGACGAGACCCGATCGGCGGCCCTCCGCGACGCCGCGATCGTCCTCGCGACCCTGCTTGCGGCGTTGGTGCTGGCGCTGCTCGTCTCCCGCTCGCTGGTCGGCCCGATCCGCCGCGTCCGGTTCGGGGCGCTGCAGGTGGCGCGACAGGATCTGCCGGACGCGATCGACCGGGTCATGGCCGGCGACCCGACCGCGGTCAAGGACTTCGAGCCCGTCCCGGTCCACACCACCGAGGAGATCGGGCAGCTCGCCCGCGCCGTCGACGACATCCACGGCCAGGCCCTCAAGCTGGCCGGCGAGCAGGCGAGCCTGCGCCTGCAGATCGGCGACATGTTCGAGACGCTCGCCCGCCGCTCCAAGTCGCTGGTCGACCAGCAGCTCGCGCTGATCGAGAACCTCGAGTTCGAGGAGAAGGACCCCAAGCGCCTCGAGAGCCTGTTCCGCCTCGACCATCTCGCTGCCCGCATGCGCCGCAACGGCGACAACCTCCTGATCCTCTCGGGCACGCAGGCCCGACGCGTCCATTCGGCCCCGGTCCAGCTCGGTGACCTCGTCCGCGCGGCGATGTCCGAGGTCGAGGACTACCAGCGTGTCCAGGTCGGCTCCACGCCGTACGGTTCGCTCGACGGGAGTGTCGCGACCGACATCGTGCACCTGCTCGCCGAGCTCGTCGACAACTCGCTGCGGGCGTCCCCGCCGGACACCCGAGTGCGCATCTCGTTCGCGCGGGCCGTGGACGGCGGTGTCCTCGTCGAGGTCGCCGACGACGGTATCGGCATCCCGGCCGCGAACCTCGCGGAGATCAACGAGCGGCTCGCGTCCGGTGGTCAGGTCGGCCCCGAAACCGCCCGGCACATGGGACTTTTCGTGGTCAGTCGGCTCGCGGAGCGGCACGGTCTGACGGTCCGGCTGCGTCGCACGCAGGGCGCCGCCGGTGGCCACGGCATCACCGCCAGCCTCCACCTGCCTGCGACCCTGCTCCAGTCGACCACCGACATGGAGTTCACCGGCCCACAGCAGCGGGTGGACACGGCCGGTCTGCCGCAGGTGACCGTCGTCCAGTCCGGTGCGATGCCGCAGCTCGTGGCGGACCCCACCCCGTCCGCGCCCTACCGACTGGCGCCGGCCCCCGCCCGTGCCCCGGAACCGAGCGCGGCACCGGCCGAGCCGACGCCGGCCGAGCCGACGCCGGCCGAGCCGACGCCCGCTCCGAGTCCGTCGCCGGCGGCCGGTCTGCCGCAGCGTGTGCCCGGCGCGACGCCCGGACTGCCGCAGCGGACACCCGGGAACAACGGGGCGCCGCGGCCCACGGCACCACCGGTGCCCACAGCCGAGGTGGTACCGCCCGCGGCCCCGGCCGTGCCGGTCACCTCCGGGCGGCACCAGCCCGGACAGCCCGGGACGGACACCCCCGAGACCCCGTCCGAACCCACCCGGCACCGGTACCGCAGCAACGCGGCGAGGACCGCGGCGTTCTTCCAGAACCGGCCCAATCCGGCTGCGACACAGGACGTCACGAGCACCGGAACGCCGATCTTCTCGGACATGGTGTCCGACTGGTTGACGGACCCGACCACCGAGAGCGACTCGCCGGCGCTGCGCGAATGGTCGTCGCCCGCCGACGCGGGGTGGGCCGCGGCCGGCCGCGCGAGTGACGCCCCGGTCGACAGCCGCACCGACTCCGGTCTGCCGCAACGCATGCCGGGACGCCGGCTGGTCCCGGGTGGTGTCGACTCGGCGCAGACCCGGACGCGCCTGCGCGATCCCGAGGCCGTCCGTGAGAACCTCAGCCGCCACCAAAAGGGAATTCGCGAGGGCCGCGCCGCCGGCCACGCTGAACGCAACAGCTACGGAGGAGACAGATGAGTAGCGATCACGTGTCCGACGGCCATCCACTGGACTGGCTGGTCTCGAACTTCGCCCGCGACGTCCAGGGCGTCACCCACGCGGTGCTCGTGTCCGCGGACGGTCTGCTGATGGCGTCGAGCGCCCATCTGCCGACCGACCGCGCCGAACAGCTCGCGGCCGTCACGTCCGGTCTCGCCAGCCTCTCGGCCGGGGTGTCCAGCCTGTTCGACGGCGGCGGGGTCCTGCAGTCGGTCGTCGAGATGCAGCACGGCTACCTGCTGCTGATGAGCGTCGGTGACGGCTCGCACCTCGCGGCGTTGACGTCCGCCGGCTGCGACATCGGCCAGGTCGGTTACGAGATGGCCCTGCTCGTCGACCGCGTGGGCGCCTCCGTCCAGGCGGTGCCGCGCACGTCGATCGGCACATGAACCGGAGCACGCGATGAACGATCCGCACGCGAACAGCGCGCACGACGGGACTGCGGCCGGACCGAACCTGGTGCGGCCCTACTCGCTGACCTCGGGACGGACCAGACCCGCGGTCGAACTGGCCCTCGAGGCGTTGATCCAGGCGTTGCCGGACCCCGAGAACCGGACACTCGAACTCGGTGACGTCGAGGCGGCGATCGTGGCATTGTGCGCACAGTCCCCGTCGGTGGCCGAGATCGCGGCCCGGGTCGGCGTGCCCATCGGCGTCGCCCGGGTGCTCGTCGCGGACCTCGTCGAGGCCGGTCACGTCCGGATCCTCGCAACCCTTCACGACGATTCGAGCGACAGCGAGCGCCGTGAACTGATCGAAAGGGTCCTCGGTGGACTTCGCAAGCTCTGATCCCCGGCGTGGCCGGGTGACCTCGACCAAGATCGTCGTCGCCGGCGGTTTCGGTGTCGGCAAGACCACCCTCGTCGGGGCCGTCTCGGAGATCGTCCCGCTGCGGACCGAGGCGATGGTCACCAACGCCTCGGACGGGGTCGACAACCTCTCCGCCACGCCGCAGAAGGCCACCACGACGGTGGCCATGGACTTCGGGCGGATCAGCCTCGCCGACGACCTGGTGCTGTACCTGTTCGGCACGCCGGGCCAGAACCGTTTCTGGTTCATGTGGGACGACCTGATCCGTGGCGCGATCGGGGCGATCGTGCTGATCGACACCCGCCGCCTCGACGAGTCGTTCGCGGCCGTGGACTTCTTCGAAGCCCGGGGCCTGCCGTTCCTGGTCGCGGTCAACGAGTTCGACGACGCGCCGCGCTACCCGGTCGAGGAGATCCGCCAGGCCCTCGCGGTGTCGGCGGACGTCCCGATCATGTCCATCGACGCGCGCAACCGTGAATCCGCGAAGACCGCGCTCGTGACCGTCACCGAATACGCCCTGCGGCGGCTCGGGCAAACGGTCGCCTGACACCGGACCCCAGCAGTCCGGCCACCTCGAACGGCCCACCACACCGAAGGCGGAGACCACCATGTCGGACGAAGTGCACCACCTGTCGATGGGGATCTGGGTGGTCTTCCTCGCCCTCGCGACGGCGGCGATCGGTTCGTACGTCGGGATCGCCTGTGCCCGCCGCGCCGCCTATGCGGCGAGCCGGCAGCGGCTCTGGATGCTGCTGGCCGCGTTGGCGATCGGTGGCACCGCGTTCTGGCTCTCGAACATCGTGACGATGGCCGGGTTCTCGGTCGACGGCAGCGCCATCCGGTTCGACTCGACGCGCGTGGTCGCGTCGCTGTTCCTGTGCATGGCGGCCGCGCTCGTCGGGCTGTTGATCAGCACGCCGCGCGAGGCCGTGGAGTCGCGCCCGAGCACCGATGCCGTGATCGTCAGGCTGATGTCCGCGGCGGTGGTGATGGGTCTGGGCCTGACCTTGGGGTACTACTTCGCGATGAAGGCGATCGAGGTGCAGGGACGGACCTACATGGACGGCGCCCTGATCGCGGTCGCGGCGGTGATCGCCGTGCTCGCCTCGCTCGGTGTGCTGTGGATGGCCAGCGCCGACGTGTCCCGGCCCGTCCTGGCCGGCGGCTCGCTCGCGGTCGCGGTGGCCCCGGTGCTGATGCACATGGCGATGATGGCGGCGCTGCGGGTGCGGCTGGACCCGACCGCGACGATCCCGGCGGGCTCCGAGGTGTTCGCGATCCTGTTCCCGGCGTTCGTGGTCAGCATGCTGATCCTCATCGTGCCGATCGTCGCGCTGCTGATGGCCCCGGACCGTGCCACCGCCGAACTCGAGGCCCAGGCCCAGGCGTGGGTGCAGCAGGAGGCCCAACAGCGGCAGCACTGACCGCCTCGGTCAGGCCGCGGTCGCGACAACCCGCGACGGCTGCCGGTTCCGGCTGACCAGCACCTATAGACTTGGGTGGTTGTGCGGCGCACGGGGTCGGGAACGAGTGCTCCCGACGCCGACCGCCGGCCCGGGTCCGCGGGCTCTGCCCAGGACCGTCGCACCCGGCACCACCGAAGCTGAGAAGAAGAGGAGCCGATGACTGACACCACGTTGCCACCGGAGGAACCGGGGCACGACCGCGTCGAGCCGGTGGACATCCAGCAGGAGATGCAGTCCAGCTACATCGACTACGCGATGAGCGTGATCGTGGGCCGCGCCCTGCCGGACGTGCGTGACGGTCTCAAGCCCGTGCACCGACGCGTGCTGTACGCGATGTACGACAACGGCTACCGGCCGGACCGCGGTTACGTGAAGTCCGCCCGCCCGGTCGCCGACACGATGGGTAACTACCACCCGCACGGCGACTCCTCCATCTACGACACCCTCGTGCGCATGGCGCAGCCCTGGTCGCTGCGCTACCCGCTCGTCGACGGCCAGGGCAACTTCGGCTCCCGCGGCAACGACGGCGCCGCCGCGATGCGGTACACGGAGTGCCGGCTGACGCCGCTGGCGATGGAGATGCTGCGGGAGATCGACCACGAGACGGTCGACTTCGCACCGAACTACGACGGCAAGACGCAGGAACCGACGGTCCTGCCGAGCCGCATCCCGAACCTGCTGATCAACGGCTCGAACGGCATCGCCGTCGGCATGGCCACCAACATCCCGCCGCACAACCTGCGCGAGGTCGCGGAGGCCATCTACTGGGCGCTCGAGCACCACGACGCCGACGAGGAGGCGACCCTCGAGGCCGTCATGGAACGGGTCAAGGGACCCGACTTCCCGACCGCCGGCCTGATCGTCGGCGGCCAGGGCATCTCGGACGCGTACCGCACCGGCCGCGGGTCCGTCCGGATGCGCGGCGTGGTGGAGATCGAGGAGAACGCCAAGGGTCAGACCACGATCGTCATCACCGAGCTGCCCTACCAGGTCAACACCGACAACTTCATCAACGCGATCGCCGAGCAGGTCAAGGACGCGAAGATCGCCGGGATCTCCGACATCCACGACGAGTCCTCGGACCGTGCCGGCCTGCGCATCGTCGTCACCGTCAAGCGGGACGCGGTCGCGAAGGTGGTGCTCAACAACCTCTACAAGCACACCCAGCTGCAGACCACGTTCGGCTGCAACATGCTCTCGATCGTCGACGGGGTGCCGCGCACGCTGCGCCTCGACCAGATGATCCGGTTGTACGTGGCCCACCAGCTCGAGGTCATCGTCCGGCGCACCCGGTACCTGCTGCGCAAGGCCGAGGAGCGGGCCCACATCCTGCGCGGCCTGGTCAAGGCGCTCGACGCCCTCGACGAGGTCATCGCGCTGATCCGCGCCTCCCAGACGGTCGACATCGCCCGTGCCGGGCTGATGGAACTGCTCACCGTCGACGAGATCCAGGCCGACGCGATCCTCGCGATGCAGCTGCGCCGCCTCGCCGCTCTCGAGCGGCAGAAGATCGTCGACGAACTCGCCGAGATCGAGCGCGAGATCGCCGACTACCAGGACATCCTGGCCCGGCCCGAGCGGCAGCGCGCGATCGTCCGCGACGAGCTGAAGGAGATCGTCGACAAGTACGGCGACGACCGCCGCACCCGGATCATCGCCGCGGACGGCGACGTCGCCGACGAGGACCTGATCGCCCGCGAGGACGTCGTCGTCACGATCACCGAGACCGGATACGCCAAGCGCACCAAGACCGACCTGTACCGCTCGCAGAAGCGCGGCGGCAAGGGAGTCAAGGGCGCCGAGCTCAAGCAGGACGACCTGGTCAGGCACTTCTTCGTCACCTCCACCCACGACTGGCTGCTGTTCTTCACGACCAAGGGCCGGGTGTACCGGGCCAAGGCGTACGAGCTGCCCGAGGCCGGGCGCACGGCGCGCGGTCAGCACGTCGCCAACCTGCTCGCGTTCCAGCCCGACGAGCGGATCCAGGGCGTGATCCGGCTGCAGTCCTACGAGGATGCGCCGTACCTGGTGCTCGCCACCCGCAACGGCCTGGTCAAGAAGTCCAAGCTGTCGGACTTCGACTCGAACCGCTCGGGCGGCATCGTCGCGATCAACCTGCGCGGCGAGGACGAGCTGGTCGGCGCGGTGCTCTGCTCCGCGGACGACGACCTGCTGCTCGTGTCGGAGCAGGGCCAGTCGATCCGGTTCTCCGCCACCGACGAGGCGCTGCGCCCGATGGGTCGCGCGACGTCCGGTGTGCAGGGCATGCGATTCAACGGGGACGACGCGCTGCTGTCGCTCAACGTCGTGAAGGAGGGCACGTACCTGCTGGTCGCGACCTCCGGCGGCTACTCCAAGCGCACCCCGATGGAGGACTACCCCGTTCAGGGCCGCGGCGGCAAGGGCGTGCTGACGATTCAGTACGACGCCAAGCGTGGCACCCTGGTCGGGGCGCTCATCGTCGACGACGACGACGAGCTCTACGCCATCACCTCCGGCGGGGGTGTGATCCGCACGGCGGCCAAGCAGGTACGCAAGGCCGGCCGTCAGACCAAGGGCGTGCGGTTGATGAACCTCGGGGACGGTGACACGCTGCTCGCGATCGCGCGCAACGCCGACGAACCCGAAGAGTCCGACGCCGCCGCGACCGATGCACCGAAGGAGTCGTAAGTGAGCACTCCCCAGCAGCCCGGCAGCGACCGGCCGGCACCGACCGGTCCTGCCGCACCGGCCGAGGGGACCCGTCCGAACGGGACCGCGCCGGGGCCGACCCCGCCGCCGGCGCCCGCCTCGAACGGGTCCGCGGCACCGGCCGCGGCCGCCGGACCTGCGCCGGCGGGTACCCCGGCCCCCGCTCCGGGGTCGCCGCAGGCCGCGAAGGCGCCCGCGCCGACACCGCCGGCGTCCGACGCGCCGAAGGCGGGTCCCGTGGACAAGGCATCCGTGGGGGAGACCCCGAAGCCCCCGCAGGGCCGGCCGGAGGCGGCGCCGACCGCCGAGGCCGCACGCACGCCGGCGTCCGGTGCACCCACCGCCCAGCCGCCCGCCGCCGGAGCGCCGAAGCCCGCCGAGAAGCCGGCGGCGACCGCGCCGGGCGCGCCGGCGGCACCCGCCGGCGGCGCACCGGCACCGAAGAACGGAGCGGCCACCCCGCCGGCCGCCGGCAACACCCGCCCCACCCCGCAGGCGGGCACCGGGCCCGCCCCGCAGGGGGCCGGGCCCGCCGCGCCGGCCAACGGCAAGACGGTCCCGCCGGCCGCCCAGCGTCCCGGTGGTCCGGCCACCTCGGCGCCGGGGCAGCGCCAGGCCGGTGCCCAGACGCCGCCGTGGCAGCGCGGCAGCCAGAACCCGGCACCGGGCAAGCCCGTGACGCCGCCGGCCGCCGCGAAGACCGCGGCCGTGCCCGCGGCCGCGTCGGTTCCGAACCGGCAGGCGCCCGGCCAGCGACCCGTCGCCGATCCGGCCCGCGCCGCCCAGAAGCAGGCCGCGCAGACGAAGGCCGCGGTGATCGACGGGCCGACCCGGCACATCGACCGCGAGGACCTGGCCAAGGATCTGCCGGACCTGTCGGAGCTCAAGCACCCGACCCCGGTCGAGCCGGCTCCGGGTGCCGCCCCGAGCAAGAAGCCGTCCGTCCTGCTCGCGGCGACGACCCCGGTCGGCGACCCGCTGCGGGCGTCCGTGCAGGTTCGCAAGATCGACCCGTGGTCCACGCTGAAGGTGGCAGCGGTCCTGTCGGTCGCGATGTTCTTCGTGTGGATGTTCGCTGTCGGGTTCCTGTACATCGTGCTCGACGGCATGGGCGTGTGGGACCGGCTGAACAACGCCTTCACCGACATCGTGTCCGAGTCCTCGGACAGCGGGCTGGTGTCGGCCGGCCAGGTGTTCGGGTACTCGGCGTTGATCGGCGGCATCAACATCGTGTTGTTCACCGCGCTCGCGACCATCGGTGCGTTCATCTACAACCTCTGCACCGACCTCGTCGGCGGTGTCGAGGTGACGTTGGCGGACCGGGACTGACTGTCCGCTCGCGACGGGTCTGACTGTCCGCTCGCGACGGGTCTGACTGTCCGCTCGCGGACGTGACTGACCTGGTCTTTCGGTTCCCCACCGACCCGATTTTGGCGGCTGCGGGTCGGTGGGGTAATCTCATGCCTCGGTTCGAGAGACACGATCTCCCGGGCCGGACACGGGCCTATAGCTCAGGCGGTTAGAGCGCTTCCCTGATAAGGAAGAGGTCGGAGGTTCAAGTCCTCCTAGGCCCACTCCCCGTGCCGACGAAGGGTTCGAGCATGAAGATTCTGCTGGTCGTCGCGACCGCCGCGGCAGTAATCCTCGGACTCACCAGGCTGCGATCGCAGCATCGCAGTGAGGACGTCTGGCACGAGGTCACCAGCCGCTGACGCGGACGGGGCCTTAGCTCAGTTGGTAGAGCGCTGCCTTTGCAAGGCAGATGTCAGGAGTTCGAATCTCCTAGGCTCCACAACCCGATTCGATTGTCACGAGAAACCCCGCACCCATCCGGTGCGGGGTTTTCTCGTTTCCGGCCCGGATCGGTGACCGAGGTCGCCCCGGCTCGGCGGCACGTTCCCTGTGGATATGTGAACAACTCTGTGTAGCAATCAGTTTCGCCTCGCAACTGTTCACGGTGCGGTCACGGAACGGGCACGTGGAGGACTCCGGGGACACCAACGGGTCACGATCCGGCCACTTACCGGGCGCTCAGTGCTGTGCTACCGTCCCTTCGGTCTGTTACCAGGGGTAACAGTAAAGGTCTCCTCGGGGGTGGAACGTGAAGACGGACGTGCGGACGACGGCACAGACCCGGATGGCGAAACGAGTCGCGGTCGCCGCCGCCGCGGCGGTGGGCATCGCCACGGCGGCGACGGCACAGGCGAGCGCGGCGCCGGACTTCTACGCGACCCCCGAGTCGCTGCCGTCCGCCCCCGGCGAACTCGTGCGCTCCGAGCCCGCGGCGCTCGCCGTGCGTGTTCCCGGCACCGCCGGCGGGTTCCCGGCCGACGCGACCCGGATCATGTATCGCACCGCCGATGCCAACGACGTGCCGATCGCCGTCACCGGCACCTACCTGGACCCGCAGGTGCCGTGGACCGGGGCGGGGGAGCGGCCCCTGGTCAGCCTCGCCGTGGGCACCCACGGTCAGGGCGACCAGTGCGCGCCGTCGAAGCAGTTCGAGCGGCTCGTCACGATCGACGGGCACCTCGCGCCGATGCTCGAGTACGAGGCCATCGCCGTCAACACCCTGCTCCTGCGCGGGATCGCCGTCGTCGTCACCGACTACGAGGGGCTCGGCACCGCCGGAATCCACACGTACGTCAACCGGGTGTCCGAGGCGCACGCGGTCGTCGACGCCGCCCGGGCCGCGCAGTCGCTGCCGGACACCGCGATCACCCGGAACGGCCCGGTCGGGTTCTGGGGCTACTCACAGGGTGGCGGCGCGGCGGCGGCCGCCGCCGAACTGGCGCCCACGTACGCACCGGAACTCGACGTCAAGGGCACCTACGCGGGCGCGCCGCCGGCGGACCTGACGGCGACGCTGCGCGAGATCGACGGGTCGGCGCTCACCGGCGCGGTCGGCTACGCGATCAACAGCCTCGTGCAGGCGTATCCGCAGCTGCGGCCCACGATCGACGCCGAGGTCAACGACCGCGGCCGGGAGATGCTCGCGCGGGTCGCCGAGCAGTGCGTCGCCGAGACCGCGGCGGCGTTCGGATTCCAGAGGACCAGCGACCACACCCGCACCGGTGAGCCGTTGGCCGTCGTGCTCGACCGGCTGCCGCTGGCCAAGGATCTCCTCGACCGGCAGCGGATCGGCCGGCTGACGCCGTCGGCGCCGGTCCTGGTCCAGTCCGGCATCCACGACGACATCGTGCCGTTCGGTCAGGCGCGGCAGCTCGCCGCCGACTGGTGCAGCCGCGGTGCCACCGTCCAGTTCTCCGAGAACGCGCTGCCCGAGCTCGGGCCCGGCCTCGCGGTCAATCACGCCGCTCCGTTGCTCCTGGGCCTGCCGGAGGCGGCCCAGTTCCTGACGGACCGGTTCAACGGGGTGCCGACCGGCGGCAACTGCTGACCCCGCCCGACGACACGGGCCCGGCACCACGTCGGTGCCGGGCCCGTTCCACGTGAAACCAAATTGCCTACGATTCGACTGCTTCGAGGTCGCGCAGGCTCGGCGGCTGGTCGGCGACCTGTTCCGGCTCGGCGTGGCGGCGTCGCCAGACCACGACCCCGGCGACGGCCGCGGCGCCGAGCGCCCCGAACACCACGAACCTGCGCACCCGACGGCCGCGGTGCGACGGGGCGACGGCCGCGATCACCGTCTCCTCGTCGACAACCGGCGCGACACCGGACTCCGCGGCCCGGGCCAGCGCCGACTGCGCCAACGCACATCCCTGACTCAGCAGGTACCCGCCGACCACCGCGCCGCCCCTCGCGAGGCTGCCGGTGCCCTTCGCGACACCGATCGCGGTCGCCTTCGCGAGCCGCAGCGCGGGCCCGGACCTCGGGATCGTCAGCGTGATGGACTCGTGTTCGGCATCGATGTCGACAGGTGCCGGGACGGATGTCTGCTTCGTCGCGCGCGTCATCTGTCCACTGTCGCACATGTCCCGAGTGTGTGAATGGCACCGCAGCGGCGTGTGAATGGCACGATGGAGGGCGTGAGCACACCGAATCAGACCGCAACCGCAACGCTGCACACCAACCGCGGCGACATCCAGATCGCCCTGTTCGGCAACCACGCGCCGAAGACGGTCGCCAACTTCGTCGGACTCGCCGACGGATCCGGCGGCTACAAGACGCAGAACGCGAAGGGCGAGACGTCCGGACCGTTCTACGACGGCGCCGTCTTCCACCGCGTCATCTCCGGCTTCATGATCCAGGGCGGCGACCCGACCGGCACCGGCCGCGGCGGCCCGGGCTACCAGTTCGCCGACGAGTTCCACCCCGAGCTCCAGTTCGACCGCGGCTACCTGCTGGCGATGGCGAATGCGGGTCCGGGCACCAACGGCTCCCAGTTCTTCATCACCGTCGGCGCGACCCCGCACCTGAACCGGCGCCACACGATCTTCGGTGAGGTCGTCGACCCCGAGTCGCGGAAGGTCGTCGACGCGATCGCGACCACCGCCACCGATCGCGCCGACCGCCCGGTCGAGCCGGTCGTGATCAACAGCATCACCATCTCCTGATCGGTCGACGAGATGACGAACCCCGGTTGGGGCGGTGGACCCGGCGACGGAACCCCGCTCCAACCGCGGTGCGTGCGACACCCGGACCGCCCGACCGGGCTGTCCTGCACGCGCTGCGGACGTCCCGCCTGCCCCGACTGCCTGCGACCCGCCTCGGTCGGGCAGCACTGCGTCGACTGCATCGCCGCTGACAACCGCAACACCGCGGCCGTGCGCACCGTCGCCGGTGCTCCGGTCCGTGCCGGCCTCCCGACCCCGATCGTCACGTACGTCCTGATGGGGATCAACGTGCTGGTCTTCCTCGTGACCGCGGTGCAGGCGAAGTCCCTGCTCGACAACGGTCGCGGCCTGATCAACCCGTTCACCGGCGCGGCCGTCTTCGACTCGCAGTTGTTCGGCCGGTGGGTGCTCTCCCCGATCGATGTCGCCAACGGCGACTGGATGCGGCTGCTCGGCAGCGGATTCCTGCACTTCGGCCTGCTGCACCTGGCCGTCAACATGTTCGCGCTCTACATCCTCGGCCGGGACACCGAGCTGGTCCTGGGCCGGTCCCGGTACGTGGCCGTCTACCTGATCTCGCTGCTCGGCGGATCGGCCGCGGTGATGGCCTTGAGCGGGGACGGCTTCACCGCCGGTGCCTCCGGGGCGATCTTCGGCATCATGGGCGCGCAGGCGGTCATCCTGCTCAAACTGCGCCGCAGCCCGGCGCCGATCGTCGCGGTGATCGCGATCAACGTGGTCATCAGCCTCACGCTGCCCGGCATCTCGTTCTGGGGGCACTTCGGCGGGCTCGCCGCCGGTGCCGCCGCCACCGCCGCGCTGCTCTACGCGCCGCAGTGGTTCGGTGCCGGACAGGACCGCGTCAAGGCCGTCCGGATCGGCTGGATCGGGCTCGGTGTGGTCGCGGTCGGCACGCTGGGCGTGGTCGGCCTGCGGGTCGCACAGCTGCGCAGCGAGTACGGGCTGTAGCGGACCGGCGTCGAACCCCGCCCCGACGGGTCAGGTGCGGTCGCGTTCCGGCGGCACCAGGCCGCGGGCGTTGAGAGCCTCGAACACGGTGGTCGGGTCGGCCCCGAGATCCCAGCGCCCGAACACGAGCAGCCGGTCGTCGTCGGATCCGGGCGGCCGGACGTCGATCTCGAGCATCGGCACCCGGCGACCGAACCGCGGATACCGCACGATGCGGACGCGACGCAGCTCGGAGCGGTCCACGTCGAGCCGGCCCCGCAGTCGCCGGAACGTGATGCCGCGGTTGCCGTCGAGGACGGCCAGGCGCGGTCGCTGCCGCGCCCCGAGCGCGGTCACGACCAGCAGACCCAGGGCGGCGAGGCCGATCAGGAGCCGACCGGCCGGGTCCGCGGGCAGCGCGACCGCGGCCAGCGCCATCGCCACCCCGCCGATCCCGGTCGCGGTCAGCGCCGCGGTCGGGGTGGACCACTGGGGATCGTGCACCGGTACTCCCGAGGTTGTCCACAGGGTTTATCCACAGTGGGGATGAATGACATGTGTGTGATTGACGGCGGTTGATGCGGAGAATCCGCAGGTCACCGCCACCGCATCGTCATGATCAGGCCCGCGACCATGAATCCGAAGCCGATCAGGAAGTTGTATGCCCCCAGGTTGTTGATGAACGAGATCTGGTCCGCCGCGAGGTAGTACACGATCAGCCAGGCCAGTCCGACCAGCATCAGTCCCAACATCACCGACACGTACAACGTGCTCGACGGACCGGCCTTCACCTTGACGGGAGTGCGGCTCGCGGGGTTGATGGTGTAGTCGGTCTTCTTCCGGACCTTCGACTTCGGCATGACGTCCTCGGATGGTGTGGCCAGGGCAGCCGGCCCTGTGGATGAACAGTGTGCGGTCGGCGTCGTCCCCGACGCCTACCAGGTAGATTCGAGCCTACGGTAGCCGGACACCCGCCGACTCGGCGCCGAACCGCCTCGGGGACCGCACCCGGAGGTACCCGACCCGGCCCGGAGGTTCCTCGCATGACCGAACCCGCCCGCCGGTCCCGGCTGTGGATCGTGTGCGTGCCGATCGTGTGTCTGGTCGCGGGCCTGCTGTTCGCCACCACCCGCGAGGTGTCCGCCGGAAACGAGTTGCGCCGCGGAGACACCACCCGGTTGTCGGACCTGGTGCGGGCCGCCCAGTCCGACCTGGACCGCGTCACCGCGGACCGCGACGGGCTCGCCGCCCAGGTGGATGCGCTGCAGGCCCGGGCCGCGCACTCCGACACCGGTGTCGCATCCGTTCTCGACCGGGTGGGCGCGCTGGAAGCCGAGGCGGGGCTGGCGGCTGCCAGCGGCCGCGGCGTCACCGTCACCCTCACCGACGCGCCGCGCGACTCCGACGGCAACTATCCGGCCGGCGCCCGTCCGGACGATCTCGTCGTCCACCAGCAGGACGTGCAGTCGGTGCTCAACGCGTTGTGGGCCGGCGGCGCGACCGCGATCGGGATGCAGGACCAGCGGGTCGTCGCGACCACCGCGCCCCGCTGCATCGGCAACACCCTGCTGCTGCACGGTCGCACGTACAGCCCGCCGTACGTGCTGACCGCGCTCGGGGATCCGGGCCCGCTGACGGCCGCGTTGGACGCCGAGCCGGGCGTGCGGTTGTTCAAGCAGTACGCCGTCCGGTACGGACTCGGCTACGAGCAGAGTGCCGCGACGTCGCTGACGGTGCCCGCCTACGACGGACAGATGCGAACCAAGTTCGCCCGGTAGATCCCGGCCGCATATCCTGGCGCAATGCGCATCCTGGTCGTCGACAACTACGACAGCTTCGTCTTCAACCTGGTCCAGTACCTGGGCCAGCTGGGCACCACGGCGACGGTGTGGCGCAACGACGACCCGCGCCTCGACGACCGGGCGGCGGTCGCGGCGGACTTCGACGGGATCCTGCTCAGCCCCGGGCCCGGCACCCCGCAGCGTGCGGGGGCGAGCATGGACCTGGTGACGGCCTGCGCGGACGCCGCGACGCCGCTGCTCGGCGTCTGCCTCGGGCACCAGTCCATCGGCGCCGCGTTCGGTGCCACCGTCGACCGTGCGCCGGAACTGCTGCACGGCAAGACCAGCCTGGTCACCCACGACGGGACCGGGGTCCTCGCGGGCCTGCCGAACCCGTTCACCGCGACCCGCTACCACTCGCTGACCGTGCTGCCGGAGACCATGCCGGACGAGCTGATCGCGACCGCGCACACCGACACCGGCATCGTGATGGCGCTGCGGCACCGGGACCTGCCGATCCACGGGGTCCAGTTCCACCCGGAGTCGGTGCTCACCCAGGGCGGGCACCGGATGCTCGCGAACTGGCTCGAAGTGTGCGGGAAGCGTCCCGCCGAGGGGCTGATCGAGTCGCTCGAGGCCGAGGTCGCCCGCGCTCTCGGCGACGCCCTCAGCCACTCCTGACCTCGCGATCGGCGGGAGGCCGATCCCGTCCCTGATCCTGAATGGCCCATCCGGTCGGTTCAACCGACCGGATGGGCCATCCAGGAAGTAGCGGGTGCGGGTCAGCGAGGGCCGGAGGACGGGATGCCGAGCTGACCGATGCCGACGGTGATCGTCGCGGTCTTCGACACCTCGGATCCCGACGGCTGCGTCTGCGAGACGACCTTGCCGACCAGATCGGTCTCCAGGGTCGGCTCCGGCCGCTGAACGAGCTGGCTCGACGAGCCGGTCCACCCGGCGCGCCGCAGCGCGTCCAGCGACTGCGACACCGTCTGGCCGCTCAGGTCCGGCATCTGGATCATGTTGCCGTTCGACACCTTGAGCTTGACGGTGGTGCCGCGGGCCGCGGTGGTGCCGCCGGTCGGGTCGGTGGACACGACCTGGCCCTTCGGCCGTCCGGAGTCGATGTTCTCGACCTCGACCTTGAAGCCGGCGCCCTCGACGTTCGGCTGCGCGACCTCCAGCGTCTGGCCGACGACGTTCGGGACCCGGACCTGCTCCGGTCCGCTGCCGAGGGTGACCTGCACGGTCCCGTTGATCTCGACCTTCGCGCCCGAGGTCGGGTCCTGCGCGGTCACCTTGTCGAGCTGGTCGGGTGAGGACGGGGCCCGGTCCACGGTCGGGTCGAGCGCCAGGCCGACCGCGCTGAGGGCCTGCGCGGCCTGCGCCTGCGTCATCCCGGTCAGCTTCGGCACCGTCACCTGCTCGGGGCCGGACGAGATGTCGAGGGTCACGGTGGTGCCCTCGTCGGCGCGACTGCCTGCGACCGGGATCGTGGAGATGACGTTGCCGGTCGCGACCACGTCGCTCGGCTTCGGCTGGGTCTGGACCCGGAATCCGAGGTTCTGCAGCGTGGTCTGGGCGGCCTGCGACGACTGGTTGGTCACGTCGGGGACCGTCACCTGGGCGGCCTTCGATCCGGGGCCGAGGGACCACAGGAACGCGCCGATGATGCCGATCACGACGAGCGCACCGATGGCGAGCAGCGCCCACTTCAGCGTCCGCCGCGAGTTCGGCTCGGGAGTCCCGGCCCCGGGTGCCGCGGCCGGCGTCGGGGTCGCGGCCGGGGTCGCGGCGTAGCCGGAGTTGTCGACGGCACCGAGGATCGTGGTGCGGTCCTCGTCGCTCATCACCATCGGGGCGGCCGGGCGCTGCCCGCCCAGCACCCGAACCAGGTCGCCGCGCATCTCGGCGGCGCTCTGGTACCGGTTCGCCGGGTTCTTGCTCATCGCCTTGAGGATCACCGAGTCCAGCTCGCGCGGGATGTCGGGGTTCACCGACGACGGCACCGCCGGATCCTCGCGGACGTGCTGGTAGGCGACCGCGACCGGGGAATCGCCCTTGAACGGCGGTTCTCCGGTCAGGATCTCGAACAGCACACAGCCGAGCGAGTACACGTCGGAGCGGGCGTCGACCTGTTCGCCGCGGGCCTGCTCCGGCGACAGGTACTGGGCGGTGCCGATGACGGCGGCGGTCTGCGTCATCGGGCTGGAACTGTCGGAGATCGCGCGGGCGATGCCGAAGTCCATCACCTTCACCGCGCCGGCCCGGTTGATCATGATGTTCGCCGGCTTGATGTCGCGGTGCACGATGCCGTTGCGGTGGCTGAAGTCCAGGGCCGCGCACACGTCGGCGATGACCTCCATCGCGCGGCGCGGCGCCATCGGGCCCTCGCTGCGGACGATGTCGCGCAGCGTCACCCCGTCGACGTACTCCATCACGATGTACGGCAGCGGACCGCCGTCGGTCTCGGCCTCACCGGTGTCGTAGACGGCCACGATCGCCGGATGGTTCAGTGCGGCCGCGTTCTGCGCCTCGCGACGGAAGCGCAGGTAGAACGTGGGGTCGCGGGCCAGGTCGGCGCGCAGCACCTTGATCGCGACGTCCCGGCTCAGCCGCAGGTCGCGGGCCAGGTGCACCTCGGACATGCCACCGAAGCCGAGAATCTCACCCAGCTCGTAGCGGGAGGAGAGTTTGCGGGGTGTGGTCATGGCTGTCCTTGGGGGGCCGAGGTCGTCGTCTTGCCCGGCGTCGTCGTGGTGGTCGTGGTCGTGGTCGTGGTGGTCGGCGGCTCGGTGGTCGTCGTGGCCCGCACGGTCGTGGTGGTCGGCGGCTCGGTCGTCGTCGTGGTGATCGGCGGCTCGGTGGTCGTCGGTTCCGTTGTTCGCTCCGTGGTGATCGGCGCCTCGGTGGTCGTGGGTGGCCGCGTCGTCGTGGGAACGTGCGTGGTCGTGACCGGTGCGCGGGTGGTGGTCGTCGTGGCCGGCGCGGACGGCTCGTCACCGCCCCCGGTCAGCAGCATCCAACCTCCGGTCAGCAGCGCCAGGAGCAGCAGGCCGCCCGCGGTCCATGCGACCGCCTTCTGGCCGCTGGTCAGGCCGGACGGCGGTGTCTCGGCGGCGGGACCGGGCCCAGCATAGGCACCCGTCGACGGTGCCAGCACCTGGGTGGCCGCGGTCGGCGACGTCACCGCGACGGTGGGTGCCGTCGCACCCGGCAACGGCGGCCGGCCGCCGGCGCGGACCACCGCGACCGCGTCGGCGAACTCGCCGCCGCCGCCGTACCGGGCGGCCGGGTCCTTCGCCATCGTGATCTCGATCAGCTCGCGCACGTTCGGCGGCAGGTCCGTCGGCAGCGGTGCCGGGATCTCCTGGACGTGTTTCATCGCGACCGTCAGGGCGCCGTCGCCGGTGAACGGGCGGTGCCCGGACAGGACCTCGTACCCGACGACGCCGAGCGAGTACACGTCGCTGGCGGGCGACGCATCCTGACCGAGGGCCTGCTCCGGCGCGATGTACTGGGCGGTGCCCATCACCATCCCGGTCCGGGTGACCGGGGACGCCTCGACCGCCTTGGCGATGCCGAAGTCGGTGATCTTCACCTGCCCGGTCGGGGTGATCAGGATGTTGCCGGGTTTGACGTCGCGGTGCACGACACCGGCGTCGTGCGCGGTCTGCAGCGCGCGGCCGGTCTGCTCGAGCATGTCGAGCGCGTGCGGCAGCGACAGCCGCCCGACCCGGGCCAGCACCGAGCTCAGCGGTTCGCCGTTGACCAGCTCCATCACCAGGTAGGCGGTCGCCGCGCCTGCGGTGTCCCGGGTCTCGCCGTAGTCGTAGATCCCGGCGATGCCCGGATGGTTCAGCTGCGCCGTCGTCCGCGCCTCGGTGCGGAACCGTTCCAGGAACTCCGGGTCGTTGGAGAACTCGGACTTGAGCACCTTGACCGCGACCCGGCGGTGCAGCCGGTTGTCGGTGGCCTCCCACACCTGGCCCATGCCGCCGGTCGCGATCAGGCGCAGCAGCCGATAGCGGTTCGCGATGACCGCGCCGTTGTACAAGGTCACCGCTGCGCCTCCCGCTCGAGCGCGGCGTTGATCACGGCCCGCCCGACCGGTGCGGCCACCGACCCACCGGTCGCGGCGAGGGCGCGGTCGCCACCGTTCTCGACCATCACCGCGATCGCGACCTGCGGGTTCTGGGCCGGCGCGAACGCGATGTACCAGGCGTGCGGCGGCGTGTTCCTCGGATCGGTGCCGTGTTCGGCGGTACCGGTCTTCGACGCGATCTGCACACCGGGGATCTTGTTCCCGCCGCCGGTGTTGTTCTCCGACCCGATCATCAGGTCGGTCAGGGTCGCCGCGACCTGCGGGGACACCGCCTGCCCCTTGGACTCGGGCACGGTGTTGGCCAGGTCCGACAGGTCCGGGCTCTGCAGCTGCGCGACCAGGTGCGGCTGCATCCGGACCCCGCCGTTCGCGACGGTCGCGGCGATGACGGCGTTCTCCAGCGGGGTCAGCGCGACGTCCCGCTGACCGATGCTGGTCTGGCCGAGCGCGGCGTCGTCCGGGATCGAGCCGACGGTCCCGTCGGCGACGGGAATCGGGATGCCGGGCGCGTCCGGGGAGATCCCGAACGCGGTCGCCCGCTCCTTGAGTGCGTCGGCGCCGGTCTTGATGCCGAGCTCGACGAACGCGGTGTTGCAGGACCGGGCGAACGCCTCGCGCAGCGACGCGGTCGGGCCGCTGCCGCAGGTGGTCCCGTTGTAGTTCTCCAGGGTGGTGGTCGTCCCCGGCAGCGTGATGTTCGGCGCCGCGGTGAGCTGCTCGTCCGGGTTCGCGCCCTTGGTCAGTGCGGCCGCGGTGACCACGACCTTGAACGTGGAGCCGGGCGGATAGGTCTGCGAGACGGCCCGGTTGAGCAGCGGCTTGTCCGGGTCGGCGTTGAGGTCCTCCCACGCCTGGGTGCTGACCTTGCCGTCGTGGCTGGCGAGCAGGTTCGGGTCGTAGCTGGGGGTGCTGACCATCGCGAGGATGTCACCGGTGCTGGGTTTGATCGCGACGACCGAGCCGGTGTAGCCCTTCGCCGTCAACTGGTCGTACGCGACCTGCTGGACGACGGGGTCGATCGTGCTGACGACGTTGCCGCCCCGCGGGTCGCGGCCGGACACCAGGTCGAAGAAGCGCCGGCTGAACAGCCGGTTGTCGGAGCCGTTGAGCACCGCGTCCTCGCTGCGTTCGAGGCCGGTGTTGCCGTACAGCATCGAGTAGAACCCGGTGACCGGTGCGTTCGCGAACGGGCTCGACGGGGCCGACGGGTTCGGCGGATAGGTGCGCAGGTACTTGTACCGGTCGTCGGTGGCCACCGACGCGGCCAGCACCTGACCCCCGGCCGAGATCTGGCCCCGCTGACGGGAGTACTCGTCGAGCAGCACCCGCGAGTTCCGCGGATCGGTGCGCAGGTCGTCGGCCTTGATGACCTGGACGTAGGTGGCGTTGGCGAGCAGCGCGACGACCATCACCATCACTGCCATCGCGACACGGCGCAGCGGGGTGTTCATGTGCGCCTCAACATTTCCGTCGGTGCGTCCGCGATCGGTGCGGGTCCCTTCTTCTTCGGTTCCGGTGGGGTGCGGGCGGCGTCGGAGATCTTCATCAGCAACGCCAGCAGCAGGTAGTTCGCCAGCAGCGACGAGCCGCCGTACGACATGAACGGGGTGGTCAGGCCGGTCAGCGGGATCAGTTTGGTGACGCCGCCGACGACGACGAACACCTGGATCGCGACCGTGAAGGACAGACCCGCCGCGAGCAGTTTGCCGAAACTGTCACGGACCGCGAGCGCGGTGCGCAGCCCGCGGACCACGAAGATGAGGAACAGCATCAGCACGGCGGCCAGGCCGATCAGACCGAGTTCCTCGCCGATGGTCGCGACGATGAAGTCGGTCTTCGCGAACGGCACCTGGGAGGGGCGGCCGCTGCCCAGGCCGGTGCCGGCCAGTCCGCCGGTCGCGAGCCCGAACAGGGACTGGGAGATCTGATAGCCGGTGTCGTTGTAGTCGGCCAGCGGATCGAGCCAGGTCTGCACCCGGACCCGGACGTGGCCGAACATCTGGTACGCGAACACGAAACCGAGGGCGAGCAGGGCGCCGCCGATGATCAGCCAGCCGACCCGCTCGGTGGCGATGTAGAGCATCACCAGCACGGTCGTGAACAGCAGCAGCGACGTGCCGAGGTCCTTCTCGAGGACGAGCACGCCGATCGAGACGATCCAGGCGACGAGGATCGGACCGAGGTCGCGGGCGCGGGGCAGGTCGAGCCCGAAGAAGTGCCTGCCTGCGGTGGTGAACAGTTCCCGCTTGGACACCAGGACCGACGCGAAGAAGATGATCAGCAGGATCTTCGCGAACTCACCGGGCTGAATGCTGAAGAACGGCAGCTTGATCCAGATCTTCGCGCCGTTGACCTCCGACATCGACGACGGCAGCAACGCGGGGATGGCGAGCAGCACCAGTCCGGCCAGGCCGAGGGTGTAGCTGTACCGCGCGAGCAGTCGATAGTCGCGCAGCAGCACGAGGACCGCGATGAAACCGGCGATCGCGAGGGCCGTCCAGAGCACCTGCTGGGTGGCGTCGGGGGAGGGGGCCGCCCGGCCGAAGTACGCGGCGGCCGACGCCTCCGCGAGGTCGAGCCGGTGGATCAGCACGAGGCCGAGGCCGTTGAGCAGCGCCACGATCGGCAGCAGCAGCGGGTCGGCGTGCGGCGCATAGCGGCGGACCGCGACGTGTGCGATCAGGAACAGCGCCGCGTACGCGAACGCGTACTTGGCCAGGTCCCAGGTGATGGTCTGCTCCTGGCTGGCCTCCACCAGCACCAGCGACAGCGTGGTGATGCCGATCGCGGCGAAGATCAGCATCAGTTCCGCGCCGCGGCGGTTCGACTGCGGGGGCGCGGGAGCGAAACCTCCGGGCGGGCTCGGGAACGGGGCGCCCGACGGTGCAGCGGACACGGACATCAGCTACCGGTCCTGCAGTTCTGTCCCGGGATCTGGGTCGACGTCGTCACGGCCGGCGCGGCGGGTTCGGTCGTGGTCGGCGGGGCGGGTGGGGGGGCCGGGGCCGGGCCGGTGGTCGCCACCGGGGCCGGAGCGGGGACCGGGGCGGGGACGGGGGCCGGGGCGGGGACGGGGGCCGGGGCGGGCGCCGGTGTCGGCGTGGGGGTGCTGGTGGTTGCCGTCTCGCACACCGGCAGCAGGTCGCCGTCGGTGATCCGGTGCATCTGGCTGCGGGCGTCCTCCAGCGACCCGGACGGCAGCCCGGCCCGGACCTGCGCCCGCGCGGACGGCTGCAGGTCGTCGACCGTCAGCACGGTGCACGACGGGGTCACGGCGTCCGGCTCGACCAGGGTGAGTTGACCGTTGTCGTCGACGCAGCCGAGGAGGTTGACCTCCTGCAGGGAGATCCCGAGGACGGAGCCGGGGACGCCGCGCAGGACCACGACGCGGCCGGCGTCCGCTCCGACGTAGTAGTTCTGTCGGAGCGCCATGCGTCCGGCCACCAGGCCGGCGACGACGACGGCGATCAGGCCCATCGCCAACAGGATCCACCGCAACCGGTGGCCCTTCTTCGGCTCGGGTTCGGTCGCGAGGGGGACCCGACGGGGCGTCGCACGCGGCGGCCGCATCGCGGCGGCCCGGCCGGCGGCGGTGTCCGGCGGCGGGCTGTCCTCCTCCTCGTCGGAGGCGGCGCCCCCGACGATCGGGCGGCTCTGCCCGTAGTCGAGGTCGATGACGTCGGCGACGACGACGGTCACGTTGTCGGGTCCGCCGCTGCGCAGCGCCAGCTCGATCAGCCGGTCCGCGGACTCGCCGGGGGTGCCGGTGCGCAGCACCTCGGCGATGGTCTCGTCGCTGACGACGTCGGACAGCCCGTCGGAGCACAGCAGGTAGCGGTCCCCGGCGCGGGCTTCGCGCACGGTCAGCGTGGGTTCGATCTCGTTGCCGGTCAACGCCCGCATGATCAACGACCGCTGCGGATGGGTGTGGGCCTGCTCGGCGGTGATCCGCCCCTCGTCGACGAGGGACTGCACGAACGTGTCGTCCCGGGTGATCTGGGTGAGCACGTCGTCACGCAGCAGGTACGCGCGGGAGTCGCCGATGTGCACCAGGCCGAGCTTGCTGCCCGCGAACAGGATCGCGGTCAGGGTGGTGCCCATGCCGTCGAGCTCCGGCTCCTCCTCGACCTGTTCGGCGATCGCGGCGTTGCCGTGCCGGGTGGCGGCCTCGAGCTTGCCGAGCAGGTCGTCGCCGGGCTCGTCGTCGTCGAGGTGGGCCAGCGCGGCGATCATCAGCTGCGAGGCCACTTCACCGGCGGCGTGGCCGCCCATGCCGTCGGCGAGCGCGAGCAGCCGGGCGCCGGCGTAGACCGAATCCTCGTTGTTGGACCGGACGAGGCCGCGGTCGCTGCGCGCCGCGTAGCGCAGGACGAGGGTCACGGGCGGAGCTCGATCACGGTCTTGCCCACCCGGACGGGGGTGCCCAGAGGAACCCGGACCGCGGTGGTGACCCGCGCCCGGTCCAGGTAGGTGCCGTTGGTGGAGCCGAGATCCTCGACGTACCAGTCGGTTCCGCGGGGGGACAGGCGGGCGTGCCTGGTCGAGGCGTAGTCGTCGGTGAGGACGAGGGTCGAGTCGTCGGCCCGCCCGATCAGCACCGGCTGGGTGCTCAGGGTGATCCGGGTGCCGGCGAGCGCCCCCTGGGTCACGATCAGGTGCTTGGCGATCTTCGGTTTCCCGAACGACGGCAGGACCGACGAGCTGCGGGAGTAGCGGGGCGGGACGCGGACCCCGGACGCGGCGTACACGTCACTGCGGAGCGTGCGGAGCACCGCCCACACGAACAGCCACAGGAGCAGCAGGAATCCCGCCCTGGTCAACTGCAGGATCAGTCCCTGCACCGCGGTCCACCTCCTCCTCGTGCGAGCGGCGTTGTGCCGACAGCGTCATACGGCGATCCGGCTCACGTCGATCGCACTGGGGACGCCCAACCACAATACGGAACCGCGGCGGAATTCCGTCGCCGCCCGGGTGGGCCTGTCGGTTCGGGTCAGACGATGCGGACCAGGATCTCCGAGTGACCGGCCCGGATGACGTCGCCGTCGGCCAGCTGCCAGTCCTGCACCGGCGCACCGTTGACGGTGGTGCCGTTCGTGGAGCCGAGGTCCGAGAGCATGGCGACCTGGCCGTCCCAGCGGATCTCGATGTGCCGGCGGGAGACGCCGGTGTCGGGCAGCCGGAACTGGGCCTCCTGGCCGCGGCCGATCACGTTCCGGCCCTCGCGGAGCTGGAAGTTGCGGCCGCTGCCGTCCTCGAGCTGCAGGGTGGCGGTGAAGGTGCGGTTCGGGTCGAACCCGGAGTACTCGGCCCCGTAGGGCTGACCGTACGGCTGCTGCTGGCCGTAGCCCTGCTGCTGGCCGTACCCGGCGTAGTCGCCGGCGGGCGGGTACTGGTTCCCGTAGTCGGCGGGCGGGTAGTCGGCGGGCGGGTAGTCGGCGGGCGGGTAGTCGCCGGCCGGGGGGTACTGGTTCGCCGGGTAGTCGGGGTTCGGCGGGTACGGGTTCGCCGGGTAGTCGGGGTTCGGCGGGTACGGGTTCGCGTAGTCGGCGGGCGGGTGGTCGCCGGCCGGCGGATAGGGGTTCGCCGGGTAGTCGGGGTTCGGCGGGTACGGGTTCGCGTAGTCGGCGGGCGGGTAGTCGCCGGCCGGCGGGTACGGGTTCGCCGGGTAGTCCGCGCCGTTCTGCCGGCCGCCGCCCTGCGCGTAGCCGTTGCGGGGCTGGTCGTAGCCGCCGGCCGCCGAGTAGCTCGGGTAGGCGCTGCCGTTCCGACCCGCGGCAACCGGTTGTTCCTGCTGGTAGCGACCCTCGTCGGCGGGCTCACGTGAGGGGTCGAAGCCTGAGTTCTGGGTCATGTGGCCAGCTCCTGAGTTCATGGGTGCGGAGGGTCGTGCGGTCGCGGGCGGTAAGGCTACTTCCTGATCCGGTCGCGGGTGCAGTGTTGTGCCCGCATCGGGATCAACCGCTCCGCTGGTCCGGAACTGGCCGGTGTGCAGCGTGGGGGACGCCTCGAACCGAACGGTGATCGGGCCGTAGGTCTGCCACCCCTGGTCGCGGATGAAGTCCTCAAGGTGTCGGGAGAACGCCTTGACTGTCAAGTCCCGGTCCGAGGACAGATGCTCGTGGTCGGACTCGTTGACTGTGATCACGTAGGAGTTCGGTGCCAGCAGATGGCCGCCGTCGAGTCGCTGCAACCCGTCGGTCGCCTCGCGCTGCAGCGCGGACTCGACCTCCTGCGGGACGACTCCGCCGCCGAAGACCCGGGCGAGTCCGTCGCCGACGGCGCCCTGAAGCTTGCGTTCGAACCGTTGGACGATGCCCATGCCGCCTCCTCTCGACTTCTCCGCGTGTCGCGGTCTGCCTCGACCGCCCCTGCATGATATCCGCGCCCGGGAGCGGGGTGCTGAGGTGGCGCATCGTCGCAGGTCAGGGGGCGAATCGTGTTTTCGTGGTGAGTCGTGCTAGTGTTTCCAACGTCGCTCGGGCGAGTGGCGGAATGGCAGACGCGCTGGCTTCAGGTGCCAGTGTCCTTCGGGACGTGGGGGTTCAAGTCCCCCTTCGCCCACCAGGAGCAGTTCCACGAACTGCACGCAACGAGGTCACGAACTCGCAAGAGGTCGTGGCCTCGTTTTCGTCGATCTGAGCGAACGAAATTCTCCCGTGAATCCGGCGACGGTGCCGAGCGCTCGATTCGGACGCGAGTGTGGGGTGGAACCCGGATCGGGTTCCGCCCCACACGACCGGTGTCTAGAGCGTGCCGTTCTCGATGTCGCGCTTCATGGCCTGCTGGTTCTCGATGTGCGACGACACGCCGTTCTTCACGGTGTAGTCGATCAGGATGGCCGGCGCCGAGAACGTCAGGTGCTCGGTGACCGTGGTCGCGTCGCCGTCCTGGGCGAAGGTGACCTTCTGGTGGGTGATCACGCCGGGCATGTCCCAGGTGTCGGTGCTGTACCAGTGCTCGGCCGCGTACGTCCGCTGCTGCCCGACGGTGCGTCCCGGGATCGACACCGAGCCGGCCGGGATGTCCTCGAGGGCGATGAACTCCCAGACGTCGGCACCACCCTCGGTGTACCTGCGGTGGGAGAGCACGTCGCGAAGGAACGGGTGCCGCCCGAGGCTGTTCTCGAGGTTCGAATACGCGGGGAACACCCGGTCGATCGGCGCGTCGATGGTGACCGGCAGGGTGACGTCCACGGTCGTCAGTGCCGCGGCGGCATGGCTGGCCTCGATCTGGTAGGCCGCCCACGAGGCGTTCCACTCGACGCCCACTGCGGAGGAGGAACCCGAAACAGATTCGGCCCCGGCAATTTCCGTGCTCCCCAAGACGATCCCGGTAGCAAGCACGCAGGCTGCGAGAAGCGTGGATTTCGAGCCTCGGGCCCACCGGCCACCGAGCTGCTCAGGACGTTCGACCATTCGTTTTCCTCACCCCGTCGAGACCGTTGCCGCCACTCGGCGACCGGGCGGATAATACGCCGCCCGGGCCCTCTATCGACCTCGTATGGGATCAGTCCCGGCCGAACGCATTTCGAGTGCCCCACCGCCGCGGGGCTGCGGCGGTGTCAG
Organism: Rhodococcus olei; assembly: GCF_039540555.1. Classification (NCBI taxonomy): domain Bacteria; kingdom Bacillati; phylum Actinomycetota; class Actinomycetes; order Mycobacteriales; family Nocardiaceae; genus Rhodococcus; species Rhodococcus olei. The sequence goes on along the minus strand of NZ_BAABFB010000059.1, from coordinate 267,580 downwards.
CGGTCTCGCATCCGGCCGATTCGGGATGTCCCGTGGTCTCGAAGTGGGTTGGTGCACAACAGGGCAGGAAGATGTCGACCCCTGGTTCGTGACCCTCCCGGACCGGTTCCTGGAGGGGCGGCCACGACTGGGCCACTCGGTTCCGGGCCGGCAGCGCCGGCCGGGACGGTACGGACCGTCCGAGCCCGTCGGGAGTTCTCGGCCTCCGGGCTGGGTGCTGGTGTCGCTGAATTCCTCGACGAGCAGCGCACTCCCGCCGAGGAAGGCGATCACGCAGAACACGTTGTGGTCGACGAGCATTCCCACCTCGGCGCCTCGGGCTTCGTGACGGTCACGGCGGCGTCGGCAGCATGCCGAGGACGTCCGGGTCCGCGCCGGCGGCGATCAACGCCGACCGGGTCGTGTCGAGCCACACGTCAGCCCAGGTCGGGTCGATGCCGCGCAGCAGCTGGTACTGGGTGCGCCAGGACGCGGCCCGGAAACCGGGCAGCTCCGGTGGATGCAGGCGCCAGGAGATCCGCTCGGACACCGACTCCGCGACCCAGAACACGAACTCGTCCGACTCGGCGGTGTGCCGGTCCGACAGGACGCGGTCGCGTTCCCGGACGGTCAGATGCCAACCACCCTCGGGGGTACCCCAGCAGAACGGACGCGCGTCCTCGTGTGCCTGCCCGAGCGCGGGCAGGTCTTCGGGTAGCGCACCCAGCCGCTGCGTCACGTCCAGGATCCGCAGGCGCATCTCGTGATCGAGCAGATCGTCGTTCAACGGTTCGACCACCGACACCCACCCCTGCTTCGGCGACGCGGCGTCACTGCGGCGGATACACGGCGCGCACGTAGCCGGCGCAGCGCAACCAGAGGACATCGACCTTCGTCCCGCATGTGCCGACCTTGGGCAGCAGGTCGGCCACGACTTCGAACTGCGTACCGAAACCCTGCTGTTCGAACCACGGTGTGATCGGACCGGCATACAGCGGTAGGGGCTTGGCCACCGCGTAGACGTGGTAGTTGCAGTAGTCCGCGGGATCACTGACCAGGTTCACCGGTGGGAGCGCGCGGGAGGTGTAACTCGCACCGGCCGGGGCCAGGAAGTTGCCTCCTTCGCTGCCGTACCGGTCGATCAGCGTGCCGACATCCAACTGGCTCTTCGTGCGCCGAGGCTTACCGCTGCCGTCGAGGACGTATCCGTTCTCGGGCGGGTACCTGTAGGACGCCACCGGAATCGCATTCGGATCCCAGTACTTGGCGAGAAATTCGTCCGGGGACAGATCGCCGGTGCGCTTGTAGCCGTCCAGCTGATCGGCAACCGGGAACTGATCCGACAGCGTCTGCGGCCCGAGCCGTCGATCACCGTTGAAGAGCGCCTCCGAGCACCCGTGCCCGCCGAGAAGATCGCTGGAACCAGCCGACGAACCGGGCGCCGCCTGGGCGACCGCACCCTCGGCGAACACCACGGACACCACGAAGGCGAGAACGAGAAACAGATGGCGACGACGCATACCGAACCCTTTCCCATCGGTAGCGGCGACGACCGTTGCGCTCACACCTGACCAGAAACCGGTCCCCGCCAAGATGATTCACGCAGAATGATGACAGACCCTTCCGCCGTCGGCAGCGCGACGGGAGTCCGCCCTCGCCCGGCGCCGGCGCGTGCCGGGAGAGGTGCGGGAGGTCAGGCGGCGACGGGCGTGCTCCCGAGGCGGTCCCGGTGCACCGCCGCGTCGTTCCTGTGAATGACACGCCGGTTTCGGCCCGAGCGCTCGGCACGATGGCCCCCCGGGGGGAAGGCGAACCGGGTCGGGCACTACCGGGACCGGACCGGTCCGGCTCGCGCGGCACGTGTGCAGGGGGCGATGAGCGCGCCGTACGCGTCCCCGGCGCGGCCGGAACCGGCCAGGCCGGCGGCCTCCCGTGGCGGCGCGCGGCCGGGACGTCGGGTCGTCCGCGACGACACGAAGCGCCTCGACCAGCGCCGGACGTGGAGGCCGGACCCCGCCGCTCCGCGGGGCTCGTCCGCCGAAGCCGCCGCTCGAGCGCCACCGCCGGATCGCTCGTGGATGCCGCGGTCCGGACCTCCTCTCGTGACCTTCCCCACAATGCAGTGGAGTCACGATCTGGTCACGCTATGGTTACCGACAGCACTGACCGCAGCTGACTCGACTCGCTGCGGTCAGTAGTCGTTTCAGGGCCTGTTCGCCCGCGTTCGGGTGGCCGTTCCGAGGGCCGTGTCCCGCGCCCGCCGCCAGTGGCTCGCGGTGGCGACGCGCGCCATCGCCGCGGATCCCCGCACCAGCACGCGGGTGCGCAGGCGCCGAGCCCGGTCGTAGCGGCGCAGTCCGGTCGGGACGTCCGGCGCCTCGGACAGCGCCCTCGCCAACGCGGCCGCGTCGAGCATCGCCTCACAGGCGCCGCGGCCCAGGTTCGGTGCCATCGCGTGCGCCGCGTCCCCGATCAGCGCGACGTTGCCGCGCACGTAGGACGGCAGCGCGGGGGACTCGTACAGGTCGTGGTGCAGCAGTGCGTCCTCGTCGAGGCGGTCGAGCACGTCCCGGACGTCGCGGTGCCAGTCGCCGAACCTGGTGCGCAGGAACGGGATTCGATCGTCCTCGCGACCCGGTTCGGTGCGGACCGCGGCGAAGAAGTTGGTCAGCCCGCCGTCGCGTGGGGTGATCCCGAACAGGGCGCCCGCACCCCAGGTCTCGGACGTGGTCGTGGCGTCGCCGGGCACCCAGCCGCGCCAGGCGGCCATGCCGATCGGCCTGGCCCGGTACCGATCGCCGAAGACCGCGTCCCGGATCCGGCTGCCGATGCCGTCGGCGGCGATCACCACGTCGGTGTCGGCGGGGACCCCGTCGACCCGGCTCGACAGCCGCAGCACGCCGGAGGGCAGTGGTTGCGCCAGCGTGTGCAGCAGCGTCGGCCGCGACACCAGCACCGTCGACCCGCCCGGGACCGCGAGCCGGGCGATCGTGGACCCGTCGGGTCGCAGGATCGCGCCTGCCGTCTGGGCGACGCCGAGCGCACGAATCCGGTCACCGAGCCCGACCTCGTCGAGGGCGCTCTGCGCGGCCGGCCACATGCCGAGGGCGGTGCCGGTGTCGGGGAGCGCGGCGGACCGCTCCAGCACGCGGACCTGCCAGCCCGCCCGGATCAGGTGGTGTGCGGCGGTGAGGCCGCCGATGCCACCGCCGACGATGGTCGCCGTTCCTCGCATGAGCCCACGGTACTACCGATGTAGTGCCACGTACTACGGATGTAGTAGCAATCACTACCGCTGTAGTGTCCGGGGCATGGCAGGCAACCGGGATCGGGCGCTGGACGCGGCGATCGACCTGCTCGGCGCCCGCGGACTGCGCGGCCTGACGCACCGCGGAGTCGACGCGGCCGCCGACCTGCCGCAGGGCTCCACGTCGAACTACTTCCGCACCCGCGACGCCCTGGTCGCGGCGGTCCTGGACCGCCTGGTCGAGCGGGACCGCCGGGCCTGGGAGGAGTCGGGCGCGGCCCGGCTACCTGCGACGCTGGCCGAACTCGCGGACGGGTTGACCGGATACGTGCTGCTCGCGACCGGTCCGGACCGGGTGCGCACCACGGCCCGCTTCACGCTGTTCACCGCGGCGGCGACCGACCCGTCGCTCGCCGGTCCGATCGGCCGCGGCCGCACCGAACTCGTGAACTGGGGCACCACGATGCTCGCGATGCTCGGGTCCCCGGACCCCGGCGGGCACGCCCGGGTCCTGGTCGACTACCTGGACGGGATGATCCTGCACCAGCTGACGACACCGGCTCCGGAATTCGACCCGCGCCCGGGAATTGTTACGGTCCTCGCCGCGTTCTTCGGTACCGCATCGGGTCGGATCTGACCGGTCCGGTCGCGGCTCCCGCCGAGGTCAGCGATGTAAAAAGGCTCACCTTAGTTGGCATGAGGTGGGGGTTGTGAATTATCGTGCTGGGAACATGCTGGACACACAACGGTCCAGAGGGCCACTCGGCCGCGCCGGCGAAGGGCGGGGAACACCCCGCCGAATGCGCCGCGGCGGCGGGTGGGCGCGCCGATCCGACGCTGTGTCGGCGCTCGTTTTTGCCACGTGATGGCCATCAGCGTTGCTGGTCGTCTGTGCACTTTCACGCACACGAAGGCTAGGTATGAAGCAATTTCCAGGCCACCGGTCTCACGGATCCCAGGGCCTCTATGACTCTGTGAACGAGCACGACGCGTGTGGTGTCGCGTTCGTCGTCGACATGCACGGCCGTCGCAGCCGCGACATCGTCGACAAGGCGATCACCGCGCTGGTCAACCTCGAGCACCGGGGTGCCGCCGGATCCGAGCCCAACACCGGTGACGGCGCCGGCATCCTGCTGCAGGTTCCGGACTCGTTCCTCCGCGCGGTCGTCGACTTCGAGCTGCCCGCCGAGGGCGCGTACGCCACCGGCATCGGGTTCCTGCCGCAGGACGACGCCGCCGCCGACGAGGCCGCCGCGGGCGTCGAGAAGATCGTCGCCGAGGAGGGCCTGACGGTTCTCGGCTGGCGTCCGGTCCCCACCGACGACTCGTCGCTCGGCACCCTCGCGCGTGACGCGATGCCGACGTTCCGTCAGGTGTTCATCGGGTCGGCCGACGCGTCGGTCACCGGCATGGACCTCGAGCGCCGCGCCTACGTCATCCGCAAGCGCGTCGAGCACGAGCTCGGCGACGGCGGTGCCGGCGCGGACGGCCCCGGCCGGGAGTCGGTGTACTTCCCGAGCCTGTCCGGCCAGACGTTCGTCTACAAGGGCATGCTCACGACGCCGCAGCTCAAGGGCTTCTACCTGGACCTGCAGGACGAGCGCATGGAGAGCGCCCTCGGCCTGGTGCACTCGCGCTTCTCGACCAACACGTTCCCGTCGTGGCCGCTGGCGCACCCGTTCCGCCGCGTCGCCCACAACGGCGAGATCAACACCGTCAGCGGCAACGAGAACTGGATGCGGGCCCGCGAGGCGCTCATCAAGTCCGACGTCTTCGGTGACGGCGCACTCGAGAAGATCTTCCCGATCTGCACCCCCGGCGCGTCCGACACCGCCCGCTTCGACGAGGTGCTCGAGGTGCTGCACCTCGGCGGCCGCAGCCTGCCGCACGCCGTGCTGATGATGATCCCGGAGGCCTGGGAGCGTCACGAGAGCATGGACCCGGCCCGCAAGGCGTTCTACGAGTACCACTCCGCGCTGATGGAGCCGTGGGACGGTCCGGCGTCGGTGTGCTTCACCGACGGCACCGTCGTCGGTGCGGTGCTCGACCGCAACGGCCTGCGTCCGTCCCGCGTGTGGGTCACCGAGGACGGTCTGGTCGTCATGGCGTCCGAGGTCGGCGTCCTCGACATCGCCCCGGAGAAGATCGTGCGCCGCATGCGCATGCAGCCGGGCCGGATGTTCCTGGTCGACACCGCGCAGGGCCGCATCATCTCGGACGACGAGATCAAGTCGGAGCTCGCCGCGGAGCACCCGTACCAGCAGTGGATCGACGAGGGCCTGGTCCAGATCGACGCCCTGCCGGAGAGCAAGTACACGTACATGACCCACGACCGGGTCGTGCTGCGCCAGCAGATCTTCGGCTACACCAACGAAGAGGTGAACCTCCTCGTCAAGCCGATGGCCATCACCGGCGGCGAGGCGCTGGGCTCGATGGGCACCGACACCCCGATCGCGGTGCTGTCGGCTCGCCCGCGGATGCTGTTCGACTACTTCCAGCAGCTGTTCGCGCAGGTCACCAACCCGCCGCTGGACGCGATCCGCGAGGAGATCGTCACCAGCCTCGGCGGCACCATCGGACCCGAGTCCGACCTGCTGAACCCGTCGGCCGCGTCGTGCCGCCAGATCGTGCTGCCGCAGCCGATCCTGCACAACGACGACCTGTCGAAGCTGATCCACATCAACGACAACGGCGACTTCCCGCACTTCCGCAGCGTCATCGTGCGTGGCCTGTACCCGGTCGCGCAGGGTGGCGAGGGGCTGCGCAAGGCCCTGGACACGGTGCGCGAGAAGGTCTCCGAGGCCATCGCCGGCGGCGCCCGCGTCATCGTGCTGTCGGACCGCGAGTCCAACGAGAAGTACGCGCCGATCCCGTCGCTGCTGCTCACCGCCGCGGTGCACCACCACCTGGTGCGCGAGAAGACCCGCACGAAGGTCGGCCTCATCGTCGAGTCCGGTGACGCCCGCGAGGTGCACCACATGGCGGCGCTGCTCGGCTGCGGTGCCGCGGCGGTCAACCCGTACATGGCGTTCGAGACGATCGACGAGCTGCTGCAGAGCGGCCAGCTGGCCGGTCTGACGCTGGACAAGGCCGTCGCGAACTACATCAAGGGCGCCGGCAAGGGCGTGCTGAAGGTCATGTCGAAGATGGGCATCTCGACGCTCGCGTCGTACACCGGTGCCCAGCTGTTCCAGGTGATCGGCCTGTCGCAGGAGCTGGTGGACGAGTACTTCACCGGTCTGCACTCGAACCTGGGCGGCATCGGCCTGGACGAGATCGCGGCGGACGTCACCGCGCGGCACGCCGCCGCGTACCTGGACCGCCCGGAGCTGCGGGCGCACCGCGAGCTCGAGGTCGGCGGCGAGTACCAGTGGCGTCGTGAGGGCGAGTACCACCTGTTCAACCCGGACACGGTGTTCAAGCTCCAGCATGCGACCCGCACCGGCCAGTACGACATCTTCAAGGAGTACACCCGGCTCGTCGACGACCAGTCGGAGCGCCTGGCGTCCCTGCGTGGCCTGTTCAAGTTCAAGTCCGGTGTGCGCGAGCCGATCTCGATCGACGAGGTGGAGCCCGCCAGCGAGATCGTCAAGCGGTTCTCGACCGGTGCGATGAGCTACGGCTCGATCTCGGCCGAGGCCCACGAGACCCTCGCGATCGCGATGAACCGTCTCGGCGCACGGTCGAACTCGGGTGAGGGCGGCGAGGATCCGCGGCGTTTCGAGGTCGAGGAGAACGGCGACTGGCGCCGGTCCGCGATCAAGCAGGTCGCGTCGGGTCGCTTCGGTGTCACCTCGAACTACCTGACCAACTGCACCGACATCCAGATCAAGATGGCGCAGGGCGCGAAGCCCGGCGAGGGTGGCCAGCTGCCGCCGCACAAGGTGTACCCGTGGGTCGCCGAGGTGCGTGGCTCCACCCCGGGCGTCGGCCTGATCTCGCCGCCGCCGCACCACGACATCTACTCGATCGAGGATCTGGCGCAGCTGATCCACGACCTGAAGAACGCGAACCCGCAGGCGCGGATCCACGTGAAGCTGGTCTCGGAGATCGGTGTCGGCACCGTCGCCGCGGGCGTGTCGAAGGCGCACGCCGACGTCGTCCTGATCTCGGGTCACGACGGTGGCACCGGTGCGTCGCCGCTGACGTCGCTCAAGCACGCGGGTGCGCCGTGGGAGCTCGGCCTCGCCGAGACCCAGCAGACGCTGCTGCTCAACGGCCTGCGCGACCGCATCGTGGTCCAGGTCGACGGCCAGATGAAGACCGGCCGCGACGTCATGATCGCGACCCTGCTCGGTGGCGAGGAGTTCGGTTTCGCGACCGCGCCGCTGGTGGTCTCGGGCTGCATCATGATGCGCGTGTGCCACCTCGACACCTGCCCGGTGGGTGTGGCGACGCAGAACCCGGTGCTGCGCAAGCGTTTCGCGGGCAAGCCCGAGTTCGTCGAGAACTTCTTCCTGTTCATCGCCGAGGAGGTGCGTGAGCTGCTCGCCGAGCTGGGCTTCCGCACCCTCCAGGAGGCGGTCGGCCAGGTCGACGTCCTCGACACCACCGAGGCGATCGCGCACTGGAAGGCGTCGAAGCTGGACCTGTCGCCGATCCTGCACAAGGTCGAGTCCACGTTCGCGGACCAGGACCTGTACTGCTCGGGTTCCCAGGAACACGGCCTGGAGAAGGCGCTCGACCAGCAGCTGATCGAGCAGGCGCGCGACGCCCTCGACAAGGGCGAGGCCGTCGCGTTCGAGTCGGCGATCACCAACGTCAACCGCACGGTCGGCACGATGCTCGGCCACGAGCTGACGAAGGTCTACGGCGCGGAAGGCCTGCCGGACAACACGATCGACATCACGTTCACGGGTTCGGCCGGCAACAGCTTCGGCGCGTTCGTGCCCAAGGGCATGACGCTGCGGCTGCAGGGCGACGCGAACGACTTCGTCGGCAAGGGCCTCTCGGGTGGGCGGATCGTCGTCCGGCCCCCGCTGCGCACGGCCGAGGGCTTCGTGCCCGAGGAGAACATCATCGGCGGCAACGTGATCCTGTTCGGTGCCACCACGGGTGAGGCTCTCATCCGCGGCATCGTCGGTGAGCGTTTCGCGGTCCGCAACTCCGGCGCCACCGCGGTCGTCGAGGGCGTGGGCGATCACGGGTGCGAGTACATGACCGGCGGCAAGGTGGTCATCCTCGGCAAGACCGGACGCAACTTCGGTGCCGGCATGTCCGGCGGTGTGGCGTTCATCTTCAACCCGGACCGGGATTTCGGGGCCAACCTCAACACGGAGTTGGTCGATCTCGAGGACCTCAGCGTCGAGGACTTCGAGTGGCTCCACGGCGCCATCGAGCGTCACCGCGACGAAACCGGATCCGAGGTCGCGGCCCGGATCCTCGCCGACTGGTCCCACCAGAAGGCGCATTTCGCGAAGGTCATGCCGCGGGATTACAAGAAGGTGCTCGTGGCGATCGAGACCGCGAAGAAGAACGGAACTGACGTGAACGAGGCGATCATGGAGGCAGCTCGTGGGTGATCCAAGCGGCTTCCTGAAGCACACCTCGCGCGAACTGCCGATCCGGCGGCCGGTGCCGCTGCGGCTGATGGACTGGAAGGAGGTGTACGAGGACTTCTCCTCGGACACCCTCAAGACCCAGGCCAGCCGCTGCATGGACTGCGGTGTCCCGTTCTGCCACAACGGTTGCCCGCTCGGGAACCTGATCCCCGAGTGGAACGACCTGATCCACAAGGACCGGTGGCGCGAGGGCATCGACCGGCTGCACGCGACCAACAACTTCCCGGAGTTCACCGGGCGGCTGTGCCCGGCGCCGTGTGAGGCGTCGTGCGTGCTGGGCATCAACCAGGACGCGGTCACCATCAAGCAGGTCGAGGTCGAGATCATCGACCGCGCCTTCGACGAGGGCTGGGTCCAGCCGGTGCGTGCCTCGCACATCACCGGCAAGAAGGTCGCGGTCGTCGGCTCCGGTCCGGCGGGTCTGGCCGCCGCGCAGCAGCTCACCCGCGCCGGTCACTCGGTGACGGTGTTCGAGCGGGAGGACCGCATCGGCGGCCTGCTGCGCTACGGCATCCCCGAGTTCAAGATGGAGAAGCGCCACATCGACCGCCGCCTGGCGCAGATGGAGGCCGAGGGCACCGTGTTCCGCACGGGTGTCAACGTCGGTGTCGACATCACCGCCGAGCAGCTGCGTGCGCAGTTCGACGCGGTGGTGCTCGCCGGCGGTGCCACCGAGGCTCGGGATCTGCCGATCCCGGGTCGCGAGCTCGACGGCATCCACCAGGCGATGGAGTTCCTGCCGATCGCGAACCGCGTGCAGCTGGGCGACATGGCCGAGCCGACCATCACGGCGGCGGGCAAGAAGGTCGTCATCATCGGCGGCGGCGACACCGGTGCCGACTGCCTCGGCACCAGCCACCGCCAGGGCGCCGAGAGCGTGCACCAGTTCGAGATCATGCCGCGCCCGCCGGCCGAGCGCGCCGACTCGACCCCGTGGCCGACGTACCCGCTGATGTACCGCGTGTCGTCCGCCCACGAGGAGGGCGGCGAGCGCGTCTTCTCGGTCAACACCGAGCAGTTCGTCGGCAAGGACGGCAAGGTGACCGGCCTGAAGGCGCACGAGGTCACGATGGTGAACGGGCGTTTCGAGAAGGTCGAGGGCTCGGACTTCGAGCTCGAGGCGGACATCGTGTTCCTCGCGATGGGCTTCGTCGGTCCCGAGAAGCCGGGCCTGCTCACCGATCTCGGTGTGGACCTCAACGAGCGCGGCAACGTCGCCCGCTCGGCGCAGTGGTCCACCAACGTCGACGGCGTGTTCGTGGCCGGCGACATGGGTCGCGGGCAGTCGCTGATCGTGTGGGCGATCGCGGAGGGCCGCTCGTGCGCGTCCGCCGTCGACGCCTACCTCGAGGGTTCGACCGCGCTGCCGTCGCCGATCGTCCCGACGGCCGCTCCCCAGCGGTAGGCCTTCCGGCGCCGGTCAGCGTCGCCCGGCACCATTCCAGCAACCCGCCGTCCCGGATTCGTCCGGGGCGGCGGGTTTCGCCGTCTCCTGGGTGAATCGGCCCGACGTCATCCGTTTGAACGAATGTCCAGAAGAAATGGACGGATGTTCAGCAAACTGCTGTCCTGTTCTTGGTGTTGCCATTACTCTCCTCGGCTGAGATGTGACCGTAATCACGCATGAGGGCGGCTTCCGGGCCGGTCCGCTGAGGAGGTACCAGTGCGCGTTTCCCTTCCCCGTCGCTTCGCGAGACCCGTCATCGCCGCCACCGCCGCCGTGGGCCTGCTGTTCGCGGGTGCCGGCACGGCGCTCGCCCAAGACCCGACCCCGCCGCCGCCCGCGTCGTCGGGCGACCAGTCCGTCGACAACCTGCGCTGGAGCCTCGGCCTGTCCGCGGTGAACGGCGCCGCGGTCGACCCCGCCCAGTCGGGGGTCAACGTCGTCCACCCGGGCGACACGGTGACCTACACCGCGAAGATCTGGAAGAGCGCGGGCATCGGTCGGTACATGACCGCGATCCGGCAGATCCAGCCCGCCGGCTTCGAGTACCTCTCGCACACGGTGAGCAAGCAGTCGACCGTCACCAACGAGGGCGCCGCAGGCGTGAAGGCGACGTGCTCCGGGGGCGGCTGCAATTCGGTGCCGATCCTCGGCACCAAGGGCTACCTCGACAACGTGACCTTCGACGTCACCTACAAGATCCCCGCCACCCAGGCCTTCGGCGACTACAACGCCGGCTTCGTCTTCGACGTGTACGCGTTCAGCACGCAGTCGGGTGCCAACCCGGCCGGCGCGTGGGTGCGTGTCGTCGACCCGGCCGTGAACACGACCACCGACCTGCAGGTCCCGGCGACCGCGAAGACCGGGCAGTCGGTCGACCTGGTCGCGAACGTCGGCCCGGCGAACGCGGTCGGCACCGTCCAGTTCAAGGACGGCAACGCGAACATCGGCGCCCCGGTCGCGGTGTCGGGCGGCGCGGCGACGCTCCCGCACACGTTCGACACGGTCGGCGCGCACAGCATCACCGCGGCCTTCACCGCGGGCGCGGGATTCCACGACTCGGTCTCGGGCGCGAAGACGGTCGACGTCACCGCGGACACCGCCACCACCGTCCAGGTGCAGGCGACCGCCCTCGTCGGTGACGACGTCCAGATCACCGCGACGGTCACCCCGCCGACCGCGGTCGGCACCGTGCAGTTCAAGGACGGCGACGCCAACATCGGCGAGCCGGTGCAGGTCGTGAACGGCGCCGCCTCGATCACCCGCAAGTTCGACGAGGCGGGCACGCACAGCTTCGTCGGGCACTTCACCGGTGCGGCCGGCTACACCGACTCGACCTCCGCCCCGGCCGACTTGACGGTCAACGATCCCGACTGGGGCACCACCACCACCGTGCTCGAGCCGGTCACCGCGGTGGTCGGCACCCCGGTGAACCTGTCGGCGACGGTGCACCCGATCCCGTCCGGCGGCGACGTGACGTTCACGGTCGACGGCGTCCCGGTCGGCACCGCGCCGGTCGGCACCGGTGACGGTGTCGCGGTGCTGTCGCACACCTTCGCGAACGCCGGAACGGCGACGGTGGTCGCCGAGTTCACCGGCACCGGCGGTTTCACCGCCTCGACGTCGGCCGAGTTCCAGGTCACCGTCACGAACCCCGACCAGCGCGCCGCCACCCACACCACGCTGGCGGTGGCCGGTGACCAGACGGTCGGCAAGACGATCACGCTGACCGCCACGGTCGACCCGGCGACCGCGACCGGCGCCGTGCAGTTCAAGTCCGGCACCACCGCGATCGGCGCCCCGGTGCCGGTGGTGAACGGTGTCGCGACCCTGACCCACACCTTCGACGCCGAGGGCACCTACGCGGTGACCGCGAACTTCGTCGGTGGCGACGGGTTCAAGGACTCGGTCTCCGGGCCGTCGGTCGTCACCATCGCTCCGGCGGGCACGCCCGGCGGCGGGACCGGCAGCCTCGACACCGGCTCGCTCGGCAGCATCTTCGGCTCCTAGCCCGTGTGCCGACCCCCGGGGCGCGATGCGCCCCGGGGGTGTGGCCTCCGGCTCCACCCCATTCGTAGGAGAATTCATGCGTGAGAAGAGAATTCGCCGGTTGATCACCCCGCTGGGCACAGGCGCCGTCGTCGGCATCACGATGCTCGGCGGTGTCCCCGCCCAGGCCGCGCCCGTCACCACGCCGTTCAAGACCGCCTGCCTGGCCACCCCGTCCGCGGTCGCCGGTCCGACCGTGCAGGCACAGGACGCGTCGGTCACCATCGACGCCCCCGAGTCCGTCGCCGCGGGCGAGGAGTTCGAGGTGACGATCATCCCGCCGCCGATCACCTTCCCGAACTCGGCGTCGGGCGCGACCGTTCAGAACGTGTCGCGGATCAAGATCGACGTCGCCATTCCGCAGAACGCCACGTACCTGGGAGCGGACACCGTGGCCGGGACCAGCGTCGGGCTCAGCGGCGTCACACCGAACGTGCTGCGCGTGAACGAGAACGGCGCCGTCGACGCGAACGGATCCGTTCTGCGTCTGTCCGGCAACAACGTGGTCATCGGCAACAGCCCCACCTCCAGCAAGAGCAGCGAGGGCGGGATCGTGGCGAAGGCCGGGCCGGGTTCGGAGACCACGTTCCAGCTGCCGCAGGTCCGGGCCCGCCTCAAGGCGGGCGCCTCGGGCAACGTCGAGATCAAGTTGCGCACCGCCGGTGACGCCGGGGCGTGGGCCAACGACAAGAACTTCCTGACGTTCCTGCCGAAGGCGTCGTTGATCGTCACCGCGTGGGCGCCGACCCAGTGCACGCCGCGGGACAGCGAGTCCGCGCCGCTCAACGCCGGTGCCGGTCCGCTGAGCACGACCCGGATCGTCGAGGCCGACAAGGCCACCACGACCACGATCTCCGGTCCGAACGCCGCCAAGAACGGCTCTCCCGTGACCCTGACGGCGAACGTGGCACCCGCCGCGAACGGCGGCACGGTCCAGTTCAAGGACGGGGACGCCCCGCTCGGTGCCCCGGTGCCGGTGACCGGTGGCGCGGCGATCATCGCCCCGGTCTTCGACACCGACGGCCCGCACTCGATCACCGCGGAGTACTCCGGGACCACCGGCTTCACCGGGTCCGTCTCGGCGGCGAAGGTGATCACGGTGACCACCGACGCCCCGCCGGACGCGGTCACCACGACCACGGTCACCGCGCCGTCCAACGCCAAGGTCGGGCAGGACGTGAACCTGACCGCCAAGGTCACCCCGGCCGGGACCGGCGGCACGGTCGAGTTCACCGTCGACGGCGGCGCCCCGGTGCCGGGCATGGTCGGCAGCGACGGTGTCGCGGTGGCGCCGTACACGTTCACCTCGACCGGCACCCACAAGGTGGTGGCACGGTTCACCGGTGTGTCGGGGTACGCGAAGTCGGTGTCGCCGGCGTTCCCGGTGAGCGTCACGCAGCCGGCCGCGGCGGATGTCGAGACCACGACCACGCTCGACGCGGTCGGGACGGTCACCCGGAACACCCCGGTGACGCTCCGGGCGACGGTCGCGCCCGGCACCGCGAAGGGCACCGTGCAGTTCAAGCTCGGCGACGCCCCGCTCGGCGCGCCGGTCGAGGTGGTCGACGGTGTCGCGACGCTGCCGACGACGTTCGTCAGCCCGGGCACGTTCAACGTGACCGCGGAGTTCGTCGGAGCGCCCGGTTTCACCGCCTCGGCCTCGGCGCCGCAGACGCTGACCGTTCCCGGTGATCCCGGGCCGGGCACCGGCGGCGGCACCGGCAGCCTCGACGGGCTGTTCGGCGGGTTCGGTTCCTGACCTCGGGACCGGTGGTGCGGCGAGGGTCACCGGGCGCAGGCCCGGTGACCCTCGCCGCGGTTTTCGGGTGTCAGACGCCTGCGCTCAACGCGACGGTCAGCGGCACGACGGTCAGGAAGCACACGCCGAGCGCGAACAGTCCGATGACCAGGCGCCGGTTCCAGCGGCCGCGGGCCCCGCTCGCTGCGGTGACGAACAGGACGAAGCCGATGCACACGGATCCGATCGTGAGCAGTACCGAAGTGTCGACCATGACCGACGATTCTGCCGGTCGCCGCGCGGACGCCGGACGCGGGCTCGTCAGCCGTCCCCCGTTCGTCCGACTCCCGCACTCCGGGTCGCCGAAAGTCGGACGGCAGGGGTAACGTTTCTTTACCGCTTGTGCATCTTTTCGACACGTCACAATGCGACCCTCACCAGGTCGCATTGTGACGTGCACGGAGTTGAAGGGGGTTCGCGCCATGGGCGTGCGGAAGTTTTCGGTGACTGCGGCGGTGACCGCGTCGGTCGCCGCCGGATTGCTGTCGGTCGGGTCGCCGGCGCAGGCGTCGCCGGGGGACTGCCCGAGCCTGTACGTGGTCGCCGTCCCCGGCACCTGGGAGACGAGCACCGCTCCCGACAAGCAGGTCGGGCCCGGCATGCTCGCGGACGTCACCAACCGCCTCGGGGGCAAGAACATCCGCTCGGACTACGTGACCTACGCGGCGACGGCCTTCCCGTGGGAGGGCGACGTGTACGGGGCCTCCCGGAAGCAGGCCACCGACAACGCCCGCGGCATGCTCGAGGCGATGCAGGCGCGGTGCGGCAACACCCGGTTCGGGATCATCGGCTACAGCCAGGGCGCGGACGCGGCCGGTGACCTCGCCAACGAGATCGGCACCGGGACAAGCTCGATCCGGCCCGAGAAGGTCGCGGCCGTCGGCCTGCTGTCGGACCCCAAGCGGTCCCCGGCGGACGTCCTGATCGGCCCGTGGGTGCCGGGCGGCGGAGCGGGTGGGGCGCGGCCCGGCGGATTCGGCTGGATCAGCGACCGGACGGTGACGTTCTGCGCGCCGGGCGACCTGTACTGCTCGACGGAGAACGACGACTTCGTCACCCGCATGGCGGGGTTCGCGGCGACGAACTCGGATCCGGGATCGTCGGATTCGTCGAACTACGTTCCCGAGGCCGGCGCGATCTGGAACGACCTCCTGGGGGCGGGCGGCATCCCGACCCTGCAGCAGCAGTTGTCCGAGACCGCGAACGACCAGCGCATCGACCAGCTCGCGCAGTTCTACGGGTCCGGGGCGCACCAGAACTACCAGGGCTACACCGTCGACGGCGCGGGCAACACCCCGACCCGTTGGCTTGCCGGCTGGCTGCGCGACAAGGCCTGACGCGTCACCGTTGCGGCACGTCGGCGCCCGTCAGCGGTGCCGCGGCAGCAGGTCGCGCACGTGCCCGGTCTCGTTGACCGACGCCGGGCGAGGTTTTCCGTTGCGGGAGAACAGGATCCGGGTAATCGACGTGTACTCGACCGGGAAGGTCAGCGGCCGGTCGAGGTCGAGCAGGTGCTGCAGGTAGATGTTGATGACGCCGCCGTGCGCGACGACGGCGACGGTGTCCTCGTGGTCGGAGGTCGCGACGATGCGGCTCATCGCCGCGCGCACGCGACCGCGGAACTCGTCCTCGTCGACGAACTCGGGCAGGTGACCGGCGAGGATCCGGGCGTACGCCTCCGGCGCCGCCGTCTTGGCCTCGTGGATCGGGATGTAGTGCGAGAGCCCCCGGTCGTACTCGGCGAGGTCCTCGTCCACGTCGATCGCGAGCCCGCGCGCCTCGGCGAGCGGTTGCGCCGTCTGCCGGGCCCGCAGCTGCGGGCTGCTGACGATGCGGGCCACCGGGTACGGCGCCAGCGCACCGGGCAACCGCGCGGCCTGGGCGTGGCCCTCGGCGGTCAGGGCCGGGTCGGCGGGGGCGTCGGCGGTGACGACGCGCTCGGGCAGCGCGTGACGAATCAGTAGCAGTTGCACCCTGCCACCGTCTCACGAGGGCCGGGCACCCGACGGCGGCGGTCCGGCGAACGCGGCTCACCGCGCGACCTCGACGTGCCCGCGGAGCCGGGGCGCCCTCGGTACGGTGAGGCGCGCGGGCCGCGTCGGGCGGTCGCCGGGAAGGGGAGAACCGATGCCGAACCTGAACGTGGTCGCCACCATCGTCGCGAAGCCCGGCTCCGAGGAGACGGTGCGTGCGGGGCTGTCGACGCTCGCGGCGGTCAGCCGGCAGGAGTCCGGCTGCGTCGCGTACGACCTCTACGAATCGTCCGCGGCGCCGGGCACCTTCGTCACCGTCGAGGAGTGGACGGACCAGGGGGCGTTGCAGGCGCACCTGGAGACGCCGCACCTGCAGGCCGCGCTTTCGTCGATCGGCGCGCATCTGGACGGTGCGCCGGCGATCCACCCGCTCACCCCGGTCGACGTGTAGGTCGGCGCCGCGGCCTCACCCGGGTGAGGTCGCTTCCCCCGGGGCCGCTTCGGCGCGGGCATCCGGACCGCTGCGCCCGAAGGCCGCGCACAGCGCGAGGTAGACGATCCAGCCGGTGACCGCGACCAGCTGCAGGCGCTGCGCGTAGCCGAGCAGCCACACCTCGTCGCCGCGGCCGTCCATGTCGATCGCGAACACCGTCCACGCGTTGCCGATCAGGTAGGTGACCACGACCGCGACGCCGACCCAGCGGAGCCAGTGCGGCCAGCGATACCGGTACGCGGCGATGATGAAGGCGAACACCGACACCCCGGCGGCGGTCGCGGCGCCGACGCTGGTGAGTGCGTGTGCGAGCCGGGCCTCGTCGAGCAGTCCCGCCTGTTCGCGGGCCGCGCACGCGGCGCTGGCGTGGGCGGAGCACTCGAGCGGCATCCGGGAGTCGAGGATGGTCGAGATCGCGAACACCGCCAGCCCGATCCAGCCGATGGTGGTCAGCAGCCGCCGGGGACGCAGCGTCAGCGCGAGGACGGCGGCGCCGGTGAGCAGGATGCCGGTGATCAGGTCGCCGGTCCGGAAGATCAGCCCGTACGGCTGGTCGAGCGCCGCCAGTTCGCTGACGTAGGCGCGGGACGGGTCCAGGCCGGTCGGCAGCACCAGTTCCAGCAGCCACGACGAGTAGATCACCGCCCCCAGCAGAATCGTCGCGATCACCGCCGTGCGGGTGCGTCGCTGCCCGTCCGTCCGGTCCGGGACGGGGGCGGTGGGCGTGGCGCTCACCTGAGCGGTTCGGTCGTTCACTACCTGTCGTCTTCTCTCACGTCGCAAGCGCCTCGGTCACTGGCGCGGTTTCGCCAGGGGGAAGGCCAGCGTCTCACGGATGCTGCCCCCGGTGATCAGCATGACGATGCGGTCCACACCCATGCCGAGGCCGCCGGTCGGCGGCATCGCGTGCTCGAGCGCCTGCAGGAAGTCCTCGTCGAGCTCCATCGCCTCCTCGTCGCCGCCGGCGGCGAGCAGCGACTGTTCGGTGAGCCGGGTCCGCTGATCGATCGGGTCGGTGAGTTCGCTGTAGGCGGTGCCCAGTTCGATGCCCCAGGCGACGAGGTCCCACTTCGCCGCGACCCCGGGGATGGTCGGGTGCGGGCGGGTCAGCGGCGACATCGACGTCGGAAAGTTGGTGTAGAAGGTCGGGAACTCCGTGTGGTCCTCGACGAGGTGCTCGTACATCTCCTGCGCGACCGCGCCGGTGTCCCACCCCGGCTGGTACGGGATCTCCCGCTCGTCGCACAGTCGCTGCAGTTCGGCCAGCGGTGTCTCGGGGCCGATCCGGGTGCCGAGCTTCTCCGACACCGCGTCGTGCATGGTCTTGACCGGCCATTCGCCGGAGATGTCGACCTCGACCATCTCGCCGTCCGGGCCGGGGCGCAGGATGACCTCGCGGCCGTGCGCCGCGACCGCGGCGGCCTGGATCAGCTCTCGGCACAACACCATCATCCCCTCGTAGTCGCTGTGTGCCTCGTAGGCCTCGAGGATCGTGAACTCGGGGTTGTGCTTGAAGTCGACGCCCTCGTTGCGGAACACCCGGCCGATCTCGAAGACCTTCTCCATCCCGGCGACGCACAGCCGCTTCAGGTACAGCTCCGGAGCGATCCGCAGGTACAGGTCCATGTGATAGGCGTTGATGTGGGTCAGGAACGGGGCCGCGTTGGCGCCGCCGTGCACCTGCTGCAGGATCGGCGTCTCGACCTCGAGGTACTGCCGCGCGGTCAGGGTGTCCCGCAACGACTTGACCACCGCGCTGCGCGCCACCAGCAGGTCCCGCGCGGCGGGGTTGATCGCCAGGTCCACGTACCGCTGTCGCACCCGGGTCTCCGGGTCGGACAGGCCCTTCCACTTGTCCGGGAGGGGGTGCAGGCACTTGCCGGTCATCCGCCAGTCGGCGGCGAGGAGGGACAGCTCGCCCTTGCGGCTGCGGCCGATCGTCCCGCTCACCTCGATCAGGTCGCCCAGGTCGAAGTCGGCGGTGAATTCGTCGAGCCGGTCGCCGACCGTGGTCCGGTCGAACAGCACCTGCAGGTCGCCCGACCAGTCCCGGACCAGGGCGAACGCGACACCACCGTAGGCGCGGATCCGCAACAACCGGCCGGCGATGCGCACCCGCGTCCCTTCGGGGCATTCCGCGGCCGCGGCGACGGTGTGGGTCGGCGGGTCGGCGACCGGGTAGGCGTCGACCCCCTCGGTGCCGAGCCGCGCCAGCTTGTCCATCCGCACCCGCACCTGCTCGGGGCGCCGTGGACCGGCCGCGGGCGCGGCGGGCGCGGCGACCGGGGTGACGCCGTTCGGGGCACTGCCGTCCTCGTGCAGCATCCCCGTCGCGGCCAGCGCCGCGGGCACCGCCTCCCGGACCCCGGTGTGCTTCGTGACGTTCCGGCGGCGCAGTCTCGGCAGGGTCAGGAAGCCCTCCGCGATCGCGGACGCGACACCCACCTTCGGCAACACCCGGCGGTCCCCGAAGCACAGGTACCGCGGCGCCCACTCGGGCTGGTACTTCACATTCGAGCGGTACAGGGCCTCGAGCTGGAACCAGCGGGACGCGAACACCAACACCGACCGCCACAGCCGCAGCACCGGGCCGGCGCCGATGCGGGCGCCCTCCTCGAACACCGACCGGAACACCGCGAAGTTCAGCGAGATGCGGTTGACGCCGAACCGATCGCCGCCGGTCGCCAACTCGGTGACCATCAGCTCCACGACCCCGTTGGGGGACTTCGGGTTTCGTCGCATCAGGTCGAGCGAGACGCCGGTGGCGCCCCACGGCACCAGGGACAGGATGCCGAACACCTCGCCGTCGGCGAGCGGCCGGCCGGCTCCGCCGTCGGTGTGCGGATCGACGGCTCCGGGGCCGAGCGCCTCGACGAGCAGGCAGTCGCCGTCCGCGGGGTCGCCGAGCCGGCCCAGGGCCATCGAGAAGCCCCGTTCGGTCTCGGTGTCCCGCCACGCCTCCGACAGGGCCATCACCCGCGCCATGTCGTCGACGGGGACGTCGCGGTGCCGGCGGATCCGCACCGTCACACCCTGTTTGCGGACCCGGTTGACGGCCTGCCGCACCGGACGCATCTCGCGGCCGGCCAGATCGAAGTCGCGGGTGTGCACGATCGCCTCGTCGCCGAGCTGCAGCACCGACAGCCCGGCCCGGGCGTAGGCGGTGGCGCCGGCTTCGCTCGCCCCCATGACCGCCGGGGTCCAGCCGTACGTGGTGGCGAGGTCGAGCCATGCGTCGATCGCGTGCGGCCAGGCCTCCTCGTCACCGATCGGGTCGCCGCTGGCCAGGCACACCCCGACTTCGACGCGGTACGTGACCGCCGCCTTCCCGGACGGGGCGAACACCACCGCCTTGTCGCGGCGGGTGGCGAAGTAGCCGAGGGAGTCGTCGGCCCCGGAGCGGGCCAGCAGCCCGCGCAGCGCGGACTCGTCGTGTCCGGTGAGGGCGTTGCTGGCGCGTTGCGACCGGAACAGCACGACGACCGCGGCGAGCAGTGCGAGCGCGCCGAACAGTCCGAGCAGCGTGTTCACGAATCCGTGCGGACGGCCGTCGAACTGTTCGTTGTCGATGGTGGCCAGCGCGGTCACCCGGTTGAACGCCCACAGCAGTCGCTGGCCCTCGGGGAGGGTGCCGGGAAACAGCTCCACCAGGGCCCACCCGAGCAGGGTGCCGATCGCGAGACCGGCGACCAGGACCCCGAGCGCCTTCCACCCGGCGCCGCGGCGGACCCGGGTGTAGAACTGTGGCCGGGCCGCGATCAGGATCCCGAGCACCACCAGGTGGACGACCATCGCGATCGCGTCGTTGACGTTGCGGTTGGCCACCATCAGGATCAGGTCGGCCAGCGTCAGCAGCGCCAGGTAGACCGTCAGCAGCCACCACGCGATCCGTTTGCGCGCCGCCAGGGCCGCGGCGAGCAGCGCGAGGACGAACGCCCACGAGAAGCTGGTGTCGGGGGCGTCGAAGTAGTAGTTGTCGATGTACAGCCGCACCGGCCGGATCAGGAACCGCAGCACCGGCGACACGCTCCACAGGAACACCGCGACCGCGTAGATCCCGAGGACCAGGCCGGCGATGTGGGGTACCTGCGCCAGTCGGGAGCTGCGTGGTCGGGGGAGCGCACGCGACGCGACCGACGGACGGGCTGGAGTGTCACTCGCGGTGATCGGCGGCATGCCTCCAGTGTGAACGGTCCGGTGGCGGGGTGCGGAATGATGGGCCTCATGCCCGCCCCCGAAGACGTCCCGATCCGCGACGAATCCATCCGCCTCGGTCAGTTCCTCAAACTCGCCAACCTGATCGAGTCCGGCGCCGAGGCCAAAGGCGTCATCGCCGACGGACTCGTCTCCGTCAACGGCGAGGTCGAGGTCCGCCGCGGCCGGCAACTCCGCGAGGGCGACGTCGTCGAGATCGGCGGCATGAGCGCCCGCGTCGCGCACTGACCCCGGCGGCGACGCCGCTCCGGCCCCGGACCCGCACGCCGTCGTCGCGGACCCGGGGTCGGCAGCGTTGGACTCGCGGGTCGGTCGTGTCCGATTCGCGGCCGGATTCGGTGAACCGCTCCTCGCCGTGCCCGGCTGTTTCCGTCGGCGGCCGGCGCGATGGCTCGTCGCCGCCGCGATGACGAATCAAGGTTCGCTGTCGTGGAATTCGCGAACCGTCGGGCCCTGCGGGGCTGTGGGCGTACCGGCCGGGGGGAGGACCGTCAGGTCGTGAACTCGGCGGTGCCGGGTCGTCGACTGCTGGGGCAGTGTCGATTTCGCCCGCGCGGCGTTGCGGGCGACCTCGGCGTCGGATCCCCGCGGATCGGCGATTTCCTGGAGCGCAACCGTGCCCAGCACTGTTGTACACCGTCTTCCGGTGCCACACTGGGATGAGCCGGTCACGTCGGTTCGAAGGGCGGTGCGGCCATGAGGCGGGCACATCGGCAGACGCTGCGGATCCTGTGCGCAACGATCGTCATCGTGTTGCTGCACTTGGCTTTCGGTGGTGGCGTGGCCGGGGCCGCTCCGGGAGTGCGGACGCAGGGCGGCCCGGTGTCGGCGGTCGCGAACGTCTCCACCCACCAGTTCGTGGTCAGCGTCGGCGGTCAGGTGGTGCGGACGATGCCGGCGTCGATGGGCAAACCCGGCCACGAGACCCCGCTCGGCACCTTCCAGGTGCTCGAGAAGTTCCGCGACATGATCATGGACTCGTCCACCTACGGGGTGCCGATCGACGCGCCGGAGGGGTACCGCCTGAACGTCGAGTACGCGGTCCGCATCACGTGGAGCGGCATCTTCGTGCACGCCGCGCCGTGGTCGGTCGACTCGCAGGGTGTCGAGAACGTCAGCCACGGCTGCATCAACCTCAACACCGAGAACGCGCGCTGGTTCTACGAGAACGTGCGGGTCGGCGACACGGTCACGATCGTCGGCTGACCGCGTCGAGTGTGCGGTCGCCGATTCGTCGGCTGACCGCACACCCGGGGCAGGGTCAGTCCTCCGCGCGGACCACGACGCCGTCGTGGTCGCTGTAGACCATCTCGCCGGGGTTGAACGTGACGCCACCGAAGGTGACCGGCACGTTCTTCTCACCCGACCCGGTCTGGGTGCTCTTGCGCGGGTTGGTGCCCAGGGCCTTGATGCCGATCTCGAGGGTGCGCAGGATCGCCGAGTCGCGGACCGCGCCGTTGACGATCACCCCCGCCCAGCCGTTCGCGACGCCCTTGCCGCCGATGATGTCGCCGACGAGGGCGGTGTGCACGCTGGCGTCCCCGTCGACGACGAGCACGCCGCCGTTGCCGGGCTCACCGAGCGTCTGCTTGACGAGCAGGTTGTCCTGGAAGCACTTGATGGTCGTGATGCGCCCGGAAAACACAGGGTGCCCGCCGAACTGGATGAACTGCGTGTCGCAGCTGCGGATGTCGGGGCCGATCTCGTCGGCCAGATCGGCGGTCGCTACCTGCTCGGTCATGTGGAGGGTCCCTTCGTCGGCGAACATCGACAGCCTAGTTCGTGGTTACTGGCCGGTACTACGGCCGTGACGGGCCTCGTAATCCGCGCGAGTGGCCGCGGCACGCTTCTGCGCGCGTTCGCCGAGCAGTTCGGGGTCCAGTCCGTGGCTCTGCAGGCGGTGCCTGCGGTAGATGTTCATCAGCGCGATCGCGAAGTACAGCACCGGCAGCAGCAGCAGGGCCATCATCGCGAGCGGAATCCAGCGCTCACCCGGGATCAGGAAGTAGAACGCCACGAACAGCGGGATCAGCGGCACGGTGAACCGGATGACGTAGCGCACCGACGAGCCCGGGCCGACGAGGTCGTTCCGCACCCAGTCCTGCATCGAGTCGGGCAGGGTTCGGCCGAACAGGTAGCCGAGGTACTGCACGAAGTTGGGTTTGCGCTGGTCGGACATGTCATCAAGCGTAAGTCCGCGCGGCGGGCGCGCCGCACGGGGGTTCGCGCACGGATCGGGACACGCCGATGTGATCGATGTCACAGCACGGGTGGCGGATCCGATTTCCGGGAGGTCCACGGGTTGCCCCGACCCCCGTTCGCCGCGAGATAGCGGACCGACCGGATGGTATGCGCGGCGGTGGGGGTTGTCCGCGACCGGTGGCCGTCTCTATCATCGCCGATGCGCTCCGACAGGGAGTTTGTCCGCGGTCCGCGATGTCGGGCCGGGACGCAGCAGGGGGGCAGGAGTCACGGCGTGTCACGCCGTCCCGGGGGGAATCGACTCGAGCGACGACCGGTGTCGCCGCATGTGCACGGCACCCGTGTGTCGTGCTGCCCGCACCTGCCCGCACGCCGACGGCGCAGCCGCGCGATCGGTGCACGAATCAGGCTCGAATCGAAGGGGGATCGACATGAGCAGGGAATTGTCGAGGGGGAGGCGCCGCCGCGTGCAGCGGGTCGCCGTTGTGGGTGCACTGCCCCTGGCCGTCGCGATCGTGTGCTCCGGGGTCGCCACCGCGGCTCCCGCCGAGCAGGGTGGCGTCGGGGTCGAGGAGGCGCCGCGGGACCAGCCGGGTGTGCCCGCCGAGGAGGCGGCACCCGCGCCCGCGCCGGGACCCGCTCCGGTGGCGGAACCCGCCGTGGCCGAGCCGAAGGAGTACTGGGTCGCCCCGCCGGTCGAGTACGACAACGTGCCCACCCGGCCCGCGCCGACCTACTACTACGAGGACGCGCCGAGCGCGCCGGTGACCGTGCAGCAGCTGCACCTGCCGACCCCGGTCGAGCCGGTGGCTCCGATCGAGGCACCGCCGGAGCGCCTCCGGCTCGGCGATTACGTTGCGGCGAAGCCGAACTGGCTGTCCGGCGAGGACCTCGACAAGACGAACAACACCGCCGCGGTGTTCGAGGCGCAGGTCGACACGTTCTGGAAGTCGATCGGTGTGGAGACCTCCCGCGCCGACCGGATCGGTGCCGCCACCGTCGGTGGCGCGGCGCTCGGCGGCCTCGGAACGGCTGCGGCGCTTGGTGTCCCGGCCGCGGTGGCCGGTGGTCTGGTCGGCGGCGTGAGCGGATTCGGCATCGGGCTCGCGATGGCTCCCGAGGCCGGCGCGCTGCTTCCCGTCGTGGGATGGGTGGCGCCCCCGGTCCTGAACGCGGCGGGAGGCGCCGCGGTCGGCGCGGCGGTCGCCGGCATCCCCGTCGCGCTGGTGGCCGGCACGACCGGCGCGATCGTCGGCGCCGCCACGGGCATGGCGTTCGGTGCCGGCGACACCCTCGCCGAGCCGATCGAGGTCGAGATCCCGGATGCCCCGACCGTCGACGCGGCCGCGATCACCGACGCGACCCGGGACACGGTGGCCCGGGTGGAGTCGCTGCCCGGTGGCCCGGGTGCGGTCGAGGCGGTCCGTCAGGCGGACCGACAGGTGCCGCTGCAGGTCGCGGACGCGGCCGCGCAGGTCCGGGACACGGTCACCGCGCAGCCCGGCGGCCGGGACCTGGTGCAGCGGGTGGAGGCCGCCGGCGCCGCAACCGCGACGACGTTCGCCCCGGTCGCCGGGCCGGTCGGCGAGGTCCTCGACGCGGTCCGGGCCGGTCTCGTCCAGGGATAGGGCATGTCTCGCGATCCCCTGGTCGGCGCCGCCGGCGTGCGAACACCGGCGAGCGCCGTCGGATGGGATCGGGATGCCGCCCCGGTCGCCCGATCGACGTCCGACCCGCAGGGACGTGAGCCGGACCGGTCGGCAGGGCCCGTGACGGCTCTGGAGGAGGGCGACAACGCGGTGGCGCACCAACGGTCCGCCCGGTCGCCCGAGGTGGCCGAACCCGCCTGGCTGAGCGCACCCGCGGCCCCGACGCCCAGGCCGAGGCCGGATCGCGGGGACGTCCGGGCCGACGTGCGGGAGTCCCGACCACGTCGGCCGTCGTGGTTCGGGCGGCACCGCGGCGCACTGCTCGCGACGGCTGCGTTCGCGGCCCTCGTCGCCGCGGTCACGACGGCCGGGCTGCTGCTCAACCCGCGGACCGCCCCGGACACCGGTCACGTTGCGGCAGTGTATGTTCCGGACACCCGGTGGTGCGCGAGGCTCGGGTCGGGTGAGCCGGCGTCGGTGGACGCCGACGACCCCGGTGCCGCGGCGATCGCCGGGTTCGAATGGGGGTACTACGTGTTGCGCGACGGGGCCCGGGCCCGCGACCACGTCGCGCCCGACGCGCGGGTGGGGTCGGCGGAGCGGCTCGACCGGGAGGGAATCGACACACTTCCGGTCGGCACCACGCACTGCGTGCTGACGAAGAAGGTCACGGACGGGCTGTACGTGGTGGACGTGTGGGAGCGCAGGCCCGACGGCAGCACCGAGCACTATCCGCAGACCATCCGGACCGCGGCGACCCCGGACGGCGCCCTGATCACGTCGATCACGGTGCGGGAGTGACTCACCGCGTCCGGCGGTGGCGGCGGGTGGTCGCGAACCCGGTCGCGGCGCGCAGCAGACCGGGTGCGCGTCGTGCCGCACCGATCACCGCGCGGTCGATCGCCTTGAGGTTCAGCGGTTCCCGAGTCAGGGTGGCCGGCTCGTCGTGGTCGGCGAGCGCATACAGCGGCCAGCGGCCGGGGACTCCCCGGAGGGTGTGGGTGCCGCGGTCGCGGAACGCGAGCCCGGAGCCGGCGACGAGGTCGCGCGCCGTCCGGGACACCAGCACCTCGCCGGGACCGGCAGCGGCGCAGATCCGCGCGCCGATGTGCACCGTCATTCCGGTCAGGTCCGAGCCGGTGCGCTGCACCTGCCCCGAGTGCACGCCGGCCCGGACGACGAGGTCGAGATCGGTTGCGTCGTCGCAGACCAGGCGTGCGCACCGGAGCGCCGCAACGGGTCCGTCGAAGACGCTGAACGTACCGTCGCCGGCCACCCCGAGGAGCCGGCCGCCGGACTGTTCCACCCTCAGTCGCACCTGCCGTTCGTGTGCGGCCCGGACGTCCCGGTAGGCGACGTCGCCCAGCCGGGCCAGGGTTTCGGTCGACCCGACCACGTCGGTGAACAGGACCGACGCCAGGTAGCGGTCGGCTTCGACCCCGAACGTGTGCCCGGTGACGGCCCGCTCGACCTGATCCATGATCGGTGTCCATGCCTCGCCGAGCGACGCCCCCGGCTCCGCGCGCGCGATCGTCTGGAGGAGCGCATCGGGGACGGTCTCGGCGACCCAGCCCGCCACCTCCTCCGGCAGGAGCGCGCCCGCATTCCAGAGCACCAGCGTCGGGCACTGGATGGACGGCAGGACGGACGAATAGTCCAGTCGAAGAAGCCATTCCAGATGTGCTCGCGCTGTTGCCGGGGTGGCCGAGCAGCGCTCGAGCATCGCCATCAGGCGACGGTTGAACGGCGAGTCCTCCGTCGCGTCCCACACGCTCAGCAGGGCGCCGGACCCCCAGTCGTCGAACACGCGCCGCAACCCTCCGACATACCGATCCCGGCTGGCGGTGGTCCACCCGTGTGACAGCGCGCCGTCCGCGCGGATCACCCTCTCGGCGAACGGTTGCTGCAGCACGAGCCCGGCCACCCGGTCGGGAGATCGGGCCGCCAGCAACGCGGCCGCACCGCACGTGCTGGAGATGCCGACCACGGTGGCCCGCCGCATCCCGGTCGCGTCCATCACCGCGAGGATGTCGTCGGCCTGTTGCTCGAGGGTCGGGATGTGGTCGACCGGGTCGGACAGCCCGAAACCGCGACGCTGGAACAGCGCGTTGCGGGCGAACGAACCCATCCGTTCGAACAGGTAGTGGAGGTGCGGGTCGGTCCACATCAGGTCCAGGTGCAGGCCGATCTCGAAGTACCAGATCACGTCGTGGTCGCCGTCGCCCACCACCTGGTAGGCCAGCGCGTGGCCGTCGCGCTGGACGTACCGGGTGACCGGCGGGTCCATGGGCTAACGATAGCCGCCGGGTCCCGCCGTGCCCACGGGTGACGTCGTTTGCCCACGTCGACAATGGTCAGCGTGTTAGCTTCGCGAACAATCTCTTTCGGAATCGAGGACGTGAGTGACCGCCAACATCGCCGACCTGTTCGAAGCCGTCGCGGACGCCGTTCCGGACCGCGTCCCGCTGATCTTCGAGGACCGGCGCCTCACCTACGCCGAACTCGACCGCCGAGCCAACCGGCTCGCCCACCATCTGCTCGCGGTCGGTGTCGGACCCGGCAGCCACGTCGGCGTGCACCTGCGCAACTGCGTCGAGTACGTCGAGGCGTTGCTCGCCTGCATGAAGATCCGCGCCGTGCCGATCAACGTGAACTACCGCTACACCGGCGCCGAACTGGAGTACCTGTACAACAATTCGGAGATCGTGGCAATGGTCGTCGAGGACGAGTACGTCCCGGTGGTGGCTGCGACCCTGCCGCGGACACCCGGGATCCGGCACGTCCTCGTCGTCGGGGACGCGGCCACCGCGGGCACGCTCGCCGGCGTGGACGTCGCCGAGTACGAGGCGGCGCTGGCGACGCAGCCCGAGGCCCGCGGCTTCGGTGCGCGCAGTGTCGACGACCACTTCGTCATCTACACCGGCGGCACCACCGGGATGCCGAAGGGCGTGGTGTGGCGGCACGAGGACTTCTACTACGCCGCGCTGTCGGGGGCGAACCTGTCCGGCCCGCCGCGGACGAGTGTCGAGGACGTCGTCGCGGCCGCGGTCGCCAACACCGAGCCCGTTGTGCTGCTGCTGATTCCGCCGCTGATGCACGGCGCAGCGATCTACTCGCTGCTGACCGCGTTCCTGATGGGGGCGCCGCGGGTGTTGATGCGCAGCTTCGACCCGGTCGAGTGCCTGCGGTTGATCGACGAGCACCGCGTCACCGGTGTCACGGTCGTCGGCGACGCCATCGCCCGCCCGATCGCCGACGCGATCGTCGATCGCGGTGAGGAGTTCGACCTGAGTTCGTTGAAGCTGATCGGGTCCGGCGGTGCGCTCTTCTCGCCGAAGCTCAAAGAGCAACTGCGCGAACTGCTTCCGGGTCTGGTCGTCAAGGATGCGTTCGGTGCGTCGGAGACCGGCAACGACGGCGTCGTGGAGTTCGGCGCGGACGGCACCAAACGGATCCGGTCGAACCCGAACATGATGCTCGTCGACGACCGGGGCCGGGCGTTGCCCGAGGAGTCGGGGGAGGTCGGGTTCCTCGCCCGCCGCGGCCACGTCCCCGTGGGGTATTGGGGTGACGTTGAGAAGACGGCGGCGACGTTCCCCGTTGTCGACGGCGTGCGCCTCGCGGTGCTCGGCGACCTCGGCCGGCGGGAGCCGGACGGGACGATCGTGCTGCTCGGCCGGGGGTCGACCTGCATCAACTCCGGCGGCGAGAAGGTGTTCCCGGAGGAGGTCGAGCAGGCGCTCAAGACGCACCCGGCGGTGCTCGACGCGCTCGTCGCCGGCGCCCCCGACGACCGCTTCGGCGAGCGGGTCGCCGCGGTCGTGCAGCTGCGCGCCGGGCACGACGCCGACCCCGACGACCTCGCCGAACACTGCCGCGCGCACGTCGCCGGCTACAAGATCCCGCGTTCGGTGGTCGTCGTCCCGGAGATCCGTCGCTCGCCGTCCGGCAAGGCGGACTACCGGTGGGCGAAGGAGGTCGTGCTCGGCGCGACCGTGTGAGCGGACCCGAGAGCGCGGACGGCCCCGGTTGCCGATGCAACCCGGGGCCGCCCGCGCTGTCCGGTCCGCTACCGGGCCGCCACCGGGGCCGGAGCTTCCGCTTCGGCCGGGGTGCTGGTGCGGATGAGGTGGTCGAACGCGCCGAGCGCCGCCGTCGCCCCGGTTCCGGCGGCGACGATGATCTGCTTGTACGGGGCCGTCGTGCAGTCGCCGGCGGCGAAGACGCCGGGGACGGACGTCCGCCCGTGATCGTCGACGACGATCTCGCCGCGCGGGGTGAGATCGACAGTGCCGGACAGCCACTCGGTGTTCGGGAGCAGGCCGATCTGCACGAACACGCCGTCCAGGTCGACGGTGTGCGACGTCCCGGCCGTGCGGTCCGTGTAGGCCAGGCCGGTGACCTTGCCGCCGTCGCCGAGCACCTCGGTCGTCTGGGTGCCGAGCAGGATGTCGACGTTGGGCAGGCTGCGCAGCTTGCGCTGCAGGACGTCGTCGGCGCGAAGCTGCGAGTCGAACTCGACGAGCGTGACGTGCGCGACGATCCCGGCGAGGTCGATCGCGGCCTCGACCCCGGAGTTGCCGCCGCCGATCACCGCGACCCGCTTGCCCTTGAAGAGGGGGCCGTCGCAGTGCGGGCAGTACGTGACACCCTTGTTCCGGTACTCGGTCTCACCGGGAACGTTCATCGACCGCCAGCGCGCTCCGGTGGACAGGATGACGGCGCGCGAGAGCAGCCGGGCACCGCTGGCGAGCTCGATCTCGACGAGACCCTGCTCGGTGACCGCCGGCGTCAGCTTCGTGGCGTTCTGCACGTTCATGATGTCGACGTCGTACTGGCGAACGTGGTTCTCCAGCTCGGCGGCGAACTTCGGGCCCTCGGTGTAGGGGACCGACGCGAAGTTCTCGATTCCCATCGTGTCGAGCGCCTGACCGCCGAACCGCTCGGCCACGACGCCGGTGCGAATTCCCTTGCGGGCAGCGTAGATCGCCGCGGTCGCGCCGGCGGGACCGCCGCCGACCACGAGCACGTCGAACGGGTCCTTCTCGGAGATCGCGGTCGCGGTGCGTTCCGCCGCTCCGACGTCGAGCTTGCCGACGATCTGTTCCAGGGTCATGCGTCCGGAGCCGAACGGCTCGCCGTTGAGGAACACCGTCGGAACCGCCATGACACCGCGGCCGTCGACCTCGTCCTGGAAGAGGGCGCCGTCGATCGCGATGTGCTTGATGCGCGGGTTGAGCACGGACATCGTGTTCAGCGCCTGCACGACGTCGGGGCAGTTCTGGCAGGACAGCGAGAAGTAGGTCTCGAAGTAGAGGTCGCCCTCGAGGTCGCGCACCTGCGCGAGCAGATCCGCGGACTCCTTCGACGGGTGCCCGCCGACCTGCAGCAGGGCGAGGACGAGGGACGTGAACTCGTGGCCGAGCGGGATGCCGGCGAACTGCACCTCGATGTCGGTGCCCACCCGGCGGATCGCGAAGGACGGCCGACGGGGGTCGTCGCCGGTGCGCGAGTGGGTGACCAGATCGGACAGGCCGGCGATCTGATCGAGCAGTTCGGCGAGTTCCGCGGACTTGGGGCGGTCGTCGAGGGAGGACACCAGCTCGATCGGCAGGGTCACCTTCTCGAGGAGCGACTTCAGTTGGTTGGCGAGCGGGGCTTCGAGCATGAGGATCTACTCCGTGAGTTGATTGAACCGAGAGTCGGAAGAACAGTGACCGGAAGGAACGGGAGTCGGCGAACTTCTCAGCTCGAGCCGAGGCGCGTGACATCGGTGCGCGGGTGGCACGGGGCGCAGGGCCCCGTGCCACCGGGCGCGGGAGGTGCGGCGACCTCAGATCTTGCCGACGAGCTCCAGCGACGGAGCGAGGGTCTCTTCGCCCTCTTCCCACTTCGCCGGGCAGACCTCGCCCGGGTGCGAGCGGACGTACTGGGCGGCCTTGACCTTGCGGACGAGCTCGGCGGCGTTGCGGCCGATGCCCTCGGCGGTGACCTCGGTGAACTGGATGACGCCGTCCGGGTCGACCAGGAAGGTGCCGCGGTCGGCCAGGCCCTGGTTCTCGCGGAGCACCTCGAAGTCGGTGCTGATCTGCAGGGTCGGGTCACCGATCATCGCGTACCGGATCTTCGCGATGGTGTCGGACGAGCCGTGCCACGCCTTGTGGGTGAAGTGCGTGTCGGTGGAGACGGAGAAGACCTCGACACCCAGGCTCTGCAGCTCGTCGTAGTGGTCGGCGAGGTCGCCGAGCTCGGTCGGGCAGACGAACGTGAAGTCGGCCGGGTAGAAGTAGAAGACCGCCCACTTGCCCTTGATGTCCTCGTCGGTGACGGTGACGAAGGCGCCGTCCTTGAACGCCTCCCCGGAGAAGGGCTTGATCTTCTTGTTGATCAGCGACATGTAGAGCCTCACTCATTGTCTGGGTTGCTGGTGTGTCCGAATTCGAACATAACGACGGTTGATTGATCGCACCAATCGATTGTTCTTCGAATCTGGATAGGATAGGGCTATAAGCGCTGAACCATTTCTGGAATCATGCCAATTTGCGATGTCGGTGTGAGCAACGCCATAGCCGCTCGACGCCTCTCGGCCGTCTCCTGTGACCGGTGCCACCGATGCGGGTAGGTTGTGTGTCACTGCAAGAACTACTAACCAGTAGGGGTGCGAAATGCCTGCTCCGTCCGTCGCGACCTTCGAAAGGCTCGGAAAGCTCGTCGCGATTCCCGACGCCGCGAACCGGCCCACTCGCCCGGTCGTCGAGGCCTTCACCGGACGGGAGCTGACGACCATCCCGGTCGGCACCGCCCAGGACGCGATCGACGCCGTCGAGCGCGCGCGCGTCGCCCAGCGCGAGTGGGCCCGGCGCACCCCGGCCGAGCGGGCCGAGATCTTCCACCGCTACCGCGACCTGGTGCTGTCCAACCGTGACGCGCTGCTCGACATGGCCCAGGCCGAGACCGGCAAGGCCCGCGCCTCCGCGCTCGAGGAGGTCCTCGACATCGCGATGACCTCCCGGTTCTACGCGAAGCTGGCGACGAAGGTCCTCCGGCCGAAGCGGGTGCAGGGGATGCTGCCGGGCCTGACGAAGACCGTCGTCCGCCACCACCCGAAGGGCGTCGTCGGCGTCATCTCGCCGTGGAACTACCCGATGACCCTCGCGGTGTCCGACGCGATCGCGGCACTGCTCGCCGGCAACGCCGTCGTGATCAAGCCGGACAGCCAGACCCCGTACTGCGCGCTGGCCTGCGTCGATCTCCTCTACCGCGCCGGTCTGCCGAAGGACCTGTTCGCGGTCGTCCCGGGTCCGGGCTCGGTGGTCGGCACCGCGATCGTCGAGAACACCGACTACCTGATGTTCACCGGTTCCACCGCGACCGGTCAGCTGCTCGCCGAACAGGCCGGTCGTCGGCTGATCGGCTTCTCCGCCGAACTCGGCGGCAAGAACCCGATGATCGTCACCAAGGGTGCGAACCTGCGTGAGGTCACCGACGCGGCCGTGCGCGCGTGCTTCTCGAACTCCGGTCAGCTGTGCATCTCGATCGAACGGATCTACGTCGAGCAGCCGATCGCGGCCGAGTTCACGCGCCGGTTCGGCGAGCGGGTCGCGAACATGACCCTCGCGCCCGGCTACGAGTTCGGCGTCGAGATGGGGTCGCTGGTGTCCGAGTCCCAGGTCAAGACCGTCTCGGGCCACGTCGACGACGCGGTTGCCAAGGGCGCGACCGTGGTCGCCGGCGGCAAGCCCCGGCCCGATCTCGGGCCGCTGTTCTACGAGCCGACCGTGCTCACCGGTGTCACCGACGAGATGGAGTGCGCCCGCAACGAGACGTTCGGGCCGCTGGTGTCGATCTACCCGGTCGCCGACGTGGAGGAGGCGATCGCGAAGGCCAACGACACCGAGTACGGCCTGAACGCCAGCGTCTGGGCCGGCAGCAAGGCCGAGGGTGAGGCCATCGCCGCCCGGGTGCGCGCCGGCACCGTCAACGTGGACGAGGGTTACGCACCCGCCTGGGGCAGCACCGCCGCGCCGATGGGCGGCATGGGCGTCTCCGGTGTCGGGCGACGGCACGGCGTCGACGGACTGCTCAAGTACACGGAGGCGCAGACCGTCGCCACCACCCGGGTGCTCAATCTCGGTGGGCCGCGCGGGCTGCCGCCGAAGATCTGGGCGAAGGTGCTCGCGCCGTTCATCAAGGCCCTGCAGTACGTGCCCGGGCGGTAGCGCCGTGGACACCGCGAGCATCGAGGTCGCCGCACCGCCGACCCGCGTCTGGGACCTGGTCACCGACATCGCCGGCTACCACCGCTTCAGCCCGGAGAACACCGGCGGGCGCTGGATCGGCGGGGAGCCGGTGACGGTCGGCGCGACCTTCACCGGCACCAACCGGCACGGTCCGGTGCGCTGGACGACCCACTGCACCGTCGTCGATGTCGTTCCCGGGCAACGGTTCTCGTTCCAGTCCGACGAACCGAAGGCGCGCTGGACGTACGAGCTCGAGCCGTGCGACGCGGGCACCCGGATCACCGAGACCCGGGAGATCTACGGGACACCCGCCTGGTACGTGCGCCTCGTGCAGCGGTCGACGGTCATCGGCCGGGACCGGGACGCGCTGATGCGGGCCGGGATGCGGGACACGCTCGAAGCGATGAAGGCACGTTTGGAACGCTGACCGCGGCCCTCGTCCGCGCTCCCGGGGCCCCGTGTCGGGCCCGCCTCACCTTCCTGAATGGCCCATCGATTCGGTGCAACCGGGTCGATGGGCCATTCGGGTGTCGGGGCGGGTCCATCGAAAGATTGATTTCGGGTCACGGTCCGCGATTCGCCGTGCCGGCAGCGGCGGTCGCTGGTGGGATCGGATGCGGGCCGTGTTCGCGGTCCGGGGCGGCGATGGGGAGGACAGCGATGGTTTCGGGCACCGACACCGAACCGCGGGCGGATCGACGGACCTGGATCGGGTTGGGGGTGCTCGCCGCCGGGCTGTCGATGATCGTCATCGACGGCACCATCGTCGGCGTCGCGCTGCCGGTGATCATCACCGACCTCGACCTGGATCTGACCGACGCGCAGTGGGTCAACAGTGTCTACTCGGTGGTGTTCGCGGCGCTGCTGCTGACCGCGGGCCGTCTCGGTGACCGGCTGGGCCGACGGGCGATGTTCATCGCCGGCGTGCTGGTGTTCATGCTGGGCAGCCTGCTGGCCGCGCTCGCCGGGAGCGCGACCGCACTGATCGCCGCGCGCGTCGTGCAGGGTGTCGGTGGCGCGTTCGTGCTGCCGACCACCCTGTCGAGCGTGAACGCCACGTTCCGCGGCCGGGACCGGGTGGTCGCGTTCGCGGTGTGGGGCGCGGTGATCTCGGGGATGGCGGCCGTCGGCCCGCTGCTCGGCGGCTGGCTGACCACCTCGTTCACCTGGCCGTGGATCTTCGTCGTCAACCTTCCGATCGGTGCCCTGGTGCTGGTGGGCGCGGTGCTCACGGTCCGCGAGACCCGCGCGACGATCACGGTGCCGGGCCTGGACGTCGACGGCCTGCTGCTCAGCGTCATCGGTTTCGGCGGGGTGATCTTCGCGCTCATCGAGGGGCAGAGCCTCGGCTGGTGGAAGCCGATCGCCGAGTTCAGCGTGTTCGGGTTCACGTGGCCGGCGGACGCCCCGGTGTCGGTGGTTCCGGTGGCCGCCGCGATCGGCGTGGTCGCGCTGGTGCTGTTCGTGCTGTGGGAGCGGCACCGGGCGGTCGGCAGTCACCGGTCGGCGATTCTCGACCTGAGCCTGTTCACGGTGCCGACGTTCAGTTGGGGGAACGTGACGGCGCTGGCCGTCGCGATCGGCGAGTTCGGCCTGCTGTTGGTGCTGCCGCTGTTCCTCGTCAACGCGCTCGGGCTGTCCACGATGGGTGCCGGCGTGGTGCTCGCGGCGATGGCGTTGGGGGCGTTCGCATCCGGGGCCGCGGCCCGGCACCTGGCCGCGGCGATCGGGCCGACGCGGGTGGTGATCCTCGGGCTGGCGCTCGAGGCGGTCGGGGTCGCGGTGGTCGCGGTGGTCGTCTCGTCGACCGTGTCGCCGTGGCTGCTGGCGGTGCTGCTCGCCGTCTACGGGGCGGGTCTGGGGTTGGCGTCCGCTCAGCTGACCGGCACGGTGCTGGCGGACATTCCCCGGGAGAAGTCCGGTGAGGGGTCGGCGACGCAGAGCACGGTCCGGCAGCTCGGTTCCGCCCTCGGGTCCGCGATCCTCGGCGCGGTGCTGTCGGTGTCGCTGGCGCACACGCTCACCGACCGGCTCGAGCCGGTGACGGCGGTGCCGGAGCCGGTGCAGGAACAGCTGGTGACCGCGACCCGCGACTCGGCGGGCGGCACGATCGCGGGACTGCGGGAGCAGGGCGACACCGGTCGGCTCGGTCCCGCGGGACCGGAGGTGACGACCGCGCTGGCCGAGGGATTCGGTGACGCCACTCGCATCTCCCTGTTCGCCGCGTCCGGATTCCTCGCGCTCGGGCTGGTGAGCGCGACGGCGCTGCACGTGCGAACCCGCAGGGAGCGCGACGCGGCGCCCGCCGGCGGTGCGTGACCCGAAAGACCCTGCGCCACCGGGGATTCCGGTGCCGCCCCGCGGCGGCCGTGCTCACGTCGCCGGGTGCACCGTGACCGTGACGTTCTTCATCAGGGGCTGGTCGCTCTGGGTGCTGTAGTCGCCGATGGCGCACAGGACGTTCATCTCGGGCATGTACCCGGCCGCGTTGCCGCGGGGGATGTCGTAGGGGATGGCGGTGTAACCGCGCAGGGAGCGGGTGCTGCCGTCGCGGGCGATGCTGGTGATCTCGACCAGGCCGAACTCGTCGATGCCCCGCTCGCGCATGTCGGCGGCGTTCATGAAGACCAGGGTGCGCAGGTTCTCGACGCCGCGGTAGCGGTCGTTGTCGGAGTAGATCGTGGTGTTCCACTGGTCGTGTGAGCGCATCGTGCCGAGCGTCAGCCGGCCGTCGGTGGGGACGACGTCGGGCAGTGCGGCAGTGGAGAACTCGGCGCGCCCGGAGGGGGTGCTGCGCCGAGCGTCGTGCACCGGACAGTCTGTTCCGTCGGCGGCGCACCGACGGGCCGCGAACCGGGGCTGGCGCGAACCGGCGTCACGCCACCCTGCTCGTGGTCCGCTCGTGTCGTGCCGCCCGGTCGGGGGGTGTGCCCGCGCTCCGGCCCGCGGACGACCAGCGCCACCGCGATGCCGGCGCCGACGCCGATCACGGTGTCGATTCCGCGGAACACGAGCAGCGCCAACGGTTCCGCGGGAGCCGCCAGATCGGTCATCACCATGATCAGTGGCGTGAAGAATCCGAGTGCGAGCGCGTAGTTCCGCGCTATGAACAGTTCCGTCGGGAACAGCAGGGCCATCACACACAGACCCAGCAGCGTCTCGGCGGGGTGCGGGAGGAGCAGCACCGCGGTGACGGCGAGGCCGGCGAACGTTCCCACGATGCGGTGGAGGCCCCGGTGGACGCGTCCGACCGGGTCGGCGGCGGCCAACGGCACGGCGGCCGCGGCCATCGCCCAGTTGGCGTGATCGACGCCCAGCAGCAGGCCCGCGACGCCGGCGATCGAGATGGCCGACGCGTAGCGCACGGCGTGGACCAGCGTGCACGTCGCCCCAGGGCGTGCGGCCGGCATCGACCGGGACGCGGAGCCGGGGTCCCGGATCTGCTCGACGACCGAGCCGGCGACGCTGATCAGCAGGCACAGCAGCGCCGTCGCCGCGCAGATCGACAACCCCACCCAGGCAGCGACCCGGTCGGCCGGGACCATGGCGACGGCGCCGAGCGCGAAGATGCCGAAGAACGGTCCCTCGGGTGTGAGACCGAGGTGATCGGTGACCAGGGACCCGACCGTCGCGAAGACGACCGTGGTGACCACCAGGACCCACAGACCGGCGTGCACGCCGGACAGCAGGACGCCCGTGCCCACGCCGGCGACCAGGATCGCGGCCGCCTGCGCCTGGTGGACGACGCGACGCCGGGGTGCTTCCGTTCGCCCGTACATGCCGGTGACGGCGCCG
Source organism: Rhodococcus olei (assembly GCF_039540555.1). NCBI lineage: Bacteria > Bacillati > Actinomycetota > Actinomycetes > Mycobacteriales > Nocardiaceae > Rhodococcus > Rhodococcus olei. The sequence continues at coordinate 230,935 of NZ_BAABFB010000059.1, read as the reverse complement.
AAGACGGCGAAGACGATCAGGTCGGGACGCCCCCCGGCCACCAGTGCGGATCCGGGGACGGCCAGCCCGGCGGCGACCCGGAACGCGTGCACGTGGTCGTTCGCGGCGGGGCCGACGGAGGCGAGGCCACGGGCGTGGGCCCGGACACCGTGCATGGCGGTTCTCCGATCTCGCGGGCGGGCAGGGGCGTGGCCACCGGGTCGGGTGCCGGACGGATGATGAAACCGACTGCACGGCAACGCCAGTCACGTGGACGAGGAGCGTCGCCGACCGTCCGGGACCGGTGCGGGCCTACCGAAAAGGCTGCCGGACGCGGCGTCCGCGGGTCAAAGCGGAATTACCGACGAGGTGATCGGCCGCGCCTGTCACCCCCGACCCGAGCGGGTCCGCGCGTGGTCGAATGGGGCATGTTGTTCCGTCAGCTCGAGTACTTCGTCGCGCTCGCTCGGGAACGTCATTTCGCCCGCGCGGCGGCCGCCTGCCACGTGTCCCAGCCGGCACTGTCCGAGGCCATCCGCAAGCTCGAACACGAGCTGAAGGTCCCGCTGGTCCGGCGCGGTCGGAAGTTCGAGGGCCTCACCCCCGAAGGCGAGCGGCTCGTGCTGTGGGCGCGGCGCATTCTCGCCGACCACGACGCCCTCAAACAGGAGGTCGCGGCACTGCAGACCGGGCTCACCGGTGAGCTGCGGCTCGGAGTGGTCCCGGCCGCCGCGAGCACCGTCGCCCTGCTCACGGACCCCTTCTGTGCCGAGCACCCGCTGGTCCGGGTGCGGCTCGAGACGAGTCTGCGGTCGGCCGACATCGCCGACCGCATCCGCAGATTCGAGCTGGACGCGGGAATCGTCCACCCGGACCCGCAGCACACGGCCGGCCTCGAGGTCACCCCGCTGTACGAGGAACACCACGTGCTCGTGGTCGGCAGCGAGCTGCTCACCGGCCGGTCGGACACGATCAGCTGGACGGACGCGCTCGCGCTCCCGATGTGCCTGCTGACCACCGGGATGCGGGGCCGCCAGCTCGTCGACGACGCGTTGGCCACCCGGGATCTCGCGGTCGCCCCGCAGCTCGAGGCGGACTCCGTCGTGGCCCTGCTCGCCCACGTCGGCACCGGCCGGTGGGCGACGATCGTTCCGCAGACCTGGATGCGCACCCTGAGCCCGCCCGCAGGGGCGTGCGTGCTGCGGCTGGACAACCCGTCCGTCACCGCTCGCGTCGCACTCGTCACCGGCGCGGTCGAGCCCGGCTCGGTGCTGACCCGGGCCCTGGTGACGACGGCCCGCCGCGTCCGCATCGCCGACGCGGTCGGCGCCCCGCAGGCGGGGGCGGGACAGTGACGATCGGCGGACCCGTGCTCAGCCCGCGCTGCCGCCCCGGTCGTACTCGGCGACCACCCCCTTCGGCGCGGTCAGCCGCCACGCCTCCGCGACGAGTTCGGCCAGCTCGTCGGGGTCGACGAGGTCGAACACGACGTCGATCCAGCCCCAGCGTCCGAAGTACGGCGGAACCCGGAACACGTCGGGGTTCTCGTCGATCAGTGCGGCCTGATCGTCGCGGGTGGCCTTCAGGCACACCGTCGGCGCGGAGTGCCCGAGCAGCGCGAAGATCTTCCCGTGGACCCGAAACGTGGGTTGGTCTCCCCAGCTCGGGACGACCACCTCCTCGGCGTGCGGCAGAGCCAGCAGCATCGCGCGGACGTCCCGTCTGGTGGGCATGGTTCCTTTCTAGCGCAGACCGGTGCCGCCGGCTGTGAGACCGTGGGGTGGCGCACCGTGAAAGGGGACCGCCATGGACACCGCGAGCGTCCCGGTCGGGGACCTGACCGCCCACCTGGCCCGGCCCACCGGGAACGACCCGGACACCGGTGGTGCGATGCTGCTGCTGCCGATGATCACCGGCATCGACGCGCAGGTCCGCGAGTACGCCGCCGGCATCGCGGCGGCGGGGATGACGGCGCTGGTCTGGGACCCGTGGCACGGACCCAGCCTCGACGACACCCCCCGTGAGCGGCTCGGCGAGCTGATGGCGCAGCTCGACGACGCGGTGTGTCTGGCCGAGATGCAGGCGCTGCTCGGGTATCTGCGTTCCGACCTCGGATTCGAGCGGGTCGGGGTGATCGGCTGGTGCCTCGGAGGTCGGCTCGCCCTGCTGCTCGGCGCCCGGGACCCGCGGCTGGCGAACGTGATCGCGTACCACCCGTCGATCGTCGACCCGCCGGCACCGAACCACACCCTCGACGCGGTCGCCGCCGCGTCCGAGATCGCGGCTCCGGTGATGATCCTGCACGCCGGCGCCGACGTCGTGATGACGGGCGGCACACTCGCGCGGCTGCGCGGGCGTCTCGACTCGCGACCCGCCGGCGCGACGATCGTCCACACCTACCCGGGGGCCGAGCACGGATTCAGTTCCCGTGCCCGACAGGGCAATCCGGTCAACGCCGCGGCCTATGCGGCGTCGTGGCCGCAGGCGCTGGCGTTCGCGACGGCGACCGTGTCAGGGCGCTGAGAGACCGGTCGTCGCCAACGCGGCCGCGAGCCCGAACACCACGGCCAGCGCGACCACCTCCGCCACCGCGCGACGCAGCGAGGACTCCGCCGTCACCCGGTGCGCGGTCGCGGCGGGCACCCAGCCGCGCCGCCACCACCAGCCGAGGGCGACCAGCCCGGCCAGCGCCACCGCCTTCGCCAGCAGGATGCGGCTGTACCCGGTGTCGACGAGCGCGCCGATGCCGCCGAGTGCGACCGCGGCGTCGACGACTCCGGTCACCGTGAGCACCGCGACGCACTTCCAGGCCAGATCCGAGTAGCGGGGGAGCAGCGTCGCCCACGCGCCGCGTCCGCGCAGCAGCAGGGCCATCGCGACCAGCGGTCCCAGCCACAGTGCCGCGCCGAGGACGTGCGCCGCGACGAGGACCGAGCCCAGGACCTGCGTGGACATGTGCCCGGTGACCGGACGGGCGAGCAGCGCGACCGCGGCGACCGCGGCGAACGGCGTCACCGGCCACGCGGTCTCGGAGCGGCGGAACGCCGCCGCCGACACGATTGCGGTCCCCGCCGCGGCGAGGGTGGTCGCGGCGCCGAGCTGCCCGACGCTGATCCCGCCGACGAAGCGGGCCAGGGCGGTCGGTGTCAGGGGACCGGCCGCGACCTCGGATGCCGCCGCAACGAGCAGGGTGAACTCCGTCAGCGCCCAACAGCCGGCCGCCACCGCGATCGGCCGCCACAACGCCGACCGGGCGACGACCGGCCGGCGTTCGCCGTGCTGCAGCCGGTCGAGCACGCACAGCCCGAGCACCGTCGAACCGAGCAGGTCCGAGAGCACCCGGACCGTTGCGGCGGGGTCCGGCCCGTCCGGCGTCGCGAGCAGCCAGGCGAGCGCGACCCCGGCCAGCGCGGCCGGGACCACGAGAAGGAGGCGCCCCGCGCCCGTGCTCGGTGCCGGCGGCCGGGGCCACCACGACCGAGCACGGGCGGGGAAGCCGCCCATCAGGTGCGCGGCCTGCGCAGCGCGAACGTCAGCGCGGCGCCGAACACCACGACACCGGCCCCGATGAACGCCCAGAGCAGCCAGCTCTGGTCGGAGTTGTCGTCGGTTCCGGTCGCGGCCGGTCCGCCTGCCTTCGCGCCGGGGGTGCCCGTTCCCTCGGTGGTGAGGGTGAACCTGCTGGTGCCGCTCACCGGGTGCCCGTCCGCCGAGGTGACGCGGTAGGCGATCGTGTACTCGCCGACCGGCCCGAGCGCGCCGACCGGGACGCTGACTGTCGGCCCGGTGACCGTGGGGTCGCCCTTCGACCACAGGTTCCCGTCCGGCCCGACCACGGTGAGCGACGCGAAGCTCTCCTGCAGCGGTTCGTTGAACGTGACGCTGACCTGATCGGGGCCGGTCGCGATCGACGCCCCCGCCTCCGGGCTGGTGGCGATCACCGCGGAGTGTGCGCCCGCGACACCGATCCCGGTCAGCGCGGCGAGCGCGGTCAGCACCGCGACCGCCAGGACGCGCAGCACGGCCGGCGCGGGGATGCGGGTCCGGGCGGTCACGAGCGCCGGCTCCGGATCGTGGCCCCCAGACCGAGCGCCGCACCGAGCGCGCCGAGGACCAGGCCGATGCCGCCGAGCCAGCGGGCGGTCGTGTCGGTGGCGTCGGCCTCGGTGGAGGAGCTGCCGCCGTGCGCGTCCCCGGATTCCGAGGCCTCCGCCAGCGTCACGCTCGGGGCCGGGTGTTCGGGTTCGGACCCGTCCGCCGCCGGCTGCTGGTCCCAGGCGACGACCTGGCCGTCGCTGTAGGTCTGCGCGGCCGGGAAGGACACCGAATCCTGTTCCGGCAGCGGACCGGCCGACAGCAGGAACTGCTCGAACTGGCCGGGACCGACGGACACACCCGGGTCCGCGGTCCAGGTGACGGCGGTCGCCACACCGGACGCCGGGTCCTTCGTGACCTGGGCGGTCCAGCCCGGCATCGGTTCGGTGCGCGCGGACTTCAGGTTCGGCAGCGTGACCGTCAGCTTGGTGGTGCCCGCGGTCTCGGACTCGGTGGGCACCCGGAAGGTCAGCACGGTGTACCCACCCTGCGCGGCGCCGGGGGCGGCGACACTGACGTGCGCGGACGCGACACCTCCGCCGCACAGGAGCAGACCGGCGGTCGCGGTCGCGACCAGCGCGACGCGGGGAGAACGCATGTTCATTTGTTGACTTTCTCTCGACGAGGTTGGGGGACGAGCGGCTACGCGTACGCGGCCGGCGGTCCCCGCCTCGAGAGGATGTGGTCGAGCACTCGGCGCCGGTGCGGGTCCGGGGCCGAGGTGAACGGGAGCGCCGCCGTCGCCGTCACGACCGGGGACGGTGCGTGCAGCACGACCCGCAGGGCCCGGGTGACCGGGCCGTACAGCTTCTCCGCGGCGAGGATCAGGGCCGCGCACACCGCGGTCGCGGCGGCGTGGGAGGCCAGCATCGACAGCCCGCGGGTCCCGACCTCCGCGTGCTGGTGGGGCAGGGTGGTCGACAACGCGAAATGGCCGACGACCTGGCCGGCGATCAGCGTGCTCACCAGCGCGGCGCGGCTGCCGCGCGGCGAGACGGCGAGCCCGCCGGCGAGCGCACCGACCCCGCCGCAGCACAGCACCAGCAGCGTCAGCGCCGCCGATGTCGGGTAGCCGCCCCCGCCGATCCCGTGCCCGGCGACCGCGAGCGCCGCCGTCAGCGCACCGACCGCTCCGCCACGCAGGGTGGCGGTGTCGCGGGTGCGGCGCGGCGTCACGTCGGGTCGGGTCGGGTCGGTCAGTGCACGCCGAGGCGCGCGAGCAGGTCGGCCTCGACGCCGTCGAGTTCGGCGGAGATCGCGTGATGGGCGGACCGGCGACGCTGGATCGGCATCTGCTCGGCAGCGTGCACCGCGGTGTCGAGCTCGGCGAGCCGACCACGGATCGCGGACGTGAACTGCGCGGTCTCGGCGTCGGGGAACTGCTTCGCGATCTGGTCGGCGGAACGTTCGGCGCCGGCGATCCGGGCGCTGAGCCGGGCGCCGTGCCCGGTGTAGGAGCCGAGCTCCTCCGGGGCGACGCCGAGTCGGTGGGCCCGCTGCTGGTCGAGCTGGGCACGCATCAGCACGGTGCCGCGGTACACGAGCGGGGCCAGCACCGGCGTCAGCAGCCGGGCGATGCCGAGATAGCGCCGGATCTGGGAGACGCTGAAAGCGGACCGGTTGGCGGCCTTCTCCTGCGCCTTCAGGGTCGCGAGCTGCGCCTTCTCGACCTTTTTCGCCGACTTCGCCTCGGCGCGCAGCTTCCTGCGTTCGTTGCGGGCGCCGTGTTTGACCTCGAGCTTCGCCTTGTGCTTGAGGGCCTTGGCTTCGGCGCGGCGGGTCGCGCGCGTCTTGCGTTTCCTGAACAAACCCATGCGGGTGGCCCCTCCATCTGGTGCTCGAGCGCCGGAACACTGCCGGGTACAGGGTATCCGCCGGGGGCGCCGGCCTCCGAGGGTGGCGTCGTCCGGACGTACTGCGTGCACGGGGTGTCGGACCGGCGGACCATAATCTGTTCCATCGTGACTTCCTCAGGCCCGCGGGACACGAGCCCGCCCGACGACGCCGCTGCGCCCCCGAACCCGGCGCAGCGGCGACCGGTGCTCCTCGACCCGCGGGCGCTGACCGGGTGCCGGCACCGCGTCCACCTCGACACCGCCTACCCGGAGGCCGTCGCCGACGTCCCCGAGGACATCGGGGTGCAGCAGCGCCGCGAGGCGGCGCGGGCGTTCCGGGAGTCGATGCGGGAGCGGCTGATGTCCGGATCCGCGCGCACCCGCAGCTGGATCATCATCGACCCGACGACGCGGGCGAGCGAACGGGCCGGCGCCACGCTGCGGGCATGTGCGGACGGCGTCGACCGGATCTGGGGTGCGGTGCTGCCGCTCGAGTACGACACCGGACGCCGCGGGCGGGCCGAACTGCTGGTGCGTGACCGCGAACGCGGCGGCTACATCCCGGTGATCGTCGTCAACCACAAGGTCACCGACCCCGGTTCCGGCGCGGTCACCTCCGGCCTGGACGACTGGGCGCCCGAGGTCGACGAGACGAGGAAGGTCCGCGCCCAGCAGCGCGACCAGTTCCGGCTCGCGCAGATCCACCGGATGCTCGAACACAACGGCCACGCCAGCCCCGCCGGGGTAGGCGGCGTCATCGGGTACGGCGGCGACTGCATCCTCGTCCACGACCTGTCGGCGGTGTTGGACCAGTACGACGAGCGGTTCGCCGACCGGATCGCCGTCGCCCGCGGCGAGCTGGCGACGGCGCCGTCACAGGTCGGCGAGTGCCGCTCCTGCCCGTGGTGGCCGGACTGCAAGGCGAGCCTGACCGAGAGCCGGGACGTCAGCCTGGTCGCGACCGGGTCCCGGGCCGAGGTGCTGCGCGGGATGGGGGTGCGTACCATCGACGCCCTCGCGGCGTGGGACGGCCCGCCACCCGAGGAGTGGCCGGGCAACGGTTTCGACGACGTGGTGGTTCTCGCCCGGGCCTGGCTGTCCGGGATCCCGCTGGTGCGGCGCACCGCGGAGGTGACGGTCACCCGCGCCGACGTCGAGGTCGACGTCGACATGGAGAGCTACCAGGAACACGGCGCCTATCTGTGGGGCACCCTCCTCACCGAGAACGGGGTCACCCAGCCGTACCGGCCGTTCGTCACCTGGGATCCGCTGCCCACGGTCGACGAGGCGCGGTCGTTCGCCGAGTTCTGGGGATGGCTCACCGGCACCCTCGAACGAACCCTGGCCCGAGGCAAAACCTTTGCGGCCTACTGCTATTCGCGTTCGGCCGAGGACAAGTGGCTGCTGGAGTCCGCGACCCGCTTCGCGGGGCTGCCGGGGATCCCGGCGGTCGCGGAGGTGCGGGCGTTCGTCGACGGCCCCCACTGGGTGGACGTCTACCAGGCGGTCAGCGACCAGTTCATCTGCCCGAACGGCAAGGGGCTCAAGAAGATCGCCCCGGTCGCCGGGTTCCACTGGCGGGACTCGGAGGCCGGTGGCGAGGCGTCGATGAGCTGGTACCGGGATGCCGTCGGCTACGACGGCGAACCCGACGCCGCCCAGCGTGAGCGCCTGCTGGTCTACAACGAGGACGACGTGCAGGCGACGAAGGTGTTGCGCGAGTGGATGACCGACCGCGCCGCCGCGGAGGTTCCGCTCGCGTCGGAGCTCTGACACGCGGAATCCGGTCGGGGAAGGGAGGGCGGCGTGACCACCCGGACCTCGACGTCGTTGCGTTTCGCGGCGTTGCTGACCGCCGCGAGCGGGTTCCTCGACGCCTACACCTACGTCAGCCGCGACGGGGTGTTCGCGAACGCCCAGACCGGCAACGTCATCCTGCTCGGCATCGATCTCTCGGATCGGCACTGGCACGGTGCCCTGGCGCACGTGTGGCCGATCCTCGCGTTCGTGGTCGGGGTCGCGTTCGCCAACCTGCTCGAGAGCACGCGCGCGGAACACGTGGTGGCCCACCCGATCCGGCTCGCGGTCGCCGCGCAGGTCGTCGTGCTGGTGGCCGTCGGGTTCGTGCCGGTCAGCGTGCCGGACGCCGTCGTCACGGTGCCGATCGCGTTCGTGGCCGCGATGCAGATCGGCCTCTTCCGCACGGTGGGCACCCTGTCCTACATCGCGATCGCGACGACCGGAAACCTGATGCGGTTCACCGAAGCCGCGTACGCGGGGCTGGTCGACCGGGACCGCGACGCGCGTCGCGCGGCCGCGGTCTACGCCGCGATCATCGCGAGCTTCGCGGGCGGGGCGGTGCTGGGCGCGGTGTGCACCAGGGCATTCGGCGGGCCCGCCGCCTGGATTCCGGCAGGCCTGCTCGGCGCCGCGCTGGTGCTGTTCTACCTCGACGAGCGGTGAGGGCGCGGCCGCTACGGGACCAGGAAGGCGCCGAAGCCGGGGTTGACGGTCACGAGCGGTGGGTCGCCCCCGGGCGGGGCGGTGACGGTGGCGACCACGGGGCCGCTGCCGGTGCTCACCTCGGTGACCGTGTGATCGCAGGGCGACGCACCGCGCCCGAGGTAGCGGGACGCGGCGTCGACCCGAGTGTCCCCCGATGCGCCCGTGGCGAGGTTGCGCCAGTGGATCCAGGTGGCGTCGCAGTCGTACGACAGGGTCTGTTGCAGCACGTCGAAGGTCACGGTGCCCGCGGCCGGTCCCGGTGTCACGGTCGGCGTCACGGTCACCGGCAGCGGTAGGCCGCACATGAGCAGGAAGAAGCAGTTGGACAGGTAGGTCAGCGGGACCTGGAACGCGGTGGTGACCGGTGCCGCGGTCGACGATGCCGCCGCCGACGGTGCCGCGGCCGCCGACGTGCCGGCGGCCACGCTGAGGGCGAGCGCGGTCGCGACCGCGGCGACGGTACGGGCGATGCGGGACTCGGACATGCGCTGCGCCTCCCCCGGGATACGGCTGATGCGCTCTGCCCTTCGGGATCCTAGCCGTCGGGCGCCGCCGCCGGGGTCGATCGGACCCCGGTCGCCCGGGGCCCGATCGACTCGCTGCGGGTCGTTACCGCGGCGCCATGCGCAGGGCGCCGTCCATGCGGATGGTCTCGCCGTTGAGGTAGTCGTGCTCGACGATCATCTGCGCGAGCTGCGCGTACTCGGCGGGCTGGCCGAGGCGGGACGGGAACGGGACACCCGCCTCGAGTCCCTTGCGGTACTCGTCGGTGACGCCGGCGAGCATCGGGGTGTCGATGATGCCGGGGGCGATCGTGTTGACGCGGATGCCGACCTGGGCGAGGTCGCGCGCGGCCGGGATCGTCATGCCGGCGACGCCGCCCTTCGACGCCGAGTACGCGATCTGTCCGATCTGGCCCTCGAACGCCGCCACCGAGGCGGTGTTGATGACGACGCCGCGCTGACCGGAGTCGTCGACGGTGTCGGTCTTGGCGATCGCGTCGGCGGCCAGGCGCATCACGTTGAACGTGCCGAGCAGGTTGACGGTGATGACCGTGCGGAAGAGTTCGAGGTCGTGCGGGCCGTTCTTCGACAGGATGCGGCCCGCCCAGCCGACGCCCGCACAGTTGACGACGGTGCGCAGCGGGACACCCGAGGCGACGATCTGGTCGACCGCGGCCTGCACCTCGTCGGCGCTGGTCACGTCGGTGGGGATGAGCGTGACGCCGGCCGGGACGTTGTCGCCTGCCCGCTCGATGGACTGGGACAGGTCCAGCCCGAAGACGGTCGCCCCCGCGTCCGCGAAACGCTTCGCGGTGGCGGCGCCGAGGCCGGAGGCCGCTCCGGTGACCAGTGCCGCGGTTCCCTGGATTTCCACTGTTCGATCCCCTTCGTTGTGGGCGTTTACTAGGTCGTCCTAGTAGTTTAGTGAACGATAGCGCGGTCGGACGATTCTGGTTAACCGTAGTTCACCGAATTTCGATCGGCGACGGCATTGACCGCCGTGTGAAGTTCCGTTTAACGCTGTGACCTGCGGAAAGTGATCATCGAATTCCGCGGGCGATGCATCGCTTTCGTCCCTATTCTGTCCCCGTCGATGCGGGGGCGGCCGACAGGAGCGTGCCCGTTCACCCATGAACGAAGGAGTGTGCATGTCTCGAACCCCGATGCGCCGCGGCGCGTCCGCCCTGGTCGCCGCGGCGCTGCTCGGCGGCGCTGTCGGGCTGGGCGGGGGTACGGCGTCCGCCGCGGAGTCCTCGTCCGATGCGGTGGGTTCTGCCGAGTTTGTCGTCAACTTCGCCCTGCTGGGCTTGCTCAGCGGCTCCGTTGGCGCGGGCTCCATCGACGGGGCCGATGTCTGGGCTGGCTGTGGGAACTGCCCTCCCCCGGACACCCCGATCGGATCGATCGCATGGGACGACTGGCTTCACGGCCGCCCTCCGGGTACCTCCATGCCGCCCCCCGAGAACATCGGATAGCGAGGCCGGGCTTGCCGGTCCTCGCCTCAGTGCCTGCGGTGACGCGCCTGTAGCCCGCGGTACCGCGGGCCTGGCGGAATGCCCCGGCATGGGCCGGGAGTCAGGCGCAGTCGATGCACCGCCGCGCTGCCGGGAGCACCTCCAGTCGCTCCGCGCTGATCGGGCGGCCGCACTTCTCGCACATCCCGTAGGTGCCGGCGTCGAGGCGGCGCTCGGCCTCGACGAGTTCGTCGAGGTCGCGGCGCGCCTCAGCGAGCAGCGACGCCGTCTGGGCGCGTTCGAAGGCGACGGTCGCGCCCTCCGGGTCGTGCTCGTCGTCGGCGGTGGTCAGGTGGGATCCCTCGATGATCTCGTCGAGCCGTGTGGTGAGGAAGTCGATGCGGTGCGCGGCCTCGGCCCGTTCGGCGGCGATGCGCTGACGCGGCGAGGCGGTGCCCGATTCCGGAAGCGTCATGTCTCGTTCAACGTGAAACCATGCGGATCCGATACCCGCAGGTCCGATTTTGTCCGGGGGGGGGTCATTCGACGGCCCGGAAGTCGGTCAGGTCGTAGTGCAGGGTGGGGGTGCGCATGACCTTGTGGGTCGCCCGCACGAACACCCGCTGCAGAACAGGGAACCGGTGGTCGATCGCTCTCGCGGCGGCATCGGCCTCGACTCCCGACAGCAGCCGTGCGGTGGCCTCGACCGGCTCCGGGCCGGTCGGCTTGCCCGACCACGTACACGGCCGGAGTCGCACGCCGGGGAAGTTGCGCAGGCGCTTGTTCTTCGACGCACGGCCCGGCGTGCGGAAGTAGGTGTGAGTGCCCGCGACCGCGATGTTCACCGGGGTGTCCACCCAGGTGCCGTCGCGTTTGCGGGTCTGCAGCAACACCACCTTCGCTGCGGCGACGGCGTCCGGGGGTGGGTGCTCGGTCATGTCCGACCCTCCTGTGGGTGACGACGTGACTCCTCCAGTGTCCTCCCGATGTCGCCGCGACGAGGGCCGAACGCCACTCGCCGCGTCGACGAGGGATCGGCACCGATGAGTTTCGAGCCGTCGACGGGTCCACCCCTGGGAGTGGGCACTCGTGAACGGAGGCGGACATGACGATCGATCACGACCTGGCACCGGCGGCGGAACAGGTGTCGCGCCTGGCCGCGGGGGTGCGGGAGAACCAACTGGACCTGCCGACGCCGTGTGCGCAGTGGTCGGTCGCCGACCTGCTGCGCCACCTCCTCGAGCTGACCGCGGCGTTCACCGCCGCCGCCCGCAAGACCCCGTTCCCCGGCGACGGTTCCGGGCGGCCGGCGCACCTGCCGCCCGACTGGCGGACCCGACTCGACGCCGGGCTGGACGCACTCGTCGACGCGTGGCGGGCACCCGCGGCGTGGGCCGGGGAGGCCGAGGCAGGTGGTGTGACGTTGCCGGCCGACGTCATGGGGGTCGTCGCCCTCGACGAACTCTTCCTGCACGGGTGGGATCTCGCCCGTGCCACCGGTCAGCGCTTCGACTCGGACCCCGCGACGGTGCAGGGGTGCCTGGGATTCGCCGCGGCGATGTCCGAGCCGGCGGAGGAGGCCGGCCGGGAGGGCTTGTACGGCCCCGTCGTCCCGGTCCCATCCGATGCCCCCGACCTCGATCGGCTCCTCGGGTTCGCAGGTCGCGAGCCGCGATGGATCAGCGAATCCCGTCCCGCCGCAGGGCGATAGAGACCGCCGCCGCGCGCGAGTCGACACCGAGCTTGGCGTAGATGTGGGCGAGGTGCGTCTTGACCGTCGCCTCGCTGATGTGCAGCCGCCGGCCCAGCTCCCGGTTCGTCAGGCCCTCGGCGAGCAGCGTCAGCAGCTCGGCCTCCCGTGCGGTCAGGGCCTGGTCGGGGCGGCGCATCCGGTCGAGCACCCGCGCCGCGACCGGAGGTGACAGCATGCTGCGGCCCTCGACCGCGCCGCGGATCGCGGCGAAGATGTCCCGCGGTGCCGAGTCCTTGAGCAGGTAGCCGACCGCTCCCGCGTCGAGCGCGCGGACCACGTCGGTGTCGGTGTCGTAGGTGGTGAACACCAGTACCGGCTGGTCGGGGCGGTCGGCGCGGATCCGCCGGATCGCCTCGACCCCGTCGATCCCGGCGCCCAGCGCCAGGTCCATCATCACCAGGTCGGGGGAGCGGTCGGTGGCCGCGGTGACCGCCTCCTCGCCGGTGTCGACCTCGGCGACCACCTCGATGTCGGGCTGCGAATCCAGCAGGGCGCGCAGTCCCGCCCGCACCACGAGGTGGTCGTCGACCAGGAGTACGGAGATCACGAGCCGCCCCCGACCGGGATCTGTGCCGCGACGACGGTGCCCTCGCCCGGAGCGCTGTCCACCGAGAACGTGCCACCGAGCGCCTCGACCCGCTGCCGCATCGCGGGCAGCCCGAAACCGCCGCCGGCGGTGCCGGTCGACTCGCCACCGCGGGCACCGACGTCGAAGCCGGTGCCGTCGTCGAACACGTCCAGGGCGACAGCCTCGGGCAGGTACGTCAGGGTCACCCCCACAGTGTGCGCGTTCGCGTGCCGTCGGATGTTCGACGCCGCGCTCTGGGTGACCCGCAGCAGCGCGTGCTCGACATCGGACGGCAGCGGCCTCGGCTCGCCGATCATCCGCAGCTGCGCGGTCGGGACGTAGCCGCGGACCGCCGCGAGCAGGGCGGCGTCGAGGGTCTGCGTCGCGAGGTCGGGGGAGCTGAGGTAGTGCACCAGGTTGCGGGTCTGCGTCAGGTTCTCCCGCAGCGTCCCCGTCGCGGTGCGCACCTCGTCCCGGGCGAGCGTTCCAGGTTGGGACCAGATCTCGTCGGCGGCCTCGAGGTGGAGCAGTGCGCTCGTCAGCCCCTGCGTGACGGTGTCGTGGATCTCCCGCGCGAGCCGTTCCCGCTCCGACAGCACACCGGCCTCCCGCTCGGTCTCGGCGAGCCGGGTCTTCGCGGCGACGAGTTCGCCGAGCAGGCGTTCGCGTTCGGCGCTGTCGCGTTCCACCTGCCCGTACGCGAGGACGATCAGCGCACCGGTGCACAGCGGGGCCAACACCACCGGCCACTCGGTGCGGCCGCTGAACGAGACGAACTCGATGCCCGCGAACACCGCGAGCCCCGCGACGACGAGGTACGCCGCCCACCGCGGGAACGCCCGGGTGCACAGGAAGAAGATCGGGAACGCCGACCAGGCGAAGCTCGGCGCCAGCCACACCAGCGCCACCCACGACGTCAGTACCGGCCACACCCACGGCCGCCAGGCGCCGCCGCGTCGCGTCAGCACGACGATCACCGCGTACAGCGCCGCGAGCACGAGGATCAGGCCCGCGACGACGACCCACCGTCCGCTCACACCGTGATAGGTCAGGTACCGGGCCGTGGACGCCGCGAGCAGCACGTAGAACGACACGTGGATCGCGAGTCCGAGCGGCCCGCGGAAGGCCCCGTTGTCCTGCATCGGGCCGATCCTACGGACGGCCCCACCGGTGCGGATCGGCCATTCGGATGATCCGCGGGCCGCCGAACGACCGAGCCCGGGGCATACGTGCGGCCGATGCCTCGACCCCACCCGCGCGGCGAAGCTCGAAGGGACCGATTCCCCTCGTCCGAAAGGCTCGACGATGACCACCGCTCGCCGCCTGTCCCGCATCCTCGCGATCACCGTTCCCGCCGTCGCGCTGTTCGCCGCCGCCGCGTGCGGATCGACCGACGACACCGCCTCCGCGACCCCGGTCGCCACCGCCGCGGTCTCCGCGCAGCAGCAGCCGGACGGCGCCGCCGACAAGGGCACCGTGACCGCGAACCGGCTGTCGGTGGCCGCCGCCGGACGTGCCGCGCAGGCCGCGCTCGCCAAGTGCCAGGCCGACGGCCTCGGCTTCGTCACCGTCTCGGTGGTCGACCGCGCCGGCAACGTGCAGGCGATGCTCCGTGGCGACAACGCCGCCCAGCACACCGTCGAGGCGTCGCAGGAGAAGGGCTACACGGCGGCGGCGTTCGGAGCGAACACCAGCGACCTCGTCGCGCGTGCCAAGGGCGACGGGCCGACCGTCGCGGACCTGCCGGGCACGTTGTTCCTGCCCGGTGGCGTGACCGTCAAGGTCGGCAACGCGTCGATCGCCGGCATCGGTGTCGGCGGCGCGCCCGACGGCAACGCCGACCAGGCCTGCGCCGCTGCCGGTCTCGCGGCAATCGAGGGAAGCCTGAAGTGAGGACCGGGGTCGCGGCCGCGGTCCTGACGGCCGCGGCCCTGACCGTGGCGGCGTGCGGGAGCGGCATACCAGCCGACGGTGACCCCGCGACGACGAGCGCCACGGTGTTCGAGGCGCCGCCGGCGGACGTGGCCGAGTCGGCGCCGGTTCCCTCGGCCGACGCGGCCGCGGTCCGCCCGCTCGTGTCGACTCCCGAGCTCGAGGACGCGTTGTTCGCCGCCGCCCGTCGGAACGACGCGGCGGCGGTGCGCGACGCGCTCGCAGCCGGAGCGGACATCGAGGCCCGCGGGCAGGGTGGGCGCACCCCGCTGGTGGCCGCGACGAAGGCGAACGCCGTCGCGGCGGCGACCGCCCTGATCGAGGCCGGTGCCGACGTGAACGCGCAGGACGGAATGCAGGATTCGGCGTTCCTGTACGCCGGCGCCGAGGGCCTCGACGAGATCCTCGCGATGACGCTCACGCACGGCGCGGATGTGCGGAGCACCAACCGATTCGGCGGCACCGCGCTGATCCCGGCATCCGAGCACGCGCACGTCGAGACCGTGCGCACACTGATCCGGGCCGGTGTCCCGGTCAACCACGTCAACAAGCCGGGGTGGACTGCTCTGCACGAGGCGATCGTCTACGGCGACGGCTCGGACCGGTACGTCGACGTGGTCGGGCAGCTGCTCGACGCGGGTGCGGACCCGTCGATCCGGGACGCCGACGGCCGCACCGCGTTGCGGAATGCGCAGCGTCGAGGCCAGGGCGACATCGTGGCGCTGCTCGTCGCGCGCGGGGCGAACTGATCGGTCGGGTTCCGTCCGGGCAGCTACCGGTCGAGGGGCTCTCGGGTCTCGTCGGCCGGTAGCGCGGCGGCCCGCCGGGACCGGGCCCACCGGACCACGCCGGCCGTCGTGGCGGCCACGAGGATCGACGCAGCGGCGATCGGGCCGGCGATGCTGCCCGGGAACAGGCCCTCGAGCAGCAGCATCGCGCCGAACACCAGGAACAGGGTGGCGGCGGCGAGCTGGATGAACCGCTCGGGCAGGTGCTTGCCGAGGACCGCACCGATGACGATGGCCAGGGCGTCCGCGGCGACCATGCCGACCGTTGACCCGATCCACACCCCGACCCAGTCGTTGTCGGCGGCCAGGGTGATCGTCGCGAGCATCGTCTTGTCGCCGAGTTCGGCGAGGAAGAACGCGGACGCGACGGCCAGGAACGCGGAGGTGCCGACCCGGCCGGCCTTGCTCTGCTCCTCGTCGGTGAGGCTGTCGCCGCGCAGGGTCCACGCCGCGAAGAATACGAACGCCAGGCCGCCGAGGATGCTGATCAGGTTCGTCGGGATCGCGACGCCGAGGTAGTGGCCGACACCGACGGACACCAGGTGCACGACCGTCGTCGCGACGGTGATGCCGCCGATCACCACCCACCACCGGTAGCGCAGCGCGAACGTCATCGCCATCAGCTGGGACTTGTCGCCGAGTTCGGCGACGAAGATGACACCGAAGCTCAGCAGCAGGGCGGCAAGCACGCGGACACTCCTCCGTTTCGTCGTGTCGGAGGAAACCGGGAAATGCTCCTCCGGTCGTCGACGCGGGTGCGTCGACGACCGAAGGTCTCGCCCACCGGCGGGTGCCGGTTCGGGCAGCCGGGCGGGTCCGCCGAGGCGGGCCGGGCCAGTATGTCGACTGCTCGATTGGGGGCTACTCCCCTTCGCTGAGCGAAAGACTACCTGCGCTCGCCGAATTTGCCAAGCGCCACAACAAGTTTGGGAAACCGAACTTTCGACTTCCGGGTCCGGTCAGGCGGCGAGCAGCATCGCCAAAACCGCGGTGTCGGGATCGCTGTTCGGGTCCAGGCTGACTCGGCTGACCATCGAGGTGACCGTGCCGTCGGCCTCCGCCTCCACCCAGGCCGCGCGATGGTCGAGTCCGAGATAGGGAAGCCCCGGCAGCAGCACGCATCCCGACGCCACGCCCACGCACTCGGGGAGCGACGGCACCGTCTCCGACGGGGGGTGCAGCACCAGCAGCGCCGGAGGTTGCCGCTCGGCGAAACAGCCTGGAGTCACGGCGGATTCGCCGAGAATCGGACCCTCCGCGACGACCAGGCCGACCGTGCCGGGCATCGGGTCGTCCGGCAGTTCCTCCCGTGCACCGAAAACCGTTGAGGTGGAGAGTAATCCGGGAACCGAGGCCACTCTGACGGCGAGCACGAGCAACTGCGCCCATTCCTTCGTGGTGTCCGGCCAGCGGCCCGAGATGACGAAGCCTCGCAACGCGCCCGCGGCCTGGAAGGGTGAGACTCCGATGTATTCGCTTCTACTCATACCCGCCCCCTGACCATGGTCAACAACGTCCGGCGACGCTGCCGGCGGATACCTCCAGAATGCGCCCAAACGCCATTGGCAGACAACTCGTGGTGAGTGCCAGCGGTGCCGGGACGTCCGGCGTCAGTGACCGGGCCCGGGGACGCTCACCCGCATCCGCAGCACCGTCCCGGAACGCTCCTCGAGGGCCTCCTCCGGCACGTGGGAGCGGGACGTGCAGACGAACAGGTCGCGTCCGTCGTCCCCGCCGAGCGCGACCGCGTACGGACACCGGATGGTGAGCCGGTCGGTGACGGCGCCGTACGTGTCGACGCGCAGCACGTCGGCGGTGGTCGGCGACGCGACCCAGATCCCGTCCTCGGCGTCGATCGCGAGCCCCTCCGGCTGGGTCCCGGTGTCGAACTCCGCGAACACCCGCTGCTGCTCGAGGCCGCCGTCCGGTTCGATCGTGAACGCGGTCAGCCGGGCCGGGACCGCGCGGCTCTCGGCGACCGTGAGGGTCCGGCCGTCCGCTCCGACCACGATGCCGCCGGTGCAGGTCAGGGCGCCGGCGACGTCGTGGACGGTGCCGTCGGCCTCGACCATCGCGAGATCGGCGGTCGAGGCCGGCGCGTCGTCGTCACCCCGGCTGCCGACGTAGGCGCGGCCGACGGCGTCCACGCACAGGTCGGCGAGACGACGGGTCGTGACGCCGGCCAGGTCCGCGTGCACGAGAACGGAGCCGTCGGCCTCGCGGCGCAGCAGCAGTCGGTCGCGGGTGGATGCGATCAGGAGTCGCCCGTCCGGGAGGAAACCGAGCCCGGCCGGCAGCCCGGCGACCTCCGCGATGGTGTTCAGCGCACCGCCGGCGGGGTCGAGTGCGAGCACCTCGCCGGTGAACAGGTCGGAGAACCACAGGTGACCGGCGTGCCAGCGCGCGCCCACCGGGAAGGCGAGCCCGTCGACGAGTGTGTCCACCGTCACGGTCACCACTTCACGATACGACCGGCGGGGGCATTTGATACCCCCGAAAACTCCTCGCCCCGAAAACGCCGCTCGCCGCGCCCGGGGAACCGGGACGCGGCGAGCGGGGAGACGCGAAGGTCAGGCGATCAGACCGGCGGTCGCGGTGCGGGCCTTCTCGAAGCGCGCGGCGACGTCCGCCCAGTTCACGATGTTCCAGAACGCGTTGACGTAATCGCCCTTGACGTTCTGGTAGTCGAGGTAGAAGGCGTGCTCCCACATGTCCAGCATCAGCAGCGGGGTCAGGCCGATGGAGATGTTGCCCTGCTGGTCGTACAGCTGGACGATGATCAGCCGCTGGCCGATCGAGTCCCAGGCCAGGATGGACCAGCCGGAGCCCTGGATGGCGTTGGCGTTCGCCGAGAAGTGGCTGCGGAAGGCGTCGAAGCTGCCGAACTGGTCGTCGATCGCGGCGGCCAGCTCGCCCTCCGGCTTGTCACCGCCGTTGGGGGACAGGTTGTTCCAGAAGACGGTGTGGTTGGTGTGGCCACCGAGGTGGAACGCGAGGTTCTTCTCGTGCAGGTTCACCACGGGGGCGAGGGCGTCGGCCTCGCGCAGCTCGGCGAGCTTCTCGAGGGCGGTGTTGGCGCCGGCGACGTACGCGGCGTGGTGCTTGTCGTGGTGCAGCTCCATGATCTTGCCGGAGATGTGCGGCTCGAGGGCGGCGTAGTCGTAGGGCAGTTCAGGCAGCGTGTAGACAGACACTTCGGTCCCTTCCTTATGGGCGTGGGGACGCCCGGCGTGTACCTTGTTCGATCCTTCTCGGGCACTAACCCAATCCCATTCGTACACCGTCCGCAACCGCCGGTGGAACGCGGGAGCGCCGGGCTCGGCCGGCGCGGCCACCTGGGGTCGGGAATTCGTCTCCCAGGTGAACGGAACCCTAATATTGCGTGATGCCCGAGCCGACCGCCCTCCCCGCGCCGGCCCGGCGGATCGAGTTCGGAGGCGCCAACCTGCTGCGCGCGCTCGCTGTGCTCGCGGTGCTGTACTCGCACATCTCGTTCTATCTGATCGACGACCTCGGCACCGGCTGGTGGCTGATCGACTCCGTGTACACCGTCTGCGTCGAGGGCCTGCGGCTCAACCAGCACCTGTCGTTCCTCGGCGTCGCGGTGTTCATGATGCTGACCGGCCTGCTGCTCACGGCGTCGGCGCTGCGGAACCCGCCGGGCCGGTTCCTGGTGAACCGGATCGGTCGGCTGCTGCCCGCGCTGTGGGTCGCGATCGCCGTCGCGATCCTGCTGGTCAAACTCGGCGTCAACGGGATGTTCAGCGGTCAGGACGGCATCACCACCGGACAGTCCCTGCTGAGCTTCGTGCTCGGCGGGTTCTTCCTCAGGCCGGAGGTCGCGGTCCTCGGGGTGACGTGGACGTTGGTCGTGCAGATCGTCTTCTACGTGTACAGCGTCGTGACGCGACCGCTGTTGCGCGCGGCGCCGATCGCGGTGCCGATCCTCGGCGCGCTGCTGTGCTCCCTGGTGCTGCTCTACAACCTGTACGTGCCGCAGCCGTACTCGGTGCCGATGCTCACCAAGGTCGCGGCGACGCTGCCCGCGGTGTTCGTCGGCCAGATCGTCTACCTGGCGTGGAGCGGCGCCGCGAGCTGGCGGTGGCTGGCCGTCGCCGCCCTCGCGCAGGCCGAGGTGGTGGCGCTGGCCACCGACATCCGGGCCTACTGGGCGGGCGACCGCTACCTGTGGACGATCACGTTCGTCGCGATCGCGGTCCTGCTGCTGGCGCGGTACGACGGGCCGATCGCGCGCTGGACCGCCGTCCGCTGGGTCGGAACCCGCAGCTACGCCATCTACCTGCTGCACACGCTGATCCTCTATCGCGCCTACGACTGGTCCGTCGGCCTGTTCGGCAAGACCGGCGCGGTCGTCGTGTTCCTCGTGGTCACGGGTGTCGCCTCGGAGCTGCTGTACCGGGCCGTGGAGGTGCCCGCCGGGCGGTGGGTCGGTGCCCTCGCCTCCCGCGTCGGCGGCCCCGGACCGGGTGCGCGCGACGAATCCGAGGTTGCGCGGCGCGCGTAGCATCGGATCATGTCCTGGTTCGACGACATCCTGCGCGCCCCGGGCGCCAAGTCCGTTCTCGTCACCGCCGATCAGGCCCTGCCCGGCCGGCCCGAACCGATGCGGGTCCCGGCCGCGCATCACGTCAACGGGCACACCCTCACCCCGCCGTTCCCGGACGGCCTGCAGACCGCGGTCGTCGGCATGGGGTGCTTCTGGGGTGCCGAGAAGGAGTTCTGGCAGCTGGACGGCGTGTACACCACCGCCGCCGGGTACGCGGGTGGCTTCACACCGAATCCCACCTACGAGGAGGTGTGCTCGGGCCGCACCGGGCACACCGAGGTCGTGCTCGTCGTGTTCGACCCGAAGGTGATCACGTACGCGGGTGTGCTGCAACAGTTCTGGGAGAACCACGACCCCACGCAGGGGATGCGGCAGGGCAACGACCAGGGCACCCAGTACCGGTCCGCGATCTACACGGTCGACGACGCGCAGGCGCAGACCGCGCGGTCGACCGCGGACGCGTTCGGCACGCGGTTGGCCGCCGCCGGGTACGGCGAGATCACGACCGAGATCGCCCCGCTCGGCGCCTTCTACTACGCCGAGGACTACCACCAGCAGTACCTGTCGAAGAACCCCGGCGGGTACTGCCCGGTGCACGCCACCGGCGTCAGCTGCCCGGTCGGTCTCGGTGCCTGACGCGCGCGAACGTGCCGAACGCCACACGTGAGGCTGTCCCGAACCGCTTGATCTGGGACGGGTCCGGGTCGACCCTGGAGTGAGGGCCTTGAACAGGCGACCAGGAGGGGATGGGCGATGTGGCGTGACGCGCGGGGATATGCAGCACTGACGTGGCGGTCGCTACGTCGCAGTCACGACCCGTTGCGCCGACGCGTCGACCGGGTGGAAGGCACCCTGGCGGTCGCGGTCGCGGTTCTCCTCGTCGCGCTGCTACCGCTGGCGGTGTGGCTCGGCGCGCTCGTCGGTGACCAGCAGACCGCGATCGCGCACCAGCAGGCCCGCGACTTCCGGCAGGTGACCGCGACCACCGCCGCCGACTCCGCCGCCGACTCCGTCAGCCCGGACCCGACGCCCGTCGCGACGGTCGAGTCCGCCCCCGCCCACTGGGAGTGGGCCGGCGTCACCCACCGCGCCGACGTCGCCGTCGACCCCGGCACCCGGGCCGGGACCGAGGTGCAGATCTGGGTCGACCCCGACGGCGACCTCGCGAGCAGGCCGATCAGCCCGTCCGACGCGGCCACGTCGGGCATCTTCGTCGCGGTGTTCACCTGGGTGTCGGGCGCGCTCGTCGCGTTCACCGGTTTCCTCGCCGCCCGCGGGGTGCTGAACCGGCGCCGGGACCGGGAGTGGAGCAGGGAGATCCGGGAGTTCCTCGGGACCGCGACCTCGTACTGACCGGCGGGCGCCCTTCCGGAATGGCCCACCCATCCGGTCGGAGTGAACGAACGGGCCATTCGGGAAGCGACGGGGCGCTCAGCGCACCTGCGGCATGACCTCGGATGCGACGAGTTCCAGGTGGTCGAGGTCGTCGAGGTCGAGGGTCTGCAGGTAGATGCGGGTCGTGCCGAGTTCTCCGTAGCGGCCGATCTTGTCGACGAGCTCGGCGGGCGAGCCGGCAAGCCCGTTCGTGCGCAGCTCGTCGACCTCGCGGCCGATCGCGGCGGCGCGGCGCGCGATCTCGCTCTCGTCACGGCCGCAGCACAGCACCAGCGCGTTCGAGTACACCAGGTCGGCGGGGTCGCGGTCGATCGCACGGCAGGCCGAGCGGACCCGCTCGAACTGGGTGGCGGTCGTCTCGAGGGAGCCGAACGGCAGGTTGAACTCGGAGGCGTAGCGCGCGGTCAGCGCGGGAGTGCGTGTGCGGCCGTTGCCGCCGATCAGGATCGGCGGGCCGGGCCGCTGCTGCGGCTTCGGCAGCGCGGGGGAGTCGACGACCCGGTGGTGCGCGCCGTCGTAGGAGAAGGTCTCGCCGACCGGCGTCGCCCACATGCCGGTGATCACCGCGAGGGTGTCCTCGAGCCGGTCGAAACGCTCCCCGAGCGAGGGGAACGGGATGCCGTACGCGAGGTGCTCCTCCTCGTACCAGCCGGCGCCGATGCCGAGGTCGACGCGGCCGTCGCTCATCGCGTCGACCTGGGCGACCGTGACCGCCAGCGGACCGGGGTGACGGAACGTCGCGGAGGTGACCAGGGTGCCGAGGCGGATCGTGGACGTCTCGCGGGCGATGCCGGCGAGGGTGATCCACGCGTCGGTCGGGCCGGGCAGCCCGTCGCTGTTCATCGCGAGGTAGTGGTCGGACCGGAAGAACGCGCCGTAGCCGAGTCGCTCGGCGGCCTGGGCGACGCGGAGCAGTTGCTCGTAGGTCGCGCCCTGCTGGGGTTCGGTGAAGATTCGCAGCTCCATGACCGTCCACTGTGCACCATCGGGCCGTCGCTTCGCTCTGCACACAGCGTTGTGCACCAACCTGTGGACGGGCCTGTGGAAACTGTGGACGAACAGGTGGACAACCTGTGGGCGGCCTGTGGAGCGGGTCACATTGCCGGGCTCGGGAGCGCGAGTTGCCTGTGGAAAACCGTCCCAGCGACGTTCCCCAGCCTGTGGAATTCCGGGTTGGGGACGGATGCCCCGGCTCGGCTGCCGGGCGGGGTGTGGTCGTGACACTATCGACGTGTGAGCTTCGATGACGTTCCGTTCGTTCCGGTGGCGGAGGTGCCGTCGCCCCCGCACGACGGGACGGTGATCCTCGACGTCCGGGAGGTCGACGAGTGGAACGACGGCCACGCCCCCGGCGCCCTGCACATCCCGATGGTCGACGTGCCCGCCCGGATGGACGAGATCGACATCGACGCCGAGGTCTACGTGCTGTGCCGGTCCGGCGGCCGGTCGATCACCGTCGTCACCTACCTCAACGAAGTGGGGTTCGAGGCGGTCTGCGTCAGCGGTGGCATGGTGGCGTGGCAGAAGTCCGGTCGGCCGCTCGTCGCGGACGACGGCAGGACGGCGAAGATCTACTAGATGAGCGCCGTCCAGGTCTGTGTCCGCTGCGCCACCCGGTGGCCCGTCGTCGGCGCGCCCGCGCAATGGTGCCCGGGGTGTCGCGGGGTGTTGATGTCGCCGACCGCACCCGGGCGCCTGGAACCGACCGCCCGACGCAACTTCCGCTGGGTCGCCCGCCGGCCCGGCGTCGTCGCCGCCCCGGCCACCGAGCCCGCGTCCGGCGACGATCCGACGCCGTCGTACCAGCAGGTGCCGCGGTGGGGGCTGGTCGACCCGGCGCCCGCCGACCTGTCCGAGCCGCGGCCGACCCGGACCCAGCAGCTCGCGGAGCTGGCGCCGACCCTCCTCGTCGCGTCGGCCGGGCTGTTCCTCGCCGGGGCGCTCGCGGAACTGTTCCGGTACGGGCTGCTGCTGTACAACCGCACGACACTGATCTCGCCGGCGGTGCTCGCCGTCTCCGACAGCCTCGTCTTCACGTTCGGTGTCCTGGCCCCGCTGGTCGCATTCGCCGCCGCGGCGGCGTCCGTGGCCTGGCTGCTCGATGCCCGCCGGGCGGCGTGGGCCCGGATCGGTCGGGTCGACCCGCGATCGTCGGCGGCCGTCGCTTTCGGCTGCCTCGTCCCGGTCGCCAACCTGGTCTGGCCTGGGGTGTTCCTGACCGAGCTGGCCGGCGTCGAACCCCGGATCCGCCGGGTGGTGCGGCTGTGGTGGTCGACGTGGGTCGCGGGTGGCGTCCTGCTCGTCGTCAGCCTGGCGTGGCGGTCGCACGACTCGCTGCAGGCCCGCGCGAACGGGGTCGTGCTCGCGATGATCGTGGACCTGGTCGCGGTCGGGATCGCGGTGCTGACGCTGGTCGTGATGCGCCGGGTGGACCGACTCGACCTCGGGGGCAGGCCCCGGTCCCGGAATCGTTGGGTGGTGGCCGCATGAGCCCGGATCGCAGGGGACCCTTGGTCGTCGCGCACCGAGGCGCGTCCGCGGCCCGACCCGAACACACCCTTGCCGCCTACGAGCTGGCGCTCGAGCAGGGCGCCGACGGCCTCGAATGCGACGTCCGGCTCACCCGGGACGGGCACCTCGTGTGTGTGCACGACCGCACCGTCGACCGCACGTCGACGGGGTCGGGCGTGGTCAGCGAGATGACCCTCCGGCACCTGTCTGCCCTCGACTTCGGCGACAACGGCGAACCCGTGCTCACGCTCGCGGAACTGATCAGCCTGGTCCTCGACCACACGTCGCGGCCGACGAAGCTGTTCATCGAGACCAAGCACCCGGTCCGCTACGGCGGTCTGGTCGAGAGCAAGGTGCTCGCCGAGCTGGCCCGGTTCGGTCTGGCCGCCCCCGCGTCCGCCGACCACTCGCGCGCCGTCGTGATGTCGTTCTCCGCGACCGCGGTGTGGCGGATCCGCCGGGCCGCGCCGCTGCTGCCGACGGTGCTGCTCGGCGAGGCGTCCCGCTACCTCGGCGGGGGCGCCGCGACCACCGTCGGCGCGACCGCGGTCGGACCGTCGATCAAGACGCTGCGGGAGCATCCCGAACTCGTGGACCGCGCGGCCGCGGCGGGTCGTGCCACGTACTGCTGGACCGTCGACGACCGTGCCGACGTCGACCTGTGCCGCGACCTCGGGGTCGGCTGGATCGCGACGAACCATCCGGGCCGCACCAAACAATGGCTCGGCGAGCGGTCGGTTTGACGCGGTTCGTGCGTGTAGGTTGCCCGACGTGGGTAAGAGCAAAAGAAACAGTGGTCCCAAGCCCGACAGCAATCGCGCCGCGAAGCTCGCCGAGCGCCGCGCCGCGCAGGAGGCGGCCGCCGCCACGACGGTGCCGCGGCCGTTCGCCGGCCTCGCCGCCGAGTGCGACCTGGTCGCGCTGCGCGAGTTCGTCCCGTCCGCAACGGCGCCGCTGCCGCTGACCGCCGGGGAGCGTCCGGTCGTGATCGCAACGGTGCTGCCCGGCGCGGTCGCGGCGCTCGTGCGCGACGAGGAGGCCGCCGCGACCGGCTTCGTCGGCCTGCAGGTGCAGGCACAGTCCCCCGACCTGGCCGCCGACCTCGGCGCGGCCGTGGCGTGGGCGGCGACCGCGACGCCGGGTGAGTCGCTGACCGCGGCGAACCCCCAGCCGGAGGGTCCGCGGCTCGCCGACGTGATCGACCAGGCCGCGGCGCTGGAGATCACCGTCCACCAGGACTTCAACTGGTGGATTCCGGAGGGCGTCACGCCGGCGCCGGAGGTCGCGGCGACGGTCGAGCAGGCCAACTCGGTGATCATGCCGTCGGCGCGACTGGATGCGGACGGCGTCGTCGCGGCGTGGTGGGTGGACGCCGGCGAGAAGGCGCACCTGCGCTGGGTGCGGCCCGAGGACGAGGACCAGCTGATGCTGGCCCTGGCCCGGGTGCACGCGGCCGGGGGACTGCACGTCGGCGAGGGCTCGCGCTACGCCGGCTCGTTCCGCACGCACGGTCTGCTGGTGCCGGTGTTCGACCTCGACCCCGAGAAGCACGCCCAGGAGTGGGCGGCCGCGACCGCCGAGCTCGGCGACCGGCTCGCCCAGGCGCTGGCCGTCGACGCCCCGCTGACCTCCGACGAGCGGCGCGCCCGCGACGGACTGCGCGGCCGCCAGGTCACCCTGCGGTAGGGCGGCTCCGCCGCCGGTGAGTGATCTTCACCCCGACCGGGGGTGAAGATCACTCACCGGCGCGTCAGCGCACGATGACGACGTGCAGGTTGCGGGGGCCGTGCACGCCCTCCACCCGCTCGAGCTCGATGTCGGAGGTCGCGGACGGGCCGCTGATCAGCGTGGTCGGCCGGTGTGGGACCAGGCGTGCGAGGGCCTCCGGCACGCCGACCTCCACGCACTCGACCCGCACGACGCACACGTGCACGTCCGGCACCAGTGTCAGCGCGCGGCGCCCCTGATCGGCGCTGCCGTCGAGGAAGATGGTGCCGGTCTCGGCGCACGTGACGGTGGACGCCGTCACCACCGCGTCCAGCTCCGACAGTCGCGGCGCCGGAACGTCCGACGAGTCCACGACCACTTCGCCCGGGAACCCGCCGAGCCACGAATCATCCAGCCCCGCAGGAACTCCCACGCGGCGTGCGCCGATCTCGTCCAGCACCCGCGTGACGGTGTCGGGCAGTTCGGCGGCGGTGCACCTGTGCACGTGGGCCTTGTAGTCGACGAGCCGGTCGACCAGCAGGTCCACCCGCTCGGCGTCGGGCATCGTGCGTCCGGTCCGGTACTCCCGCGGAACCTGCTGCGGCGCCGGCGGAGCCAGCGTCCGGGCGTCCCGGATGCGGGCCAGGATCGTCTTGCGTGCGCTCATCGGCCGGCCTCCGGTCCCTCGGGCTGGGGGTTCGGCTTCTCGGGCGAAGCCTCGGGCTGGGGGTTCGGCTTCTCGGGCGAAGCCTCGGGCTGGGGGCCCGGCCTCTCGGCGGCGATCGCGGCGCGGCCCTCCGCGGAGTCCCACCACTGCCGGAACGTCTGCTTCGGCGGTGCCGGGATGTCGCGGGCGGCGGTCCATCCGTTCAGCGGCGGCGGCAGGGTGGAGATCTTCCCCTTCTTCCCGGCGGCGATCCGGCCGAGACCGGCGGCCTTCTGCGCCAACGTGAATCGCCGCGCTGAGCTCATCGCGACGGACGCGGCCTTCATCGCGACCTTCTCCGCCGTCATTCCTGCCTTCTCCACCTTCTGGTGCCGCAGTTCGACCAGGAGCGAGGGGATGTCGATCTTGACCGGGCAGGCGTCGAAGCAGGCGCCGCACAGGCTGGATGCGAACGGCAGGGTGGCGTTCGGGTCGTCGGGGGCGTCCATGCCGGCCAGTTGCGGGGTGAGGACCGCGCCGATCGGGCCGGGGTAGGTGGAGCCGTAGGCGTGACCGCCGGTGCGCTCGTACACGGGGCACACGTTGAGGCAGGCCGAGCAGCGGATGCAGTGCAGCGCCTGCCTGCCGATCGCGTCGGCGAGGGCGGCGGTGCGGCCGTTGTCGAGCAGCACCAGGTGGAACTCCTGCGGCCCGTCGCCGGGGGTGACGCCGGTCCACATCGAGGTGTACGGGTTCATCCGCTCGCCGGTGGAGGAGCGGGGGAGCAACTGCAGGAACACCTCGAGGTCGGCGAACCGGGGGAGTACCTTCTCGATGCCCATCACCGTGATCAGGGTCTGCGGCATCGTCAGGCACATGCGGCCGTTGCCCTCGGACTCGACGACACCGAGGGTGCCGGTCTCGGCGATCCCGAAGTTCGCGCCGGACACCGCGACCGGGACGGTCATGAACTTGTGTCGCAGGAACTTTCGGGCCGCTGCCGCGAGGTGCGCGGGCTCGGCGTCGAGATCGGGGTCGACCCCGGTCATCTCGCGCAGGAAGATCTCCCGGATCTCCGAGCGGTTGCGGTGGATCGCCGGCACCAGGATGTGGGAGGGCTTGTCGTGGCCCAGTTGGACGATCAGTTCGGCGAGGTCGGTCTCGTAGGCGGTGATGCCCTGGGTCTCGAGGTGCTCGTTGAGCTCGATCTCCTGGGTGGCCATCGACTTGACCTTGATGACCTCGGTGGACCCGGTCGCCCGGATCAGGTCGGTGACGAGGGCGTTCGCCTCGACCGCGTCCGCCGCCCAGTGCACGACGCCGCCGCGCGCCACCACCGCCGCCTCGAGTTGTTCGAGCAGCTCCGGGAGCCGGTTCATCACATCGGTCTTGATCGCGGAGCCGCTGTCGCGCAACGCTTCCCAGTCCGGGAGCTCGCCGGTCACCCGCAGTCGCTTGGCCCGGATGGTGTGGGTGGCCTTGCCGATGTTGCGGCGCAGCTGGGCGTTGGCGAGCTCGTGATGGGCGGCCTTCGGGAAGGTCTCGCTGCCGCGCAGGAAACCGACCCCCTGCGGCGCACGGGGCGGAACCGCGGGCAGGCCGAGGCCGATGCGTCGGCCCGAGTCCCCGAGGTCGGCGGTGGTCATGCGGGCTCCTTCGGCTCCACGGACGCCAGGATCTCGGCGAGATGGACGGTGCGGGTGCCCATCTGCAGCCGCGACATGCCGCCGCCGATGTGCATCAGGCAGGACGAGTCACTGGCGCAGAGGGATTCGGCGCCGGTGTCGGCGACGTGGCGGATCTTGTCGGCGAGCATCGCGGTGGAGGTCTCGGCGTTCTTGATCGCGAAGGTGCCGCCGAACCCGCAGCAGGACTCGGCCTCCGGCAGTTCGACCAGATCGATGTCGCGGACCGCGCGCAGCAGCCGCAGCGGCTTGTCGCCGACCCGCAGCATCCGCAGCGAGTGGCAGGTGGGGTGGTAGGTGACGCGGTGCGGGAACCAGGCGCCGACGTCGGTCACGCCGAGCACGTCGACGAGCAGCTCGGACAGCTCGTGGGTCTTGGCCTTGACCGTCTGCACCCGCTCGCACAGCGCGGCGGTGCCGTAGCGGGACGCGACGATCTCGTGTTGGTGGCGGACCGACCCGACACACGACCCGGACGGCGCGACGACGGCGTCGATCGACGTGTCGCCGAACTCGTCGGCGTAGTTCGTCACCAGCGGCAGCGCCTCCGGCTGGTACCCGGTGTTGACGTGCATCTGGCCGCAGCACGTCTGGCCGGGCGGGAACACCACCTCGTGCCCGAGTCGGGTCAGCAGCAGTGCGGTCGCCTTGGCCGCGCTCGGGAACATCGTGTCCCCGATGCAGGTGGCGAACAGCGCGATTCGCATGGGATCTCCGCAATCGTCGTTGTGGTCTGACCACAGTAACCCACGGTCAGCGCGATTTTGCAAGAGCGGCGGGGATCCGGGCTCGGGCCTCGATTGTGACCGCGGTCATGGTGTACCTTGCTGTGGTCTGACCACACAGTCGACGTCGAAACCCGCCGCGACCAGCGGCGCCATCTCAGGAGTTTCATGTGGCAACCGACCACCTGGCGGTGACCTTCGCCCCGGCCACCGACGCCGTCGCGCACAACCTGACCCTCACGGCGCTCATCGGCCTGACCCCGCTGCTGACCTTCTTCGTGTTGCTCGCCGGCTTCAAGCTCAAGGCCTGGTACTCCGGGCTGGGGGCGCTGGCCGTCGCGGCGGTCGTCGCGATCGTCGGGTTCTCGATGCCGGTCTCGCTGACCGCGCTCTCGGCGTTGCAGGGCATAGCCTTCGGGCTCTTCCCGGTGATGTGGATCGTGGTCACCGCGATCTGGTTCTACGAATTGACGGTCGTCAGTGGTCGTTTCGAGGATCTGCGCCGGGTGTTCAACTCGATCGGTCGCGGCGACATGCGGGTGCAGGCGATGCTGATCGCGTTCTGCTTCGGCGGCATGCTCGAGGCGCTCGCCGGATTCGGTGCCCCGGTCGCGATCACCGGTGCGATGCTGATCGCCCTGGGGATGCCTCCGATCCGGGCGGCGGTGACCGTCCTGGTGGCGAACACCGCCCCGGTTGCGTTCGGCGCGATGGCGATTCCGATCACCACCGCGGGCAACCTGACCGGCATCCCGGCGACCGAGATCGCCGCCGTCGTCGGCAGACAGACTCCGCTGCTGGCGCTGTTCGTGCCGCTGCTGCTGCTGTTCCTGGTCGACGGCCGGCGCGGGCTGCGGCAGGTGTGGCCGATCGCGCTGGTCACCGGTGCGGTGTTCGCGTTCGCCCAGTTCTGGTGCTCGAGCCACTTCTCCTACGAGCTCACCGACGTCGTGGCCTCCCTCGCCGGACTCGGTGCCGCGGTACTCATGTTGCGTTTCTGGGCGCCCGCCACCCCCGAAGGCCAGCGCTCGCACGTCGAACCGGAACCGCTGGGCCCGTCACGGGTCCTGCTCGCGCTGATGCCCTACCTGCTGGTGGTCGTCGTGTTCGGTGTCGCGAAGCTGTGGACGGTCGGGTTCGACCTGCCGGCGTGGCTGACCGGCACCGACCGCAAGGTGCAGTGGCCCGGCCTGTACGGCAACCTGCTCACCGGCACCGGCGACCCCGCGACGAGTGCGGTCTACACGTTCTCCTGGCTGTCGAACCCGGGAACCCTGCTGCTGCTCTGCGGCCTGGTTGTCACCGCCGTGTACAGCCTCGTCGACAGCGGCGGCCGGTTCCCGATGACGTTCGGCGCCGCGGCGACCACGTTCGTCCGCACCCTGGTGAAGATGCGCCTGTCGATCGCCACCGTCGCGACCGTCCTCGGCCTGAGCTACGTGATGAACCAGTCCGGACAGACCGTCGCGATCGGGACCTGGCTCGCCGGGACCGGCGCCGTCTTCGCGTTCTTCTCGCCGATCCTCGGCTGGCTCGGGACCGCGGTCACCGGCTCCGACACCTCCGCGAACGCCCTGTTCGCGAAACTGCAGCAGACGGCGGGACAGCACGCCGGCATCGACCCGACGCTGCTGGTGGCGGCCAACACCTCCGGCGGCGTCGTCGGCAAGCTGGTCAGCCCGCAGAACCTGACCATCGCGGCGACCGCGGTCGGGCAGGCGGGCAGCGAACCGATGTTGCTGCGCAAGGTGATCGGGTACAGCCTCGGCATGCTTCTGATCCTGTGCACGCTGGTGTACCTGCAGTCGACTCCGGTGCTGGGGTGGATGCTGCCGTGACCGCCCGCCTAGGCTGACGTCCCATGTCGTCGCAGTCGCCGTCCGAGTCCAGCCCGCGCGCCTGGGAGCAGGTGCTGGCGCAGCTCGAGCGGATGCTCGTGTCCGGGGAGGTGCGCCCGGGCCAGCGGCTGCCGGGCGAGCGGGCCCTCGCGGCGGACCTGGGAGTCGGGCGGTCCTCGGTGCGAGAGGCGCTCCGGGTGATGGAGGCGCTGGGCCTGCTGCGCGCGCAGACCGGCTCCGGTCCGAACGCGGGCGCGATGATCGTCGCGCGCCCGACCGGTGGGATGTCGATGCTGATGCGCATGCAGGTTGCCGCGCAAGGTTTTCCGGTGTCCGACGTGGTGCGGACCCGTCTGGTGCTCGAGTCGGAGGTGATGCGGACCCTCGCGGCCCGGCGCCCGGCGGCCGATCTCGCGGCGGCCGTGGAACTGCTGCATTCGATGGACGACCGGACACTCTCGGCCACCGAGTTCCTGATTCTCGACTCGCAGTTCCACGTTGCGCTCGCCGACGCGGCCGGCAACCAGGTGGTCGCGGCGATGATGGCGGGGCTGCGCGAGTCGATCGAGTCGTACGTCGTGGCCGGGGCGGACGCGACCACCTGGCCGGTCACGTGCACGCGGCTGCGCGAGGAGCACCGGGGACTGGTCGACGCCGTCGAGGCCGGCGATCCGCAACTCGCGGAACGCCGGATCCTCGACCACATCCGCGGCTACTACGAGGGCATCGGCGCGTAGCGCCGGCCGTGCAGCAGGCTAGAGTGCGCCGCCGGCCGCGGCGGGGGCGCCGACGGATTCGGCTGCGGCACTGTTCATCTCCCGGGCCACGAAGGCCTCGAGGTCGAACAGGTTGGTGCCGGCACGGTCGGCGATCGCGAGCAGGGTGCTCATCGAGGCGACCTCCTCGACCTGCTCCTTGAGGAACCACTGCATGAACTGCTCACCGAGGTAGTCGCCCTCGTCGCGCGCGGTGCGTGCGAGCCGGACGATCTGTTCGGTGACGGTCTTCTCCTGCTGCAGGGCCAACGCGATCGGCTCGCGGGGGCTCGCGAAGTGCGACTGGGCGGGGTCGACTCCGCTGAGCTCGACCTCGATGTCCCGGTCGAGGAAGTACTGGACGATCATCATCGCGTGGTTGCGCTCTTCGACCGACTGCGCGTAGAAGTGCCGCGCCAGCTGCGGGAGATCGGCATTGTCGAAATACACGGCGATCGCGATGTACTGGTGCGAGGCGTTGAATTCGAAGCGAATCTGATCGTGGAGGAGGGCGTGAAACTTGGTCTGGTTCGCGTCGTCCGGCATGGTCATGGGTAGCGACGATAGCGCTGGTCAGGGCCGTGCGCATCCAAGTCGAACCTTATTGAGGACAGTGTTCCCTAATTTCGCCGTCGCCGATTCCGGTGTCGCCGTGCGGATTTTCGGGCGCGTCGACGCACTCGCCCCGTGAGTGTCCCCCGATCGGGGGAGGGCGGATTCGTCCCCCCGGCGGCCCGGGTGGTGGACAGACGCGGCGGCCGGGAGCCGCGATCGTTGTACTCGCACCGGGAACACCCGGAACACCAACTCACACAGGAAGTCACGACGATGAGCACCGAAGAGATCAAGCGCCGGATCGAGGCCATGTTCGCGGACGAGGATCCGCGGGACGTCCCCGTCGAACAGGGCCCCGCAGCCGGAGTGCAGACACGATGAGCGCCGGCGTTTCGCTGTCCCCGTCGCGTCCCCGCGTGTTGTGCATCGGGAATCCCGACTCGCTCGCCGAGGCGGCGCGCTGGCTCACGAGCAACGGCCTGGAACCGACCACGATGCCGGACGGCGAGCTGGTCGCGGCGGTCGCCACCGAGGATGTCCTGGACGGGCTGTGCACGGCCACCGAGGCGATCGCGATGCAGCACGTGCGCACCCGGGACGTGCCGTGTGTCAGCGTGCTGCACGCGCGCCGGGTCGGTGCCGCGGCCGTCGGGTGAAACCCGGCGCGCGGCAGCCGTCGCCACGGCGGTGCGCCACGGCCGCACCGGGGGCCGGACGGAATCGTGCCCCCGGGCCGCGGTCAGTTGGACGTGATCAGATCCGCCGGCACCGGTTCGTCGTTGGCGAGGGCGTCGAAGAACCGGGAGGCCCGCTCGCGGTCCCACAGCAGGACGTTGCCGGAGCCGGCGACGTCCTCGAATCCGCCGACCGGAACCGTCGTCGTCACCAGGTCGCCGCGCATCGCCCACGCGAGGCCGGCCAGGTTCCACAGGTGGTCGCCGTCGTCGACCTGGAGTGACCCCGCGGACTTGGTGATCAGCGGCCACAACCGGAACGGGTTGACCAGCGTCCCGATGCTGGTGGCCTTGGCGAGCAGGGCCGCCATGAACGTGCGCTGGTTGTTCATCCGGTCCAGGTCGGCGAGTGGCGTCGCCCGACTGCGGACGAACCCGAGCGCCTGCGCGCCGGTGAGCTCCTGGCACCCGGGCTGCAGGGTGACGCCGGCGAGCGGGTCGTCGATCGGGTACGGCACGCACAGGTCGACGCCGCCGATCGCGTCGACGAGGCCGGCGAACCCGCCGAATCCGATCTCGGCGTAGTGGTCCATCCGCAGTCCGGTCGCCTGCTCGACGGTCTGGACCAGCAGTTGCGGCCCGCCGATCGCGAACGAGGCGTTGATCTTGTCGCGCCCGTTGCCGGGGATCGGCACGTACGAGTCGCGGGGGATCGACACCATCGTCGCGGGACCGCTCTTCGGAATGTGCACGACGAGGATCGTGTCGGTGCGCTGCGAGTCCAGCTCGCCGCCGGTCGACAGCTCCTGCTCCTGCTCGGCGGTGAGCCCGGTGCGGCTGTCGGACCCGACGAGCAGCCAGTTCGTGCCCGGGGTGTCGCCGACCCGGCCCGGGTAGTCGGCGAGCGCGTCGATCCGGTTCAGGGAGCGGTCCAGGTAGACGACCGACCCGGCCGCGACGACCAGCAGGGCCAGCAGGATCAGCCCGATCCGGCGACCCCAGTGCGCCGGCCGGCGCGGGGGCCTCGAAGGTCCGGCCGGGGGAGTCGACGCCGGGCGGCCGGGCCGAGCCGGCGGCGGCGGCGGGACCGGGGTGCCGGACCGGGGACGCCGGGCGTCGGCGTACGGCTGCGGGGTCTGCGTCGGTGCGTATCCGGACGCGGATCCGTGCGGAGGCCGCTGCGGTGCGGCCGGTCGCCCCGCGCGCGGGGACGGTTCCGGTTCCCGGGACCAGGCCCGCTCGGGCGCCGCGGGGCGTCCGTCGCGACGGATCACCTGGGTGCCCTCCGGGGTGGGCGGCGCGGATCGGCGCGGATCGGCCGGTCCGCCGCGGTACCGCTCCTGGCGAGGGTCCACCGGCGCCCCGCCGCGCGGCGGCGGAACCGGGCGGCGCTGCGGGTACTGCGGAGGCACGCGTCCTCCGGCCGCCTGCGGGCCGCCCGCACCGCGCGGTGCGGGACCGGGGCCCCACGACTGGGCCCGGCGCGGGTCGCCGCCGTGACCCGCTGCGGGGTCGCGGGCGTCGCGGTACCGGGGATTGTCGCCGTTCACACCGGAAACTGTACTGGTCAGGGAAGCCAGGACACGTGGTCGTGCAGCGCGGTGTACCCGACGAACGCGACCGTGTCGATCAGCCAGTGCGCGACGACCAGGGGCCACAACTTGCCGGTCCGCTGCCAGTACCGGCCGAACAGCACGCCCATCACGACGTTGCCGAGACCGCCGCCGAGGCCCTGATAGAGGTGGTAGCTGCCGCGCAGCAGCGCGGACGCCGCGAGGGAGGCGTTCTCGCTCCAGCCGAGGCGACGCAGCCGGGAGATCAGGTACGCCACGACGAGCACCTCCTCGGCGGCGGCGTTGGCGAGGGCCCACAGCACCAGCGTCGGCAGCCGCCACCAGTGGTCGTCGAGTGTGCTCGGCACCACTGTGAGGTTGGCGCCCACCGCGGTCGCGGCGAGGTAGAGCGCGAGCCCGGGCAGTCCGATCAGCGCGGCGAGACCGACGCCCGGCAGCAGGTCGCGGCGTGGGCGGGGGTGCCGGCCGAAGCCGATCCGGTCGGGTCCGAGGCCGCTGCGCCACAGGAGGTACAGGCCGAGCGCCGCCCACGCACACAACCGGGCGATGCCGATCAGCTGCCGGCCGAAGTCGATCCAGCCGATCGTCGCCCGAGGAGCGTTCAGGGCGACCGTCTGATCGGACAGCCGGCCCGGCGCCATCGCGGTCTCGATCAGCGACAGCACCCCCGACAGCCCGCTGAGCCCGAACGTGACGAGCAGCACGATCGTGACCTCGGTCCACAGCGCGCGCCGCGCGCGGGGGTCGAGCGGCGGTTCGGTCTGCGGGGGCGGGGCGGGCCGAAGCCAGTCGTCGAGCCGGGTCACGGGCTCGACGGTAGCGCCTCGCCGCCCGGTCAGCGTCGCGCGCGCAATCCGGCCCGGAAGGGGCAGCCGACCAGGATCCGCAGCGCGCGACTCAGCCCGGTGGGGTCGTCGACGGGGGCGCCGAACGGCAGGCGGACGTCGTGGTCACCGCCCTCGGATTCGACCCGCAGCCGAACGCCGTAGCGGTCCAGGCCCAGCGGTCGTACCCGACCGGTCCGCACCGACCGGGGGAGGCGTTGCGCGAGTTGGTGAATCAAGTCCGAGTGGTCGGATTCGAGGTGTTCGAGCCAGCGGTCCTCGACCGCCCAGAACGGGTCCGGCGCGGCGGTCAGCAGGTCGTCGAGCGGGACGGGTTCGGCGCCCCGGCCGTCGGCGACCACGGCGGAGTCGAGCACCAGCCGCAGCAGCGTGGTCGTGTGCCCGACGTCGAGCAGGGCCGGATTCGGGTTCTCGGCGGCGACGGCGGAGGCGAGCGGCCGGACGGCCCCGGTCGGGACCGGGTGCAGGGTGCCGCGCAGCCACACCAGCGACCGGACCCGTTCGCGGAGGACGAGTGGCGCGTGGTCGGTCAGTTCGAGGACGGCGGGCAGTCCGCCCCGCCCGGCCTGCCGGGCGAGTGCGGTGACGGCCACGTCGGTCGGGACCGCGAGCACCACGTCGCCGCCGGACCGCAGGTGGTGCACCGAGACCGTGGCCGGGTCGCCGCCGTCGACGGCGAGCACGGCCTGCTGGGCGCGGGCGCAGGCGGTGCGGACGCGTTCGGCGGTCGACGGACCGGGCGTGGTCGAGGCGGTCATGCGGTCTCCTTTGCGGTTCCCGACGGGGCCGGGATGCAGTGCCGATCACAATAGGTTAGCCATGCCTAAGTTAGGTCAGCGCTCCCGTGCACGCAACCGCTCGAACCGCCGATTACCGTGGACCCGTGGCCACGATGCTCAACCTGCAACCGCCCTCCCCGCGCGATTCGCCGCCCCCGTTCACCGGCCTCCTCGCGGAGATCTGCGCGGACGCCGCCGCCCTGCGCAGCCGCCGCCGGGACGCACTGTTCGGACCGCCGCTGCTCCCCGCCAGCGCGCTCGACGGGGTGGACGCGGCCGCCGGCCCGCTGTGGTTGCGGCTGGACGTCGCCCCCGAGACGTTGCCCGCAGCCGCACCCGGGCTGGCCCGCATCGAGGTCGACTGCCCGCTCGACCAGCTCGACGACGCGCTGGCCCTCGCGCAGGGCGACCCGCACCCGCTGCCGGCCCGGCTCGCGATCCGCGTCGATCCCGGCGCGGCCGGGCGTGGGTGGGCCGCGGAGTCGGCGGAACGGATCGCCGCCGCCGGCGCCCACCCGGTGCTCGCGTCGGGTCTCGGCGCCGACGCCGTCGCCGACTTTCTCGCCGTCCTCGCCCACTCCGACGCCGGCTTCGTCGCGCACGCGAGCACCGGTGAGGAGGTGGTCGCGATCCTCGCCGCCACGGTCGCGGCGCTCCGCGGCGACGACATCCCCGCCGCCTTCGCGGCGGCCGACCCGGCCCCCGTCGCCGCGCTGAGCGCCGCCGCGGCGGGAGCCGTCCGCGAAGTGCTGCTCGCGATCGCCGTGCCCGACGCGGCCGCGGTCGAGCAGCACCTGCACGCACGCGGCATCACCGCCCACCTCGGCGGCGCCTGAGCCCCTGATCCCGGGCCACTCGCTCGGCGTGCGGCCGCGACGCGGGTGCATCGGGTGCGGCCGGGGTGCCGAACGCGGTGCGTAACCTGGACGGGTGCCTCGCATCGCTTACTTCGGACCGTCCGGGACCTTCACCGAGATGGCGCTCGCCCAGTTCGAGTCGGCGGGCGCGTTCGACGGACCGGTCGAGCGGGTGCCGGCGGGCAGCCCGCCGGCCGCGCTCGAGTCGGTCCGCGACGGGTCCGTCGACGGCGCGGTGGTGCCGATCGAGAGCTCGGTCGAGGGTCCGGTGCCGCCGACACTCGACGCGCTGGCCGCCGGCGCCCGGCTGCAGATCGTCGCCGAAACGGAACTGGACGTGAGCTTCACGATCGTGGGTCGACCGGGCGCCGTCCTCGCCGACGTCCGCACGATCCGGGCGTACCCGGTCGCGGCCGCGCAGGTGCGGATGTGGATCGAGAAGCAGCTGCCGGGCGTCGCGGTCGAATCGGCGTCGTCGAACGCCGGTGCCGCCGAGGACGTGGCCGCGGGCCTGGCGGACGCAGCCGTGTCGACCGCCCTCGCCGGCGCCCGGCTCGGCCTCGACGTCCTGGCCGACAACGTGGCCGACTTCTCCGGTGCGCGAACGCGGTTCGTGCTCGTGACCATGCCGCGCCCGGTCCCGGCCGCGACCGGGTCCGATCGCACGTCGGTGGTGCTGCAGCTGAGCCACGAGCCGGGATCCCTGGTCGGTGCGATGGCCGAGTTCTCCACCCGCGGAATCGACCTGACCCGGATCGAGTCACGCCCCACCCGCATCGAGTTCGGCACCTACCGCTTCTATCTCGACTGCAGCGGACACGTCGAGGACACCGCGGTCGCCGAGGCGCTCAAGGCGCTGCACCGCAAGCACACCGTGCGGTTCCTCGGGTCGTGGCCGACCGCGACCCCGGGCGGACGCCGGCCCCCGTCCGACGAGGAGGCCGCCGACTGGCTGCGACGTGTCCGGGCCGGCGAGACCGAAGGAACGAACTGACGTGGCGGGCAAGCTGATCCTGGTCCGGCACGGTCAGACCGAGGCGAACGTCGCCCGACGGCTCGACACCCGGCTGCCGGGGGCCCGGCTCACCGAGCTCGGCGAGGGGCAGGCACACGCCTTCGGCACGTCGCTGACCGGGCCGCTGCCGAAGGCGGTGGTGGCGTCGGAGGCGTTGCGCGCCAGGCAGACCGCCGGCTTCATCGAACGCGCGTCCGGGATCGTGGTCGAGGTTCGGGAGGGTATCCACGAGGCGCAGGCCGGCGATCTCGAGGACCGGTCGGACCGCGCGTCGCACGAGACCTACGCCGGGGTGTTCCATTCGTGGCACGCGGGCGAACTCGGTGCCCGGATGCCCGGCGGCGAATCCGGCGAGGACGTCCTCGCCCGGTACCTGCCGGTCGTGGAATCCTTGAGGGCCCACTACCTCGACGGTGTGGACGAGATGGGCGACGTGCTGGTGGTCAGCCACGGTGCCGCGATCCGGTTGGTGGCCGGTTACCTGGCCGGGATGAACGGCACCTTCTCCGCGGACACCCACCTGGACAACACCCAGACCGTCGAACTGCTCCCCACCGCCGGCGGCTGGGAGTGTGTTCGGTGGGGTGCCCTGCTGCCGCCGTTCGTGGCGCCTGCCGTCGACGTCGTCGACGACCCGATGGGCTGACGGGGAACCGGTCGCCCGGACTCCCGTCCGGTGCGGGGTGTTCCGGGCTGCGTACGCTGAATCGGTGACCGGAGCCGAGCGAGTCGACAAGCGCACCCTGCGCTACGCGGGCCGGCGTCGGCAGCTGCTCGACGCGATCACCGCGTACGTCGTCGCGCACGGGGTCGCGGACCTGTCGATGCGACCGCTCGCCAAGGAGGTCGGCGTCTCGCACGCGTCGCTGCTGCACCACTTCGGCAGCAAGGAGAACCTCCTCGCCGAGGTCATCGAGGACATGCGTGGCGAGTCGATCCCGGCCGAGCTGCTGTCGGAAACGGGCGGTGACCCAATCGAATTGCTGCGGTCGTGGTGGGGTGTGCGGATGGCGCCCGATGCGCTGCCCCGGTTCCGGGTGATGCTCGAGATCTACGTCCAGGCGGTGCTGCGCCCGGACGAGAACGCTCGCTTCCTGGAGCATTTCGTCGGCCAGTGGCTTGAGGTGCTCGAGGCCGGGTTGCGTGCCGCGGGCTGCCCGGAGGAGGAGGCGGCCGCCGAGGCCACGCTGATCCTCGGCCAGGTCCGCGGGCTGTCCCTCGACCTGCTCGCCACCGGCGACCGGGACCGCGTCGAGCGGGCGTTCGACCGGTATGTGGACGGGATCGCGGCGAAGCTCGACCGGTGGCATCGCGCCTGACCCCAGCAGTGAACCCCGCTCGGTTCCGATCGTGCGCGGTGCACGCGGACAACCGGACTCCCGTTCGGCATGGGCCGGTGGCGGTCACCGGGGGAGCAGTGCCGGAACGACGAAGGCGCGCAGCTTCTCCCGGACCCGGTCGAGGGCACCGTCGTCGGTGCCGTACTGGCTGATGTACATGATCTCGAGCTCGGAGATCCACTCGGACAGCAGCCGCAGGTCGAGGTCGGCGCGGATGTTCCCCGCGGCCTGCTCGTCGGCGAGGACCGGTCCCCACAGTTCGTGGGTCAGCTCGACCGCGCGGCCGGACTCGCCCAGCAGCTGGGTCGACAGTGCCATCGACTCCGGGGAGACCAGCCGGTTCACCATCGGGTCGAGATGGCCTTTCCGAATGTCCTGGCAGATGCCTTCGACGATGCGTTCCTCGACGGTCGGCCAGCGGGTGATGCGCGCGCGAGCCCGGCTCATGTTCGCACGGGCGCGTCGGACCACCGATTCGGCGATCAGGGACTCACGGTCCGAGAAGTAGCGGTACACCGTTGCGCGCGACATCGACGCCGCCCTGGCGACGTCTTCCATCGTCGTCTTCGCGATGCCGAACCGTTCGAAACACGCTTCGGCCGCCGCCAGGATCGCCGAGCGGACGTCGGTCCGGGTGTCGGTGTCGGTGCGTGCTGCCACGCGAGAACCGTACCAACTCCGGAAACAACCGAAAGTAATTAGATAAGACGCTAGACATTGATTGTCTCGTGTGTCACCCTCGATCCATGGAGCGAGACGAGAAGATCAGCCTCACGCAGCGGCTCATCGCCCACGTGGACAACAACACGACCGATTACGCGGACGACCTGCTACGCGTGCCCTTCTCGGTGTTCAACGACCCCGAGCTGGCCGCGAAGGAACGGGACGTCGTGCGTCGGTTCCCGCACATCGTGGCGCACGTCGACGAACTGCAGAAGGCGGGCGACTTCCTCACCACCGAGCTGATCGGCACGCCACTGCTCGTGGTCAAGCAGAACGACGGCAGCGTCAAGGCCTTCTCCAACGTGTGCCGGCACCGCGGGGCCAAGGTCGAGTTCGGCGAGTCCGGGTGCAAGCGGGTCTTCGCCTGCCCGTACCACAATTGGTCCTACGGCAAAGACGGTGCGCTGCAAGGACTTCCGCACGCCGAGGGCTTCGACGGCATGGACCGGACCGAGTACGGCCTGGTGGAGTTTCCGTGCGAGGTCCGGCACGGGCTGGTCTGGGTGGTGCCCACCGTCGGCGCCGAGCTGGACATCGCCGCGGTGCTCGGCGCCAAGCACGACGCCGAGGTTGCCGACACGGGCATGGCCGACTCCTTCCAGGTGCGCAAGGAGACCTGGAAGCTGGACATGAACTGGAAGATCGCGGTCGACGGCGTGCAGGACTCGTACCACCTGTGCCAGTTGCACACCAAGACCGTGTGCAACTATCTCGAGGGCAACATCACCGCACTCGACGTGGTGGACCGGTCCTGGCGACTGGTGGTGGCGCGCAAGGCGATCACCGAGGTCCGCGACGCCGACCCGGACAGCTTCGACGTCCGCGACTACTCGCTCGCGAACTACACGATCTACCCCGGCACGATGCTGGTCACCGAGCCGAACCACTTCGAGATCTGGACCATCGCCCCCGACAAGGACGACCCGAACGTCAGCCACTGCACGATCCGGCTGCTGTCGCCGAGGAAGCCGGAGACCCCGCGCGAGGAGCGGATCCTGGAGAAGAACTGGGAGCTGCTGATGGAGACCCTGCACGCCGAGGACTGGTTCGTCACCAAGACCATCACCGACAACGCCGCGCACGGCCAGGTAGACGAGCTGATCTACGGCCGAAACGAGTTGCCCGGTCAGCTGTTCCACAACATGGTCGCCGGTGACGTCGCCGAGCTCGAGCGCGAGCGCGCGGCGCAGCCCGCGGCGGCCCGGTAGCCCCGATGGCGGCAGACGACTCGTCCGGAATCCTGCTGCGCGACCATCCCGCGCCGGGGGTGCTCCGGCTGACCCTCAACCGTCCGCAGGTTCGCAACGCGATCTCGCTCGCGCTGCAGCGGGAGCTGGAAGACGCCCTCGCGGCGGCCGCGGGCGACGACTCGGTGCGCGCGGTGATCGTCGCCGGCGCCGGCCCGGACGCCTTCTCCGCGGGATACGACCTCGGGGAGCTGGCGGAGATGTCGCCGGCGGCGGCCGCCGACGCGATGCTCGAGCGGGAGGAGCTGCTGTGGCGGTACCTCACGTTCGAGAAGCCGATCGTCGCGGCGGTCGCCGGCGCGGCGCACGGCGCCGGCACCATCCTCGCCGCCTGCTCCGACCTGCGGGTCGGGGGGCCGGCGACCCGGTTCACGGTGACCGCCGCGCGTTACGGCGGCGCGAATCTGACGTGGCTGCTCGACAGCCTGGTCGGCGCCGGCCAGGCGCGGGACCTGCTGATGACCTCGCGCACCGTCGGCGGTGACGAGGCGTACCGGATCGGGCTGCTCAGCCGCTACGCCGAGGACGGGGACGTGGCGCGTGTGGCGCTCGATGCCGCGGTCCAGCTCGCCGGGCAACCGCCGGAGGGGCTGCGCGAGATCAAGGCCCTGCTGCTCGACGGCCCGGGCCGGGACCTGCGGGCCCGCTACGACCGGGAGAACACCGTGTCCCGCACCACCCTGCGTCCCCGCCCGATCACCGACCTGTTCGCCGGGTTCTTCTCCCGGTCGGGCAGCCGAACGTGAAGGAGGCCGGCATGACCGAGCCCACCACGACCCTCGACATCTGGAACCCGGGCTGGCCGGATCCGTTCCGCCCCACGGTCAACGCCGACACGGACGACGAGTACGCCGATCTGGTGGAGGCACTTCGCGAGGTGCAGGAGGCGGTCACCCGGAGCCGTCCGACACCCGAGGTGGCGGCGGAGGTCGCGACCGCACTACGAACGGCCGCGCGGCGGTTGCGTACCTTCGAGGTCGACGAGGATACGCAGATCGCCGGAAAGCGCTGGGAGATACCGGGTAAGGGGCACGCCCTTGCGCCCGCCCTGCACATCGACACCGTCACCGACACCACGGTCACCGGACGCGTGACGGTGGGGCGGTTCCACTCGGGCCGGTACGCGATGAACGGTGGGGTAACTCCGTTGATCTTCGACGAGATCCTCGCGCGACTGGCGAACAGTGCCGGTCGCCCCTGGGGGCGCACCGCCTACCTCAACGTGAACTACCGCGCGCCCGCACCGCTGCACACCGAGCTGACCGTGACGGCGGAGTTGCTCGGGCAGGAGGGACGCAAACGATTCCTGCGCGGCGCGCTGCACCACGGGGACGTTCTCGTCGCCGATGCCGAAGGACTGTGGGTGGAGCTCAAACCCGAACAGACACTGAATATCTCGAAAGACGCGGAAGGAAGTGACCGATGAGTGGGTTCTCACTGCTGAGCGGGGTGCGGGTCCTCGAGGTCGCCCAGCTGGCCCCGGCCTCGCTGGGTGGGCATCTCGCGGACCTCGGCGCCGAAGTGATCAAGGTCGAGTCGGGACCGCTCGGCGACCCGGTCCGTGTCGGCGGCAACCGGGCGATCGGCGACGCGGACGGGCCGGCATTCATGCATCTGCGGTGGAACCGTGGCAAGAAGTCCGTCGTTCTCGACCTGCGCAGCCCCGAGGGCAAGCAGGCGTTCCTCGACCTCGCCCGTTCGTGCGACGCCGTCGTCGAGGGCATGCGCGGTGGCTATCTCGACTGGCTCGGGGTCGGCTACGAGCAACTGCGACAGGTGAATCCGAAGATCGTGTTGTGCACCGTCTCCGGCATGGGCACCGACGGCCCGTACCGCGTCCTCGGCACCGGAGGTCCGGTGTTCGACGCCTACGCCGGGATCCGCGCGGTGAGCACCCCCGCGGAGCCGCCGACCGAGGGCATGGCGGGTTCCACGACTCCGCCGATCGCGATGTACGCGCTCGGCGCATACGGGGCGATGGGTCTGCTCGCCGCGCTGCGCAAGGCAAGCGCCACCGGTGAGGGATGCCATGTCGAGGTGTCGGGCATCGACGTCGCGGCCGCGTGGATGCCGGACCTGGTCGACGCGGAGCTGAACCGCGATCGGTCCATTCCACGTCCGACCTGGCTGCCGGACGGGCGTCTGCCGGACTGGCCGCGCCTGGAAGCCTATCGCACCAGCGACGGCGAGGCGATCCTGTTCGGGTCGCACGTCGAGAAGTTCTGGCACAACTTCCTGGTCGCGGTCGATCGTCAGGACCTGATCGGTGTCGATCTCACCACTGCCGACGAGGGTGCACCCGCCCGCGCGGACCTGGTGTGGCGGGCGCTGACGGAGATCTTCGCGCAGCGCACCCGCGCCGAGTGGGTGCAGCTGTTCCTCGAACACGGCATCGCCGGTGGCCCGGTCAACAGCGTGACCGACATGCTCGCCGATCCGCACTTCCGGGCGCGGGAGAACACCTACCGCGTCGACTACCCGGGAGTCGGTGAGCTCGAGTTCGTGGTCAGCCCGGTGCGGGTCGCCGGTGAGAAGTTCGAGCCCGCGCTGCCGCCGGTCGTCGGCGCGGACACCGAGGAGGTCCTGAGGTCGGTGGCGCGATACGACGACGCTCGGATCGCCGCGACGGTTCACCCCGACCGGAACCGGGGCAGCGTGCGTCCGGCGGACTGATCCGCCGCACCCGGCCGAGAACGAAATCCGCGTGAGAGTTGTTGCGTGGGTGTCGTTCTCGTGCTCAATTGTGCCTCGATTCGACCGTCTGCAGGTCCCGAATCGGGAATTGCGGAAGCTGCCTATAGCTGTTAGGTTTTTGAGGCACGGAGTGAGGGCGGTCACACCAGCCGACGCCGCGGCCGGGTGGACCGTCCGACGACCACATGCCGGCGGGCCGGCCTACGAATCGAGGAGCACAGATGAATCTCGCGGACCTGACCCGGTTCTGGGGCAAGACGCGTTCGCAGCAGCAGGCGATCGTGTTCGGGGACACGTCGCAGACCTGGGCCGAGGTCGATGCGATCACCGACGCGGTCGCCCGCGGTCTGGCGGCCCGCGGCGTCCGCAAGGGTGACCGTGTGGCCGTGATGATGCTCAACCGTCTCGAGCTCGCCCACGTCATCCTGGCGACCCTCAAGCTCGGCGCGATCAGCGTCCCGCTCAACTTCCGGCTCACCGCAAGGGAGCTGGCGCCGATGGTGGTCGATTCCGCACCGCGCGTCGTGATCGTTGAGGACGCCTTCGCGCCGTTGCTCGAGGTCGCGGCCGAGCAGTTGGAGTTCGAGACCTACGCGATCGGCGGCAGCGCGCACCCGCCGTACGAGCGGCTGATCGATCCCGGCACCGCACCCGTGGTCGCCATCGACGCCGACGACCCCGGCTTCATCTGCTACACCTCGGGGACCACCGGCGTGCAGAAGGGTGCCCTGATCACCCACCGCAACGCCATGACCCCCGGCATCTCGCAGACCCTCACGTTCGGCTTCTCGTCCCGGGACCGGGTG
The DNA here is from genome assembly GCF_039540555.1 of Rhodococcus olei. NCBI lineage: Bacteria > Bacillati > Actinomycetota > Actinomycetes > Mycobacteriales > Nocardiaceae > Rhodococcus > Rhodococcus olei. The sequence goes on along the minus strand of NZ_BAABFB010000059.1, from coordinate 186,585 downwards.
CTGTGCTCCGCCCCGCTGGTGTACACCGGATCGATCCTGTCGATCTTCATGCAGCTCGTCGTCGTCCCCGGCGCGACGATGGTGCTGCTGCGCGAGTACGACCCGGAGATCGCCCTCGACACCTTCGAACGCGAACAGATCACGGCCACCACCACCGTCCCCGTGATCTGGGAGCGCATGACGATGCTGCCCGACTTCGGCACCCGCAAGCTCGCGAAGTTCACGTTCGCGGGCACCGGCGGCGCGCCGGTCAGCCTCGACCTGCTCGACTTCTACCGATCGCACGGCATCCCGCTCACCCAGTGCTACGGCCTGACCGAGGCGTCCGGCATGGTGTCGACGCTGGCATACGAGGACGCCGTCTCGCGTCCAGGCTTCGCCGGTCTGCCGCTGGTCGGCACCCACGTCCGGATCGGTGACCCGGGCGTCGACACCCCGCCCGGCGAGGTCGGCGAGATCCTGGTCCGCGGCGAGCACACGTTGCGGGAGTATTGGAACAAGCCCGAGGCCACCGCCGCGACGCTGGTCGAGGGGTGGCTCCGTACCGGCGACCTGGGGATGCGGGACGAGGGCGGGTTCCTCAAGATCGTCGACCGCAGCAAGGACATGCTGATTTCCGGTGGCCTGAACGTGTATCCCGCCGAGATCGAGAAGGCCCTGCACGGCATCGAGGGCCTGGTCGATCTCGCCGTCATCGGCGTCAAGGACGACCGGTGGGGCGAGGTGCCGATGGTGATCTTCCACAGCGACCGTCCCGCCGCGGACATCGTCGCGGATATCGCCGCCGTCGCCGGCGAGAACCTCGCAAAGTTCAAGCGCCCCAAGCATGCAGTCGCGCTCGGCGAGCCGCTTCCACGCACCTTCTCCGGAAAGCTCGCCAAACCGTCTCTGCGCCAGCGCTTCCCGGAGGTGCCCTCGCACGCCGTCGCGGTGGAATGAGTCCGATGCGATCCGCCACGTCCAGACACACGTCGTACTGCCGACTGTGTGCCTCGTCGTGCGGTGTGCTGCTCGACGTCGAGGACGGGCGGATCGTGCGGGTGCTCGGCGACGCCCGTCACCCGATATCCAGTGGCTACACCTGCCAGAAGGGTCGCCGCGCGGGCGATCTCGCCCAGGGGCCGGATCGGCTGACCACGTCGATGCGGCGCACCGGCACCGGTACGCACGTGCCGGTGCCGGTCTCCGAGGCGGTCGCCGAGATCGCCGATCGTCTGCGCGCCATCGTGGACCGTCACGGGCCGGATGCGGTCGCGCTGTTCATGGGGACGCAGCAGAACTTCGCCGCACTCACGCCGCCGATGGCCCGCGCCTGGTTCAAGGGCACCGGCTCGCACAAGCTGTTCTCCACGATGACCATCGACCAGTCGGCGAAATGGGTTGTCGCCGAACGGATGGGAACTTACCTGGGTGGACGGCAACGCTTCGAGGACGCGGACGTGTGGCTGCTGGCGGGCACCAATCCCGTCGTCTCCGGAAACGGCGGCGACGGGGACGGCGCGGTCGTGCAGAACCCATCCGTCACGCTGCGGGCGGCCCGGGAGCGGGGACTGCGGCTGATCGTGGTGGATCCGCGGCGCACCGAAACCGCGGCCCTCGCGGACGTGCACCTGGCCCCGCGGCCGGGGACGGACGCCGTGCTGTTCGCGGGTCTGCTCCACGTCGTCCTCACCGAGCGTCTTCACGACGCCGACTTCTGCCGCCGGTTCACCGCCGATCCGAGGGCTCTCGGCGACGTCGTGTCCGATGTGACTCCCGCTGTCGTGCAGCGGATCTGCGGCGTGCCCGCCGACCAGGTCCGGACCGCGGCACGGATGTTCGCGGCCGGCAGTCGGGGGATGGCGACCAGCGGGACGGGGCTGTGCATGGGCCCGCACTCGAACCTCGCCGAGCACCTCGTCGCCGCCCTGAACGTGGTGTGCGGCCGGTTCCGGCGGGAGGGGGAGCCGGCCGACGACCGTGCCGTCCTGACCCGGCAGGTACCGGCGCGCGCCGAGGTCGCCCCGCCCGCCCGCGGCTACGAGCGGGGCTTCCGCAGCCGCATCGGTGGGGTCCGCGCGATCCGGGGCGAGCTGCCGTCCGGCATTCTCGCCGACGAGATCCTCGCACCCGGTCCCGACCAGGTGCGGGCGCTGATCGTGTCGGGAGGGAACCCGGCGGCCGCACTGCCGGACCGCGGGAAGGCGTTGCGCGCGTTGCGGTCCCTCGACCTGCTGGTGTGCGTCGACCCCCGCATGTCGGACACCGCGCGCCTCGCGCACTACGTGATCGCCCCGACCACCATGTACGAACGCGCCGACCACACCGCGATCATGGAGCCGTTCTTCCCGCGCCCGTTCGCGCAGTTCACGCCCGCCGTCGTGACGCCGCCTCCCGATGTCGTCGACGACTGGCGGTTCTTCCTCGACCTCGCGGCCGCCTCGGGGCAGCCGGTCAAGTTCGCCGGGCGCATCCTCGATCCCGCCGCGCCGCCGACCTCCGAGCAGATGCTGGCGATGATGGCCGAACGGGGACGCGTCCCGTTCGCCGACCTGGTCGCCGCCCCGCACGGTCACCTCGCCGGCGACAGCGGCGCCGTCGTGGGCCCCGCGACCGCGGAGGGAGCCGGCCACCGCCTGCACCTGATGTCCGACGACGTGCGCGCCGAACTGCGCGCAGCGCTGACGGACACGGCTGTCACCGAAAGGTTTCCGCTGCTACTCACGGTCCGCCGGATCCGCGAGACCGTGAATTCCACCGGAACCCGCGTGCCCGGGCTCGTACCGGGCGGAACCAACCCGGCGAGCATGCACCCCGACGACCTCGCCGCCCTCGGTGTCGCCGATGGTCAGCGGGTGACCGTGCGCTCGGCGTCGGGACGGCTGCGCGCGACCGCACGGGCGGATCGTTCCCTGTCCCGGGGCACCGTGACGATGACCCACTGCTTCGGCAGTGTCGACCGGCGGGAGGACCTCGGGGTGAACGTCAACGTGCTCACCGGAACCCGGGACGGTGTGCAGGCGATCAACGCGATGCCGACGATGACCGCCGTTCCCGTCGCGGTCGAGCCCACGACGAGCGAAGAGGACGATTCGTGATGACCACCACCGAAGCACGCACCGGGCATCGCATCTGCCCGCTGTGCGAGTCGACCTGCGGGCTGCTGGTCGAACTCGAGGGCCGTGCCATCACCCGGGTCGCCCCGAACCCCGCGGACCTGATGAGCGCGGGACACAGCTGCGCGAAGGGTCTCGGGCTCGGCCGCATCGAGGGCGACCCCGACCGGATCCGGACACCGCTGCTGCGCACCACCGGCGGCGGGTTCCGGGAGGCCACCTGGGGCGAGGCCTTCGCCGAGATCGCGCGCCGGCTACCGGAGTTCGTCACCGACGATCCGGGTAGCTGCGCGCTTTACCACGGCAATCCGGCCGCCCACCACCTGGATTCGACGTTCTATCTCGGCGAGCTGATCGGTGCGCTCGGCACCCGGAACGTCTACTCGCCGGCCAGCGTCGACACGTGGCCGAAGAACCTCGCGCACATGCTCCTGTACGGCACGGGGCTGGGCATGAGCCTGCCCGACATCGACCGCACCGACTATCTGCTGATCCTCGGCTCGAACCCGATGGTGTCCAACGGCAGCACCGTCACCGCGCCCGGCATGCACCACCGGTTGCAGGCGTTGCGCGAGCGGGGCGGCACCCTCGTCGTGGTGGACCCGGTGCGCACCCGCACCGCCGAGGTCGCGGACCAGCACGTACCGATCCGGCCCGGCACCGACGCGCTGTTCCTGCTCGGCGTGCTCTCGGTGATCGCGGCGGAGGGCCTGGCCCGACCGGGCCGCGTGCCGGACGTCGTCGACGGTCTGGACGAGGCGCTCGCGCTGGCACGCGAGTACACCCCGGAGTCGGTCGCCGAGGCTTGTGGGGTCGACGTCGCGCTGATCCGGACAGTCGCCCGCGGGTTCGCGGGAGCGACTGCGGCGGTGGCGCATTCGCGGATCGGCACCTGCATGCAGGAATTCGGCACGCTCGCGAACTGGCTCGTCGAGGTGCTCACGATCGTCACCGGGAATCTGGACCGCCCCGGCGGTGCGATGTTCTCGCTGCCCCCGGCCGGCGGTCAGAACACCTGGCCGGTCACGAAGCCGCCGAAGCTGATGTTCGATCGCTGGCGGTCCCGGGTTCGGGGGCTGCCGGAGGCGATGGGGGAGCTGCCCGCCGTGTGCTTCGCCGAGGAGATCCTCACCCCCGGACCCGGCCGCACCCGCGCACTGATCACCCTCGCCGGCAACCCCGCACGGTCCCTCCCGAACAGCGGTGCGATCGAGGAGGCGCTCGACGCGCTCGAGTTCATGGTGTCGGTGGACTGCTACCTCAACGAGACCACCCGCCACGCGGACGTCATCCTGCCCCCGCCGCCGGTGACGACCCGTGGCCACCACGACGTGACGTTGTCGCACTTCCAGATCCGGAACGTGGCCCGCTACACGCCGCCGCTGCTGGACCTCGCGGACGGAGAGATGGCGGAATGGCAGATCCTGCTGCGGCTGGCCGCGATCGCGAAGGGCACCCCGCACCGTCCCGTCGACGAGATGGACGACGAGGTCGCGGCCGTCGCCGCGCGGCGGGCCGCGAAACTCGCCGGCTGCGAACCGGAGCGGGCCGGCGAGGCGACCGCCGGTCGCCGCGGACCGCAACGGCTGCTCGACCTGCGACTGCGCAGCGGACCCTACGGTGACCGGTTCGGCCTCGACCCCGGCGGACTGACCCTCGCGGCGCTCGAGGACAACCTCGACGGCATCGACTACGGACCACTGACCTCTCGCCTGCCGGAGGTGCTGCGCACCCCGGACGGACGGATTCACCTCGTGCCCGAGATGATCGCCCGAGATCTGCCACGCCTGCGCGCGAGCATGACCCGGCCCGCCCCGGAACTGGTGCTGATCAACCGGCGCCAGCGCCGGGGCATGAACTCGTGGCTGCACAACGCGCTGCCCCAGCCCGACGGCGGCCAGTGCGCACTGCTGATGAGCCCGCACGACGCGGCCGAACGAGGCCTCGTCGACGGCGACCGGGTCGCGGTGACGTCCCGCGTCACCACCGTGGCCGCGGAACTGAGGATCGACGATGCGCTGCGGCCCGGGGTGGCGAGCATGCCGCACGGGTGGGGCCACGACGGTCCGGGACTGCGCACACCCCGGTCGGCCTCGGCTCCCGGCAGCAACTACAACGCGCTGGTGGACGACGACACGGCACTGGAGGCGCTGACCGCGTCCCCGATCTTCAACGGCGTCCCGGTCACGGTGACGCGCACGAGCGAGGAGCACTCCTGATGGCGTACGTGGTCACCCAGAACTGCTGCAACGATGCGACCTGTGTCGCGGTGTGCCCAGTCGACTGCATCCATCCGACTCCCGCCGAACGGGAATACCGGCGCACCGAGATGCTGTACATCGATCCGGGCACCTGCATCGACTGCGGCGCCTGCTCCGACGTCTGCCCGGTGGACGCGATCGTCCCCGGTGACGCAGTCGTACCGGACATCGACCGCTATCGCGACATCAATGCCGAGTACTTCCAACGGAATCCGCGCACCGCAGCCCCGGGTGCGCACGTCCAGCCGCTGCCATTCGCCATCGCGACCGCGGGTGTGGTCGACCCGCCGCCGCTGCGGGTGGCGATCGTGGGATCCGGGCCGTCAGCGTTCTACGCCGCCGAGGAACTCCTCGCCCGCCGCGACATCGCCGCCGAGGTCACCATGTTCGAACGGCTCCCTGTCGCAGGGGGACTGGTGCGTTTCGGTGTGGCACCGGATCACTGGCACACCAAGACGGTGGACCGCGTGTTCGACCGCACGGCACGCCGCACCGGCTTCGCGTTCCACCTCGGTGTCGAGGTCGGGCGCGACGTGACAGTCGAGGAGGTGCTGGCCCACCACCACGCGGTGATCCACGCGTCCGGTGCGTCAGGCGATCGGCGCCTCGGCATCGTCGGTGAGGACCTGCCGGGCAGCCACGCCGCCAGGGAGTTCGTGGCCTGGTACAACGGTCACCCCGACGACGCCGCTCGCTCCTTCGACCTGACCGGTTCGCGCGCCGTCGTGGTCGGCAACGGCAACGTCGCACTGGACGTGGCTCGCATCCTCGTGTCCGACGTGGAGACGTTGCGCCGCACCGACATCGCCGATCACGCCCTGTCCGCGCTGGCGGACAGCCGGGTCGAGGAGGTGGTGGTGCTGGGCCGCCGCGGACCCGAGCACGCGGCCTGCACCACCCCCGAGCTGCTCGCGCTCGGATCGCTGCCGGGGATCGACGTGCTCGTGGACGGGCCGGTGGACGCGGGCCCGGATGCACCGACGAAGCTGCAGATCCTCGCGGACTACTCCCGGCGCACGCCGACACCGGGCAATCGGCGGATCGTGTTGCGGTTCGGGTGCACCCCGAAGGCGGCGGTGGGTGTGCACCGCGTCGAGGCGCTGCAGGTGGCGGACACCGAGTCCGGGGCCGGCGGCACGATCGAGTGCGGGCTGGTGCTGCGGGCCGTCGGCTACCGGGGGCTGCCGATCCCGGGTCTCCCGTTCGACGATGCCACCGGCACGGTCGCCAATGTCGCGGGCCGCGTGGTGGAGCCGGAGACCGGAATCCCCGTCGCGGGTCAGTACGTGGCCGGCTGGATCAAACGCGGCGCGACCGGGGTGATCGGCACCAACCGCTACTGCGCGGCGGAGACGGTCGAGTCGCTGCTCGCCGATCACCGCGACGGGCAGCTCGCGACACCGGTGTCCACGGCCGGCGAACTGACGACGCTCGTCCGCACCCGCCGCCCCGATGCGCTCAGTGGTGCGGACTGGCGTGCGATAGACCGCCACGAGCGAGAGCGCGGCCGGGAGGCGGGCCGTCCCCGCATCAAGATCGTGGACGCAGACACCGCGGTGTCCGTCGCGACTGCCGCCCGAGGTCCTCGATGACACGCACCGTCCACACCTTCTGCCGAATCTGCGAGCCGGGGTGCGGCCTGCTCGCGGAGGTCGACGGCGGTGAGGTCACCCGGCTGCAACCCGACCGGGATCACCCGGTGCACCGCGGATTCTCCTGCCACAAGGGCGTGCACTACCTGCAGGTCCACCGCGATCCGGATCGGCTGGACCGGCCGCTCCGACGGGCGAACCCGCGCAGCGAGGAACGCGGCGTCTTCGAACCGGTCGACTGGGACGACGCCGCCCGGGACATCGCTGAACGGCTGCAGGACATCCGGCGGCGGCACGGACGGAACGCGCTCGCGGTGTACCAGGGCAACCCGTCGGCCTTCAACGGCGCCTACTACGCGAACGCCGCGACGATCGCGCGTGGCTTCGACACCCGCATGCGCTTCAGCGCCGGAACCCAGGACACCTCCGCCAAATACGCTGCCAGCGAGGCGATCTACGGAGCGTCGATGGCGCACCCGATCCCCGACCTGCTGCACACGGACTACTTCCTGTGCCTCGGCAGCAATCCGCAGGTATCGCACATGACGCTGATCCACATCTCTGATCCCATGGCGAAGATCCGGGCCGTCAAGCAGCGGGGCGGCACGGTGCTCTTCGTGAATCCCCGCAGGATCGAGTCGTCGTCACCGGAGACCGGTGACGTCCTGCAGATCAAGCCGGACACCGACTTCTATTTTCTCGCCGCGTTGCTGCACGAGATCGTCTTCCGGATCGGGTACGACCGGGCCGAGGTGGAACGTCACGGCCGGAATGTCGACGGCCTGCTCGACTTCGTCCGGCGGTATCCCGCCGAGCGGGTTGCGTCGGTCGTCGGTGTCCCGGCCGAGGCGATCCGGCGGGTCGCGGACGACTTCTGCGCGGCGCCGAGCGCGAGCATCTACATGGCCACCGGCGTGAACCAGGGCCGCCAGGGCGCCCTGGCGTACTGGATGCTGACGATGGTGAGCCTGTTCTCCGGCAACCTCGGCAGGCGCGGCGGCAACATCTACTCCCGCGGTGTCGCCGACGTGGTGCAGCACTCGAAGCGCAAGCGGGAGGACCCGTTCTTCGAGGGCCCGTTCGGGGAGATGCGTACCGTCGGCGGCGATCTCCCCGCGGCGTTGCTCCCGGAGTTCATCGAGAGCCCGGACGATCCGATCCGCGCACTGATCGTCGTATCGGGTAATCCGCTGCTGTCGGTGGGCGGCGACGGACGACTGCGTCGAGCTCTCGAGCAGCTCGAGCTGATCGTGACGGTCGACCTGTACCGCACCGTCACCGGTGAGATCGCGGACTACGTCCTGCCGGCGACGGATTGGCTCGAGCGGGAGGACGTGAACTTCCTGAACACCATGGGTGTCGCGATGGAGCCCTACGTGCAGTACACCCCCGCGGTTGTCCCGGCGGCGGGGGAGCGACGCGACGACTGGTGGATTCTGTCGCGCATCCAGCAGGAGATGGGTGTTCCGACCCTGCTCGACGACCCGGAACCGAATCCGTTCGCCGCCGTCGATGCGGTGATGCGGGAGTCGGGCCTGACGATCGACCGGCTGAAGGCGATGCGGTGCCAGACGGCGGTGTTGCCGGAGGCCGTGCCGTCCGACGTCTTCGACATCGCGGTGCAGCACGAGGACGGTCTGATCGATTGCTGTCCGTCACTCTTCACACGGGCCTACGACACCGCGGAACGCATCTTCGAGGAGCTCGCACGGGAGCCCGCCGACCAGCTCAAGCTGATCACGCGCCGGACCAACTACATGGTCAACAGCTGGTTGCACAACATTCCCGTTCTCAAACAGGGAGTCCACCAGGACAATCCGCTGTGGATGAACCCGGACGATGCGCGTGACCGCGGTCTGGTCGAGGGCGACGACGTCGCGGTGCGCAACCGGCACGGGGAGGTCGACGCGGTGCTGGTGTACGACGACGCCCTGCGTGCGGGAGTCGTGGCGATGACGCACGGCTGGGGTCAGAGCACCGCTCGCGGGCTCGACGTGGCCCGCCGACACCCCGGCGTGAACGTCAACCGCCTCGCGCCCACCGGAACGGAGGGCTACGACCCGCTGAGCAACCAGTCGCAGCTCACCGGGATCAACGTGGATGTGCTCCGGCGGTGAGGCGGGGGAACTCGGACACCTGCCAGAGCCGCACCGCTCCCGAGGACCAGTCGTAGCCCGCGCACAGGCCGCCCGGCCCACTCACGAGAACGGTTCCCGCAACCAACCCGGTGGGGCGGTCGAGTTCCATCCAGGATCCGAGGTCCGCGGCGGAGACGAACACCCGCTCCTCGTCGTCGCCGACGCACACCACCAGGCGGTCCCCGACGGCGACGACCCAGTGAAACGGCACGCCCTCGTCGATTCCGGCGCCGATCTCGTCCGAGCGCGTCGACGCGAACGAGACCGCGTCCACGGTTGATCGCACCCGCAGGACGTCCGTCTCGTGCGTCAGCGTCACAACCGAGTCCTGCCCGCGGACATCGAGGACGATCTCGTCGTCGTAGACGATCGGATCGAGTTGCGCGCCGGGCATCCGCGGGTCGACCCAGTAGACCGCACAGCCGTCCTGTCCGGCGCCCATCGAGAGCCCGAGCCGGCCGTCCGCGCTGCGCGCGACATGTGATCCTCCCGCGGTCAGCTCGGTGAGCTCGACGGTTGCCGCCGTCCTCCCATCGCGGACGAGGCGCCAGTGGTCGCTGTCGTCGCCCGGTTACGTGAACGCGAACGTCTCCGTTGCCGAATCCCAGTACGCGGAGCCCGTTCCCCACTGCGGCCAACCGCCGTGCACGTGCTCCCAGACCACCGTGCCGTCGCGCCCACGCAGCTGCGCCCGATCCTGAAGAGTGACCGCGGCGTAGTCGAGGGTGTCCGACACCGTCGACGTACCGTATCCCTCGAACTTCGCGGTGTGGAGCACCTGGCCGAACGTCGCGTCGAACACGTCCATTCCGTCTGGTGACCGCACGAGCCAGACCGCCGGGTGCGCGGCGACCGTGCTGCGCTCCGGCATCGTCGACTCGGCGCCCACCGCCGTCAGGAATACGTTCGACATGAGATGCAGCGTACAAACTCTCGGCCCGCAGGCCAGGTGCCGTGAAGTCGCCCTTGTGCAGAGAACCAAATACCATTAGGTTTACCGCTGTGACGTGGGCCACCCGACGGGTGCCACGTACCCCTGTCCTGCGCTGCGGCGGGCGACGAGAATCCGGCCGCGACGACTACTCGGGAGGCCTTCCATGACCGGAACCGTGATCGACGCACTGACTTACTGGGCGCGGACCGTCCCCGACCAGCCGGCGATCGACTTCGCCGGCGACGTCGTGACCTACCGCGAACTCGACACCTGGGCGGACGGCGTCGCCCACGACCTCGCGGCGCGAGGCGTGGCGGCCGGGGACCGCGTCAGCTACCTCGGCACCAACTCCCTGGAATGGTGCGTCGCGGCACTCGGCGCGATGAAGGTCGGCGCCATCTCGGCGCCGTTCAACCAGCGGATGCTCGCCGGCGAGCTGACCACCCTCGTCGAGGACTGCGAGCCCACGGTCGTGTACTGCGACGCGGGCCTGCGGTCGCGACTCGACGAGGTGCACGCGGCGCGCGGCACCTTCGCCATCGCGGAGTTCGAGACGGACGTCCGCCCGCTCCGCGGTGCCGCACACGCGCCGTTCCACACGCCGGTGACAGAGCAGTCCGAGCCCACCGCGATCGTGTTCACCAGCGGCACCACCGGCAAGCCGAAGGGGGTCGTGTTCACGCACGCCACGATCGCCGGCGAGATGCACGAGTGGTCGCTGATGGAACCGATCGAGCAGAACGGCCTGCGCCCGCTGCTCGTGCTTCCGCTCTTCACCGCGGCAGGCATCATCTGGGGCATTTCCCGCACCGTCCTGCACGGCGGCACGTTGTTGCTGCAGCCGGGGTTCGATCCCGAGGCGGCCCTGCGGGTGATGAAGGGCAGCCGCGCCACGACCCTGACCGGACCGCCGATCCTGTTCGAGCAGATCTCCCGCGTGCCCGGCTTCGAGGGCGCGGACCTGAGCCACCTGACCACCGCCCACGTCGGTGGCGCCCGGGTGCCCTCGGCGCTGGTCGGGGTCTGGCTGGCCCGTGGTGTGCAGCTGCGGCAGATCTACGGGCAGACCGAGATCGGCGGATCTGCCACCGCGATGCCCCGCCACGAGGCGGCCGAACACCCCGACAAGTGCGGGTTCGGTGGCATCTTCACCAGGATTCGCGTGGTCGACGCCGACGGGAACGACTGCGCCCCCGGAGAGGTCGGGCAGATCCTGCTGCGCGGCCCGGGCATGATGCCCGGATACTGGCGCGACGAGGACGCCACCCGCGCCGCGCTGATCGACGGCTGGCTGCACACCGGCGACCTCGGAAAGCTCGACGAGAACGGCTACCTCACGTTCGTCGATCGACTCAAGGACATGATCATCTCCGGCGGCCTGAACATCTCGCCCGCCGAGATCGAGCAGGTGATCAACCGGATGCCCGGTGTTGAGGAGGTCGCGGTGATCAGCGTCCCCGACGAGAAGTTCGGCGAGACACCGGCCGCGATCGTGAAGAAGGTGGCGGGGCTGACCGAGTCGGACGTCGTCGAGCACTGCAACCGGAACCTCGCCGACTTCAAGGTCCCGCGGTACGTCGTGTTCGTCGACGGCGGTTTGCCCCGGATGGCGAGCGGCAAGATCTCCAAGCGCGATCTGCGGGAGACCTATTCCGATGTGCCGCAGACCTACCCGAAGGTGCGGTGACGGTGGTGTCGGAGCAGCAGCGGGTGGCGGTGGTGACCGGAGGCGGGCGGGGGATCGGGGCCGCGATCTCCCGGCGGCTGGCGGCCGACGGGTTCGCGGTGGCGGTCAACTACTCGTCCAGCGCGGCGGACGCGGAGGACGTCGTGGACAAGATCGTCGCCGGCGGAGGACGCGCGGTCGCGATCCGCGCGGACGTGTCCGACGCGGTGCAGGCCGAGCGGTTGATCGCCGCGACGACGGCCGAACTCGGTGCACCCACCGTGTTGGTGAACAACGCCGGCATGAACATCGCCGGGGCGGCGCGCAAGCAGTCCCCGCGGGACTGGGACCGGGTGATCGGCGTCAACCTCAGCGGGGCGTTCTACTGCACGCACGCTGCGTTGCCCGCGATGTACGAGAGCGGTTGGGGTCGAGTCGTCTTCGTCAGCAGCCCGTCGGGTGGGCGGCGGCCGTCGCCGGGCATGAGCGCCTACTCGGCCGCCAAGGCGGGGCTGGTCGGCATGACCCGCTCGATGGCGCTCGAGGTCGCGCGCCGCGGGATCACCGTCAACACCGTGATGCCGGGGTTCGTGGAGACCGACATCATCGCGTCGGGCGGCGAGAACGCGGTGGAGAACCTCGCGGCCCTCTGGCCGAGGATCCCGGCCGAGTCCATCGCGTCCACGGTGTCGTTCCTGGTCAGCGAGGAGGGCGGGCACGTGTCCGGGGAAGAGGTCGGCGTGTGGCTCGGTGGACCGGTCGGCATCTGAGGCAGCTCCGCCACCTGTGAGCCCTTTCGGTCCGCGTGGGACCGAAAGGGCTCACAGGTGCGTCAGCGCCTGGCGGCGTCGGCCTCGGCCCGGTAGTTGCCCGGCCACGCCTTGCCGAGGGTCAGGCCACCGTCGACGACGATGTTCTGCCCGGTGACGAACGAGGCGGCGTCGGAGATCAGGTAGGCGATCGCGCCGGCGATGTCCTCGCCCTCGCCCGCACGCGGAATCGGCTGGAACGATGCCAGTCCCTTGCGGACACCGGCGACGCTCGCATCCAGCGCGTCCCCGTGCAGGCCCGCGCCGTGGCCCACGATCCGGGTGGCGACGCCGCCGGGCGTGACGGCGTTGACCCGGACGTGGAACTCGGCCAGTTCGCGTGCGGCGCTGCGGGTCATCTGCAGCACGGCGGCCTTCGCGGCGCCGTACGGGTGCGGGCCGAAGCCGGTGCGCACCCCGGCCACCGACGACACGTTGACGACGGAGCCGAAGCCCTGCCCGCGCATCACCCGCGCCGCGTGTTTGGTGCCGAGGAACGCACTACGTGCCAGCACCGCGAACGAGGCGTCCCACTCGTCGGCGGTGGTGTCCTCGAGATAGGTCCACGCGCCGACCCGCCCGGCGTTGTTCACCATCGCGTCCAGTCGCCCGAAGTGCTCGGTCGCGGCCTCGACCGCGGCCGCGATGTCGTCCTCGCGGGTCACGTCGGTGCGCAGGTAGACACCGGCCTCGCCGAGGGCGGCCGCGACCGCCTCACCGCGTGCGTCGTCGATGTCGGTCACCACCACCCGGGCGCCCCGCTCCGCCAGTAAAGCGCAGGTCGCGGCACCGATACCGCTCGCGCCTCCGGTGACCACCGCGACCTTGCCGTGCAGTTCCGCCATTGTGTCGAGTCCCTTCCCTGCCGTCCGTGCGAACCATGGACCTTGAGGTATTAACCTAAAGACATTAGCTTGATATGTCGACGGTCACAGTGCGAAGTCGAGGCCGTCGCCATCGCACGAGGGGAAGGCCCCGCATGTCCGAACTGATCCTGACCGAACGGCCGCGGCCGGGTGTACTGCTGATCCGCCTCAACCGCGCGGACGCCCTCAACGCGTTGAACGTCGAGCTCGTCGAGGAACTGCACACGGTGCTGGCCGACGTCCGCCACGACTCCGAGACCCGCGCGATCGTGCTGACCGGGAATGGTCGGGCCTTCTGCGCGGGGATCGACCTGCGCGGATACGGCACCCCGCCCGGCGCGGCCGCCGGCGAGGGGCGGCCGCAGGCGGGCATGCGGGTGCAGCAGCACATCGCCTCGCTGGTCGAGGCGTTCCGCGGCGCGCGGCCTCCGGTGGTCGCCGCGATCAACGGCGCTGCCGCCGGCGGCGGGATGGCGCTCGCGCTGATGGCCGACGTCCGGATCATGGCCGACACCGCCGCACTGCACGCCTCGTTCATCAATCGCGGGCAGTCCAGCTGCGACATCGGCGTCAGCTGGTTGCTTCCCCGGATGATCGGATTCTCCAGGGCGGCAGAGATTCTCCTCACCGGACGCCCCGTCGACGCCGCCGAGTGCGAGCGCGTGGGGATCGTGTCCTCGGTCGAACCGGTGGAGCGGCTGCTCGGTGCCGCGCTCGACACCGCCGAGAACATCGCACGCAACAGCCCGTTCGGCGTGTGGATGACCAAGGAAGTGATGTGGTCCAACCTCGAGGTTCCGAGCCTGCGCGCCGCGATCGACCTGGAGAACCGGACACAGATCCTCGCCGCCATGACCAAGGACCACCGCGAGGCCGTGTACTCGTTCCTCGAGAAGCGTCCCCCTGTTTACCGGAATGCGTGACAGCTCTACCAGAACCACTGACAGGACAACAGCTGTGAACAGACGAGACGAAGGGACGGTACCGAAGTGAAGGTCGGAGTCATGGCCGGGTACTGGGGCTCGGGACCACCGCGGCGGATGGAACAGATCGTTGCCGAGGCCGAGGCCCTCGGTGTCGACAGCTTCTGGACGGCCGAGTCCTACGGGTCCGACGCGCTGACCCCGCTCGCCTGGTGGGGCGCGCGCACCTCGAAGATCGCGCTCGGCACCTCGGTGTGCCAGATGTCGGCGCGCACGCCCACCGCGCTGGCGATGGCGGCTCAGACCCTCGACCACCTCAGCGGTGGTCGCGTGATTCTCGGCATCGGCGCGTCCGGTCCGCAGGTGGTCGAGGGGTGGTACGGACAGCCGTACCCGCGACCGCTCGAGCGCACCCGCGAGTACATCGCGATCATGCGGACGGTGTGGGCCCGGGACGAGCCGGTGACGTTCGACGGGCGGCACTACCAGCTGCCCTACCAGGGCGGGACCGGACTCGGGAAGCCGCTCAAGTCGATCGTGCATCCGCTCCGCCGCGACATCCCGATCTACATGGGTGCCGAGGGGCCGAAGAACGTGGCCCTGGCCGCCGAGATCGCCGACGGCTGGACGCCGCTGTGGTTCTCGCCGAAGACCGACGACTTCTACCGCGCCGCCCTTGCCGAGGGTTTCGCCCGCGAGGGCGCCCGCCGCACCGCGGACGACTTCGAGGTGGCCAATGTGTGCTGGCTGGTCGAGGACGACGACGTCGAGCGGGCGGCATCCCGGCTCAAGCCCGTGGTCGCGCTGTACGCGGGTGGCATGGGTGCCAAGGAGGCGAACTTCCACAACGACGTGTTCGTACGGATGGGCTGGGGTGACGCGTGCGCCGAGATTCAGGAGCTGTACCTGAGCGGCAGAGCGGATTTGGCCGCGCAGGCGGTGCCCACGGCGATGGTCGAGGACGTCGCACTCGTCGGGCCGGCCGACAAGATCTGTGAGGACATCGTGAACCGTTGGAAGCCAACCTGTCTGACGACACTGATCCTGGGCGGCTGGCCCCGGCCCGAGTCGCGGGAACGGATCCTCGAGGCGGTGCGGTCGTGACCCTGGACCCCCGCACCCCTGTCCTCGTCGGCGGCGGCCAGATCAACAACCGCGACGGTGGCCGCGAACCGGTGGACCTGATTGCCGACGCCGCCCGCCTGGCCGCGGACGAGGCCGGCAGCGCCAGGCTGCTCGAACTCGTCGATTCCGTCCGGATCGTCGGCCTGCTGTCGTGGAAGTACCGCGACCCCGGCGCTCTGGTCGGGGAGCGGATCGGGGCCGCGCCGCGACACACGGCCTACACCGGTAGCGGCGGCAGCACGCCGCAGGTGCTCGTGAATGCCGCGTCCGAGGACATCGCGGCAGGCCGGTCCGACGTCGTGCTGATCGGCGGGGCCGAGTCGTGGCGCACCCGGATGAAGTTGCGTGGGCTGGGAATTCGTCCCGACTGGACGGTGCAGGACGAGTCGGTACCGAAGGCGCCGCTGGTCGTCGACGAGGTGCCGATGCAGTCGGACACCGAGATGCGCGCCGGTCTGGACCGGCCGGCCTACATCTACCCGCTGTTCGAGCAGGCGCTCCGCATCACCGACGGTCGGACGATGGGCGAGCACCGTGACGCGATCGGTGCCCTGTGGTCCGGGTTCAGCAAGGTCGCCGCGACCAACCCGCACGCCTGGACCCAGCGCGAGTACACGGCCGCCGAGATCGTCACCCCGTCCGCGGACAACCGGTGGATCGTCTCGCCGTACACCAAGTTGCTGAACTCGAACAACATGGTCGAGCAGGGCGCCGCGCTGCTGCTCTGCTCGGCGGAGGTCGCGACCCGGCTCGGGATCCCACGCGAGAACTGGGTGTTCCCGCAGTCCGGCACCGAGTCGCACGACACCTACGACATCGCCGAGCGCGGCGCGCTGGACCGCTCGCCGGCCATCCGCATCGCCGGTGCCCGGGCGCTCGAGCTGGCCGGCATCGGTGTGGACGACGTCGCGCACGTCGACGTGTACTCCTGCTTCCCGTCCGCGGTCCAGGTCGCGGCGCGGGAACTGGGGCTGCCGCTGGATGATCCGGGGCGACCCCTGACCCTCACCGGTGGGCTCACCTTCGCGGGCGGGCCGTGGAACAACTACAGCACCCACGCCATCGCCACCCTGGCCACCCGGCTGCGGGAGTCGCCGGGCAGCTACGGGCTCGTCACGGCGAACAGCGGGTACCTCACCAAACACGCCTTCGGGGTGTACCGGACCGAGCCGCCCGTCGGCGGGTTCCGACGGGACGACGTGCAGGCGGCGGTGGACCGCGAGCCGACGACGAAGGCGCATCCGACGTACGCGGGCCCGGCGAGGGCGGAGTCGTGGGCGGTGCTGTACGACCGGTCGGGTGCGCCGGAGCGCGGCTTCCTCGCGGGCCGCACCCCGGACGGGGGTCGCACCCTCGCGTCGACAACTGATCCCGCGGCGCTGAACCGGCTGCTGGCCGCCGAGGAGGCGGGGGAGGGCGTCGTCGTCGCCGAGGACGGCGGGTTCGGGTTCGACTGAGCTCGACCCGGGCGCCAAACGTGACCCCGACCGTTGACGCACCATTACCTAAAGGCATAAGGTAAATCGCAGACCGGCGCAGCGCGTCGGGCCGGCGCCGAGGGCGCCCGTGGAGCAAGGAGAATCGAATGTCGGCAGAGGACTTTCGGACGCTGTACGAGCGTCACGTGGGCTACGTCGTGTCCGGAAACATGAAGGCGGCCATCGCCGACATGGTGCAGGAGAACATCCCCGCCGTCTTCGACGGAGTCTCGGTACCGCGCGGCGTCGTCAACGCCTTCGAGATCAAGGACGTGCGCCTCGAGGGTGACCGGCAGATCGGTGAGACGGTCTACGACACTCCCGAGGGCGTGATCGGGCTGCGGTCGATCTGGGAGCTGCGTGACGGGCAGTGGAAGGCCGCGGCGCTGGAGAACTTCGCGGTGCCCGGAGCCACGGCATGAGCGGTGACGTTGCGGTCGAATTCCCCTGGGGCCCGGCCGCGGACGGACTCGACCTGCCCTACTGGGACGGACTGCGCGAGGGCGAACTGCGCCTGCAGCGCTGCGGCAACTGCGCCGAGTGGATCTGGGGCCCGCAGTGGATCTGTGGACACTGCCACACCTTCGACCCCGGCTGGGAGACCGTCGAGCCGGTCGGCACCGTCTACAGCTGGGCGCGCAGCCACTACCCGTTCATCACCGAACTCGCCGACCGCGTTCCCTACGTGACGGTCCTCGTCGAACTCCCCGGCGCCGGAAACCGCAGGGTCCTCGGCATTCTCACCGGTGACGACACCGACGTCCGGATCGGCGACCCGGTGGTCGGACACATCGAACTCGACGAGGGCGCGACCTGGCCGCTGCTGCGGTGGCGTCGACGCGAAGGAGCACAGGCATGACCGGGATCTCGATGCGTGGAGCGGCCGCCGTCGTCGGCGTGTCCGAGCTGCACTACAAGCGCGGTGAGGCGCCGCACGGCGAGCTGCAGATGACGCTCGAGGCCATCGTCGCCGCGTGCACCGACGCGGGTATCTCCCCGCGCGAGCTCGACGGATTCGTCTCCTACGCGGGCGGCGGGCACGACGGTGCGATCATCGGCGGCGCCCTCGGCGTCGACGACGTGCGCTGGTCGAACATGATGTGGGGCGGGGGAGGCGGCACCGTCGCCGCCGCCGTCAACAACGCCGCCGTCGCGATCGCGGCCGGTCAAGCCGAGTGCGTCGTCGTCTACCGCTCGATGGCGCAGGAGGACACCGGACGCCTCGGGTACGCCAAGTACTTCTACGGACCGCACTACCTCGCGCACGGCGTCGGGTCACCCGCGCAGGTGTGTGCCCTGCGCACGCAGCGGCTGCTCGAGCACGACGGGGTGCCCCGCGAGGCGATGCGGGCACTCGTGCTCGCCGCGTACCGGCACGCGCAGAACAACCCCACCGCCGCCGGATACGGCAGGCCACTCGACGAGGCGACCTACGACGCGTCCCGGATGATCACCGAACCGTTCCACCTGTTCGACTGCTCACGGGAGAGCGACGGTGCCGTGGCGCTGGTACTGGTCTCCGCCGAGCGGGCAAAGAGCATGCGTCCCGACGCCGCCTACGTGCTCGCCGGTGCGCAGGGCGCACCCGGCGGCTACTCGTCGATCATCGACAACGACGACCTCTACACGAGCGCGGGATTCGCCGGACGACCGGGACGACCCGGGGTCGCCGAGAGGTTGTGGACCGCAGCGGGTCTAGGCCCGGACGACGTGGACGTCGTGCAGGTCTACGAGAACTTCAGCGGGCCCGCCGTGGCCGCGTTGATCGACCACGGGCTGGCCCCGACCGGCCCCGCCGCCGGTGAGGTGCTCACCGTCGACAACCTCACCGCGGGGATCGGCAAGCTGCCGGTGAACACCAGCGGCGGCAACATCGCCGACTCGTTCGTCAACGGCATGGGGCTCGCCGTCGAGGCCGTCCGGCAGGTTCGCGGCACCTCGACCAATCCCGTTGCCGGGGCGCGCACCTCGCTGTTCATCGGCGGACCGATGGCCCCGCTGGTCAGCTCGACGCTGTTCGGCCACGAAGACACTCTCTGACCGAGACATCTGCCCGACCCGGGCGCGACATCTGCCCGACCCGGGCGCGACATCTGCCCGACCCGGGCGCGACATCTGCCCGACCCGGGCGCGACAGCACTACCGGAGGATCCACAATGGACACCACCCTGGACCGGCGCACGTTCTTCATCGACGGCGATTGGGCCGCACCGCACTCGAACTCGACCTACGACGTGATCGAGGCCGCCACCGAGAAGGTGCTGGGCACCACCGCCCTGGCCGACAACTCGGATGTCGACGCGGCGGTGGCGGCCGCCCGCCGGGCGCTGACGCCGTGGCGCGCCCTGACCGCCGAACAGCGCGCCGATCACCTCGACCGGTTCGCGGCGGCCCTCAAGGGCAGGGCGAAGCAGACCGCGGTGTTGAGCAGCCGCGAGAACGGCATGCCGATCTCGCTGTCGATCGGTGCCAACGGCTACGCCCCGGGCCTGATGGTCGGCTACTACGCGGACCTGATTCGCCGCGCGGAGCGGGACGACGTGCGACCCAGCGTGTTCGGGGGACGCACGGTGGTCCGCCGGGAGCCGGTGGGTGTGGTCGCCGCGATCACCCCGTGGAACTACCCGCAGTCGCTGGCGGCGATGAAGATCGCCCCCGCCCTCGCCGCCGGCTGCACCGTGGTGCTCAAGCCGGCACCCGAGACGGCGCTCGACGCCTTCGTTTTCGCCGACGCCGCCGTGGAGGCGGGGCTTCCGGCCGGTGTGGTCAATGTGTTGCCCGCCGGCCGGGAGGTGAGCGCGTACCTGGTGGAGCACCCGGGTGTGGACAAGGTCGCGTTCACCGGATCGACTCCCGCGGGGCGGGCCATCGGCGAGGTCTGCGGTCGGCTCCTGCGCCCGGTTACCCTGGAACTCGGCGGCAAGTCGGCCGCGATCGTCGCGGCCGACGCCGACCTCGACGTGTTCACCGCAAACCTGCTCGAGGTGTCCCTGGTCAACAACGGGCAGACCTGCCATGCCAGCACCCGCATCCTCGCCCCGCGCAGCCGGTACTCCGAGGTCGTCGACGCGGTGACCGAGACCGTGCGGGCGTTGCGCATCGGCGACCCGCTGGACAAGGCCACCCAGATCGGTCCACTGGTCAGCGCCGCCCAGCGTGACCGGGTGCTCGGCTACATCGAGGCCGGCCGCGCCGACGGGTATCGCATCACCGCCGGTGGCGGGACGCCCGCCGATCAGTCGGTCGGGTGGTACGTCGAGCCGACCGTGTTCGAGGGCGTGGACAACGCGGCGCGGATCGCGCAGGAGGAGATCTTTGGCCCCGTCCTGACCGTCACCCCGTACGGCGACGAGGAGGAGGCGATCGCGATCGCCAACGACTCCGAGTACGGCCTCGGCGGCACGGTGTGGACCACCGACGAGGAGCGCGGTCTGGCTATCGCCGACCGGATCCACAGCGGCACCGTCGGCGTGAACCACTATGCGCTCGACCTGGCGGCCCCGTTCGGCGGCGTCAAGGCGTCGGGCCTCGGCCGCGAACTGGGCCCGGAGGGGCTCGCCCCGTACTACAGCGCCAAGTCCGTCTACTTCGGCGGCTAGGGCAATCACCGATCGAACGGAGCCAACGATGACTCTTCCACTGGACGGCGTCCGCGTGCTGGACCTCACCGACGGTCTCGGCGAATCCTCCGGCCGCTACCTCGCCGACCTCGGCGCCGAGGTGATCCGGATCGAGATGCCCGGCGGATCACGGTCGCGTGCCGCCGAACCCGTCGTCGACGGCGTCAGCATTCCGTTCGCGCTGCGCAATGCCAACAAGCTCGGTATCACGCTCGACCTGGACACCGACGCCGGCCGGGAGCGACTGCGGGGCCTCGCCGCCGGGGCGGACATCCTGATCGAGTCGCTGCACCCGGGCCGGTTGTCCGAGTACGGTGTCGGTGCGAACGAGATTCGCTCCGTCGCACCGGGACTGGTATGGGTGTCGATCAGCGGGTTCGGCCAGACCGGACCGTACCGGGACTGGGTGGCGACCGAGCAGGTGCTCTACGGGCTCTCCGGTGTCCTGTCCCGCTCCGGCGCGCCCGGCGCCGAACCGCTGCTGCCGCCGACCGGGCTGGTCGAGGAAACCGTCGGCGCCCACGCCGCCTGGGCGGCGCTGCTCGCGTACCACCGCCGATTGGGTACCGGTCGTGGTGAGACCGTCGACGTGTCCGCGTTCGAGGCGATGGTGCACGGATTCGATCCCGGTTTCGGCACCCAGGGATCCGCGGCCGCCGCGCGGTCCGAGGACTTCCCGCGGGGACGGCCGAACGCCGCCAACTTCTATCCGGTGTTCCCGTGCAAGGACGGTCACGTCCGGATCTGCCTGCTCGCCAGGCGGCAGTGGCGGGGCATGTTCGAATGGCTCGGCGAACCCGAGGAATTCGCGGACCCGAAGTACGACACCATCCCCGCACGGTTCGTGGCCGCGGACACCCTGCACCCGCTGATCGAGCAGCTGTTCTCCGCGTACACCCAGACGGAGTTGGTGGCGGAGGGGGCGCGCCGCGGCGTGCCGGTCGGCGGTGTGCACACCCTCGCCGAGGTGCTCACCACCGAGCACTTCGCGGCGTCCGGTTCCCTCGTCGACGCGGAGATCGCGCCCGGGCTCCGGGCCCGCGTGCCGTCGGGTTATGTCCGTGTCGGGGGAGATCGTGCCGGGATCCGAACGCGGGCACCGCAACTCGGCGAGCACAACGATCGGGCCTTCGCGGCGCGGGACATCGTCGCCGGTACGGGTGACCCGTCGTCCGCGCCGCTGGCTGGGCTGCGCGTCCTCGACCTCGGGGTGATCGTGTTCGGCGCCGAGCTGAGCCGCCAGTTCGCGGATTACGGCGCCGACGTCATCAAGATCGAGAACGCGAACTTCCCGGACGGGTTGCGCCAATCCAAGCGCGGCGCGGCGCTGGCCGCGTCCGTCGCCTGGGGACACCGCAACAAGCGCAGTCTCGGGATCGACCTGCGCAGCCCCGAGGGGGTCGACCTCTTCCGGCGGCTGGTCACCGATGCGGACGTGGTGCTGGCCAACTTCAAACCCGGCACCCTGGCGTCGATGGGCTTGTCGTACGAGACCCTCGCCGAGATCAATCCCCGTGTCGTGGTGTCGGAGTCGAGTGCGTTCGGCAGCACCGGACCGTGGCGCACCCGGCTCGGCTACGGCCCTCTGGTGCGCGCTTCGTGCGGGGTGTCGGCGTTGTGGCGGTACCCGGACGACGAGGAACTGCTCTGCGACGGCCAGACCGTGTATCCCGACCACATCGCCGCGCACGTCACCGCGATCGCGGTGCTCGCCGCGTTGATCGACCGGCGTCGGACGGGACGGGGAACGAACCTCGAGGTGGCCCAGGCGGACACGGCGTTGGTGCAGCTCGGCACCCAGCTGGTCACCGAGGGACTCCGGCCCGGGACGATCACCGCGCCCGGCAACGTCGATCCGTACGCCGCGCCGAGTGGCGTGTACGCGTGCGCCGGTGACGACGAGTGGTGCGTGGTCACCGTCCGCGACGACGACGAGTGGGCGGCGCTGTGCGGTGTGGTCGATCGTCCGGACCTGGTGGGGGACAGGCGGTTCGCCACCAACCCGCAGCGGATCGCGCACCGCGGCGAGGTGGACGGCATCATCGCGACCTGGCTGCGGGACCGGGACCCACGGGAGGCGACGGCGGTGCTGCAGGCCGCGGGAGTCCCGGCGGGGGCGATGCTGCGGCTGCCGCAACTGCTCACCGACCCGCAGCTGACCGCTCGTGCCACGTACACGACGGTCGAGCACGAGCTGCTGCCGACGCCCCTGTCCGCTACCGCCCGGGTCGCCGTGTTCGGCGAGATCGCCGACCCGCCCACCCGTCAGGCTCCGCTGGCCGGCGAGCAGACCCGGCAGATCTGCGCCGAACTGCTCGGCCTGGACGACGCCGAGATCGATGCGCTGGTGCGGTCCGGGGTGTTGCAGCCTCCGGCGACCGACCCTGCCCTAGTGCGTGAGGTGGCGACCGGCTAGCCCGGACAGCACGGGCCGGAACGCCTAGAAATTGCGACGACAGCAGGTCATCTCGGGTGACGTGCTGTCGTCGCAGTTTGCTTCCGGATGGACGCAGTACTGTGGAACCGGCAGACCTGCAACGGCATTCACGCGCTGTTGACGGAACTTCGCACCATTCCTCCTCGATGCGGGCACGATCATGCCGCCGTCACCTGCGCGGCAGGAGTTCCGCTTCGATCCGAACAAGCGGGCCTGCGACCAGGCCCGCACGCCGTCCGTCACGCGTACGAGTCCGGCCTGGGCTCGCCGGATGTCGACTGGAGTTCAACTTTCGATCGAAATAGATGGTGGTTGCACGCATTTGGCGCCAAGTCGAGCGTAAGAATCTTCCGTAGACAAATCTAATGACTATTGGTTAATGTGTTGCGCATCACAGGACATTCCGGGTGATCGCCCGGCCTTACACACATCGAGGTGTGCATGACCGAGACCAGAACCGAAGTCACCGAAACCCTGACGGACTCGAGCCGGGCGCGCTCCACCGCGGACTCGCGCCGGGCCAGCCGCGCCGCCTTCGTCGGAACCCTGCTCGAATACTACGATTTCAGCCTCTACGCTTCTGCGGCCTCGGTGGTCTTCGCGAGCGTGTTCTTCTCCGGATCGAGCCCGTTCCTGGGGACCCTGCAGGCGGTCGGCACCTTTGCGGTCGGCTTCCTGGTCCGCCCGATCGGCGGGGTGGTCCTCGGAAGTCTCGGAGACCGTATCGGGCGCAAGCGAATTCTCGTGCTGACCCTTGTACTGATGGGCGCGGCCACCATGCTTGTCGGCGTGCTGCCGGGATACGCCCAGATCGGATGGCTCGCACCCGTCCTGCTGGTGTGCCTCCGGATCCTCCAGGGCATCGGCGCGAGCGCCGAGTACGGCGGTGCCACGCTGGTTGCGGTGGAGTTCGCGCC
Organism: Rhodococcus olei; assembly: GCF_039540555.1. Lineage (NCBI taxonomy): Bacteria > Bacillati > Actinomycetota > Actinomycetes > Mycobacteriales > Nocardiaceae > Rhodococcus > Rhodococcus olei. The sequence goes on along the minus strand of NZ_BAABFB010000059.1, from coordinate 162,724 downwards.
GGAACGCAAGCGGGGACTGCTCGGCTCACTCCCGGGTATGGGTTCGGCGCTCGGTGGCGTCCTGGGTACCAGTGCACTGCTGCTGGTGTCGACCCTGCTGTCGAAGGAGGACTTTCTCGACTGGGGGTGGCGGATTCCGTTCCTGCTCAGTGGTTTGATCCTCGCCTACGGGCTGTGGCTGCGGCGGTCACTGCCCGAGACGCCGGAGTTCAGGCGAATCGAGAACGCGGATGACACGGCTCGGACTCCGGTCCGCGACGTGATTCGCCAGCAGCCGCGGGCACTGCTCGCCGTGATGGTGATGGCCATCGGCATGACGGGCATCGGCTACTTCTTCATCGTGTTCATGGGCACTTTCGGCGCCAACCAGCTCGGGCTGGGCAAGACCGACATCCTCATCGGCCTGATTCTTGCCCAGGTCGCCAACGCACTGCTGATCCCGCTGTTCGGTGGCCTCTCGGATCGGATGGGCCGACGGCCGGTGATCATCTTCGGCTTCGTCTACAGCGCCGTCTTCGCGTGGCCCGCGTTCTGGCTGCTCTCGAACCACGGCTCCGCAACCGTGTTCTGGCTCGTCCTCGCTCTGGGCAACGGCATCGGGGTCGCGTCGATCTTCGGCCCGATGGGCGCCTACGTCACCGAACTGTTCGAGACCCGGCATGCCTACAGCGGACTCGGTCTGGGCCGGGAGACCGGTAACGCCCTCGGCGCGGCCATCGTGCCGGTGGTCGCGGTGCCACTGGCCTTCCACGACACCACCGCCTGGCTGAGCCTGCTGCTCTGCGGCATCGCGATCCTCGGCCTGGTCGCGGCGGCACTCTCGCGGACGCGATCGGAATCGCTCGAGGCGGGCGGAGACGTCGAGACTCTGCCGGTGTAGCCGCACCCGGACGTCACGGCACGGGTTCCGATCGTGGGGATCGGAACCCGTGCCGTTCTCGGTCGGGACGATACTCTGGCCTAAAGCAACTAGATTATTCGACGCGCGACGGCCGGTGCTGCCGTGGCGCAGGATTGGAGCACCCCGATGTCCACCGTCCCCCTGCTCGTCGACGCCGACTGGCTCGTCGCCCACCGTTCGGATCGGAACATCCGGATCTACGACGTCAGCATCTCGCACGGGAAGACCGAGGCGGGCGAACCGTTCACCACGTCCGGGCGGGAGGCGTACGAGGCGGAGCGCATCCCCGGCGCCGCGCACGCCGACGTGTTCGGCGACCTCGCCGACACGCAGTCGCCGTATGCCTTCACCAGCCTCGACCACGACACCTTCGCGCAGCGGGCCGGTGCCCTCGGCATCGGACCGGACACCCATGTCGTTCTCTACGACCAGGGCGGGAACCTGTGGGCGACCCGGCTGTGGTGGAACCTGCGGCTGGAGGGCTTCGACCGGGTATCGGTCCTCGACGGCGGTCTCGGTGCCTGGAAGGCCGCAGGGCACGAGATCGAGCAGGGCGGGAGCAACACCTACCCGGCAGCAGCCTTCTCCGGTGAGCGCCGGCCCGAACTGCTCGCGACGAAGGAGAGCATCCTCGCCGGGATCGGAAACCCGGCCGGCGTCCTGGTGAACTCGCTGGAGCCGCAGACGTTCCGGGGTGAGGTGGACACCTACGGGTACGGGCGTCCGGGCCGGATCCCGGACAGCGTGAACGTCTTCTTCGGCGACCTGGTCACCGAGGACGGCAGGGTCGGCGGGCTGGAGCTGGTCCGGCCGCTGTTCGCCGAGGCGGGTGCTCTCGACGCGGACAAGTCGGTGGTCACCTACTGCGGTGGCGGCATCGCGGCGACCTTCCTCGCCTTCCAGCTCGCCCGGCTCGGTCGTGAGGACGTCGCCGTCTACGACGGGTCGATGAACGAATGGGTGTCCGACGAGTCGCTGCCCCTCGAGGTCGGTGAGCCGACCGCCTGATTCGGTGTGACGAGGGGGCACAGTGGGGCGGACCGTCACGGTCCGCCCCACTGCTGTATTCGCAGGACGCAGGCGTCTGTAGTGCGCTGAGCCCCGCCCGGTGCTCGGCCCTCTCGTGGAGCTCAGTGCTCCTACCGACGAAATGCCGAGCTGCTGACAAAAATCGATTGACGTCATGTGTCCGTAGATGTAATGTCGGTCACACGCCGCGAGGGGCACCGCCTCCGGCAAAGGTCTTCAGGTCGCCCGGCTCGGGTGACATCTCTCCACGGCTACCACCGCTGTAGCACGTGGCTCACCATGCACTCCCCTTCACACAAGGAGCTCGTATGAAACTCAACGGCAAGGTCGCCCTGATCACCGGCGCAGGGTCGGGGCTCGGACGGCGGTCTTCGCAGCTGTTCGCCTCCGAGGGCGCCACGATCGCCGTCGTCGACATCGATGCCGAACGGGCCAAGGGCACGGTCGCGCTCGTCGAGGAACAGGGCGGTACCGCGATCGCGATCACGGCGGACGTCCGGAGCGAGAAGCAGGTCGCCGACGCCGTCGCGACGACCGTCGACGCGTTCGGTGCCGTCGACATCGCATTTGCCAACGCCGGCATCGTTTCTCGCGGCGGAGTGCCGTCCGTGGCCGGAGGAGAGCAGGTCGACTTCGAGGACCTCACCGACGCCGACTGGCAGGATGTGGTCGGCGTGAACCTCTCCGGTGTCTTCTACACCGCGAAGGCCGTCGTTCCCACGATGCGCAAGCAGGGTGGCGGCGTCATCCTCGCGACCTCGTCGGCCGCGTCCCTGGTGGCCTACCACAGCATCGCGATGTATTCGGCGACGAAAGCCGGCGTGAACGGGCTCGTTCGCGGGCTGAGCCTGGACCTGGGCAGGTACGGCATTCGCGTCAATGCCATCGCGCCCACCCACGGCATGTCGCCGAACTTCCTCGCGCCGGAGGGCACTCCGGTCGTCGGGAAGTCCTACGAGGAGGTCGCCGGCCCCTGGGATCCGGGAGTCTCGCCGATCCCGCTCAAGCTGGGCCGTCCGCCGTCACTCGACGACAACGCCCGAGCGGCGCTGTTCATGGTGTCGGACGACTCTGCCTACATGTCGGGTGTCGTGCTGCCGACCACCGACGGCGGAACACTGTCCCGCGTCGGCATGTGGTTCCCGGAGGACCTGGAACCCTCGACAGACGGCCACGGCGCATGACCGCCACGTCCGCCGCCTCGTCCGGCCACAGCACCGGAAACGGGACCGGGATTCGCCTGAACGTCGATCGCTCCGCGTGCGCCGGTCACGGCCTGTGTTACGGCGGGTATCCCGAGGTGCTCGATTGCGACGATCAGGGTGATCCCGTGATTGTGCGCGATCCGCTCGAAACCGCAGCCGAGATCGACGCCGCCCGGGCCGCCGTGCAGGTGTGCCCGGAACGCGCCCTCACCGTCGAATCCGTCTGATCAGAACCAGTTCCGAGGAAGGAACGACATGACCACCACCACTCTGGACGACGCGCCCAGCGATCTCGTCGTCGACTTCGACATCTACGACCCGGCCCTGACCGCGCCGGTCGACACGATCCAGGATCGCGTCGCCGAGCTTGCCGGCAAGGGCCCGGTCGTGTACTCCACCGCTCACGGTGGGCACTGGATCGTCACGCACTACAAGGAGATTCACGAGGTCCTGCGCGATCCGGAGACCTTCTCGAGCTACCCGAACAACCTCGTCACCGGGCCGGGCGGCATGGGCAAGTTCATCCCGATCGAGCTCGACCCGCCGGAGCACACCGGCTACCGACTCGCCCTGCAGCCGCTGTTCTCCCCCAACCGGATGAAGGCGCTGACCGAGCAGATCCGGGATCTGGTCAACGAGCTGATCGACGGCTTCGCCGCGAAGGGTGAAGCGGAGTTCATCAGCGAGTTCGCGCACGAGCTGCCCACCCGGGTGTTCCTGGCACTGATGGACTGGCCGGTCGAGGACGCCCCGATGTTCACCGCGGCAACGGACACCATCCTCGTCGGCAAACCCGGTGGAACCGAGGAAGAGTCGCAGCAGGCTCGGGCCATGGCCGGCTTCGAGATGCTGGGCTACTTCCAGAAGATCGTCGACGAGCGGCGGAAGAATCCGGGTGACGACGTCACCTCGGCGCTGATCCACACCGAGGTCGAGCTCGAGGACGGCAAGCGGCTGCTGACCGACGAGGAACTCAACCGGATGTTCTTCCTGCTCCTCATTGCCGGGCTGCACACGGTGCAGGGCTCTCTCGCCTGGGCCGTCATCCATCTCTACAACAACCCGGAGCAGCGCGCGGAGCTGATCGAGAACGACGATCTGATCGCGAGTGCGGTCGAGGAGATCCTCCGAATCGAGGCGGCGGTCGTGCCGGGGCGGTGTGCCACCCGCGACGTCGAACTCGGCGGCGTCCAGATCAAGGCGGGTGACCAGCTCATCCTGATGCTCTGCTCCGCCAATCGGGACGAGGGCGAGTTCGATGACCCGAACGACCTTCAGCTGGAACGGCATCCGAATCGGCACCTCTCGTTCGGCTCGGGCGCGCACCGCTGCCTCGGATCGCACCTCGCGCGGATCGAACTGTCCATTGCTCTCGAGGAACTGCACCGGCGTATCCCGGACTACCGCCTCGTGGAGGCGGATCCGCCGATCCTGCACGGCAGCCAGGTGCGTGGCTGTGCGCGCCTTCCGATCCAGTTCACACCGGCGGTGTGAACGAGCCTGCCCGGCAGGAGAAGACCAGCATCGCAGGGTAGGGGTCGGCAGAGAGGGGGCCGGACGCCACCCGGGTGTCCCGGTGCGGCCGCAAGGGGGCGGCCACGCCGGGACACTCCTATGGGGTGGATACGGACGAGATACGCTGCGCCCGTGGCTCCTACGGCGCCGAGGGTGCAGTTGTGCCTGATACCCTTTCCAGAGCCGCATGGCAGTGTCGAACCGGTGAAGTGGAGGGTCGAATGGCGCGCAGGCGCGTCGGCGTCCTGGGTGAGAGCGTGGACGATGCGCGTGCCCAGATCTTCACCGCGGCCGAGTCCGTCTTCCAGCGCTACGGAATCGTCAAGGCCACGATGGGCGACGTCGCCAAGGAGGTGGGCGTGTCGAGGCCGACGGTCTACCGCTACTTCCGGGACCGGGACACGCTGATCTCGGCCATCGTGGAGGCGCGGTCGCGCCGGCTGTTCGACACGGCGCGTGCGTTTCTCCGCGAGCGGCCGACGTTCGGCGAGCAGGTCGTGGACGGAATCGTGCACCTCGTGGACCGTGGCCGGCGCGACCCGATCATGCGGTTGCTGGTCACCCCCGAACACATGGACACCGCCACCGCCCTCCTCGGCACGTCGGGTCTCGCGACCCGGCTGAACACCGAGATGTGGTCACCGCTCATCGACGAGGCCCGCGACCGGGGCGAGATCCGTCCCGGAACGACGGACGAGGAGATCTGCGACTGGATCACGATGGTGCAGCTGATCCTGATGGGGCGTAATGACTTCGGTGACAGTGACGATCCGGAGCATCGGCGCATGCTCACCCGGTTCCTGCTGCCCGCGATCGTCCGCGAGCCGGCACGCACGAGCGTCGGCCCGGCTGCGGTGTGCGGTTGAGGACACCGTGGAGTCGGACGCCGCTCCCCGGCTCCGGCCGGTCGCCGTTTCGGTGACGACTCGTCTCGACCGGAGGTGACGGAGATGGCACGACGACGGGCGGTGAGCGTCCTCGGCACGGACGCGGACGAAGCGCGCACCCGGATACTCGATGCCGCCGAGGCGGCATTCGAGCGGTACGGCGTGGTCAAGTCGACGATGGACGACATCGCCAAGGAGGCGGGCGTCTCCCGCCCCACCCTCTATCGGTACTTTCGTGACCGTGACGCCCTCGTCTCGGCGCTCATCGCGGCCCGGTCCCGGCGCCTGTTCGAGGAGACGCACGCCTTCCTCGCCGGCTGCGACGGCCTTGCCGAGCAACTCGTCGAGGGGCTCGCCCAACTCGTCGACCGCGGGCGCAGGGACCCGCTCATCCGCCTGATCGTCGGCCCGGAACAACTGGGCTGGGACACCGCGTTGACCGGCAGCTCGGGACTGGCGGCGCAACTGACACACGAAATGTGGGCGCCGGTACTCGATGCCGCCCGTGAGCGCGGCGAGATCCGTCCCGGCCTGACCAACCGCGAGATCACCGAGTGGATCGTCGTCGTCGAACTGATCCTGGTGGGGCGCATGGATTTCGGTGCCGCGAGTGACCCCGACCATCGACGCATGCTGGCCAAGCTGCTGCTCCCCGGCATCGTGGCAGATCCGGCACCTCGGGGGCCGGAACCGGGCGCGTGACGGTCGCGCGGGCCGACCCGCGCGACCGGCGATGTGCTTGTTGCGTGTCCCGCATCACATGCCGTAACGTATGACACAGATTGTTATTTGTAAACCTGTTGTCGGGGCAGGTTCGGGGCAGTGAACGGCTCCGCAAAAACACGCATGTCCACCAGATTCTCCGAGTGCACACCGAGTTCTCCCCGCGGCGTTCCAGCCGGCGAATACGAGATCCGGGCAACAACGTCAGGAGCGACCATGGCGCACGTGATCACCCAACCGTGCTGCAACGACGCGAGTTGCGTCGCGGTATGTCCCGTCGACTGCATCCATCCGTCCCCGCGTGAGCGTGCATTCGTCCGGACAGAGATGCTGTTCATCGACCCGGACGCGTGCATCGACTGCGGCGCATGCGTGGACGAGTGCCCCGTGGACGCGATCGTGCCGCCCGAGGACGTCACGCCCGCACTCGAACCCTTCGTCGCGATCAACGCGGCCTACTACTCGGATCGGCCCGGGTCGGCCGCACCGGATGTCGTCGAACCCGTGACCGTGGCCGCGACGAGCGGCCCGCTCCGGGTCGCCGTCGTGGGAAGCGGCCCGTCGGCCTGCTATGTCGTGGACGCTCTGAACACGATCCGAGGACTCGACGTCGAGATCACCGTCCTCGAACGGTTGCCCGCGCCCGGAGGGCTCGTCCGCTACGGAGTCGCACCCGACCACGCCGCCACCAAGAGCATCGCGACGTTGTTCGGCCGTACCCTTGGCAAGCGCGGATGCACCGTGCACCTGAACACCGAAGTGGGCGTGCACGTCACGCATGACGAGGTGCTGCGTCATCATCACGCCGTTGTGTACGCATCGGGTGCGAACGGAGATCGCCCGCTCGGTGTTCCCGGGGAAGGCCTTCCCGGCAGCGTCTCCGCGCGCGACTTCGTTCTCTGGTACAACGGCCATCCCGATCATGCCGATGCCACCTTCGATCTGTCCGGGGAGCGCGCGGTGGTGGTGGGTAACGGCAACGTCGCCCTGGACGTCGCACGGGTGCTCGCCGGTGACGTGGCCAGGCTGATCGGCACGGACATCGCCGCCCACGCCCTCGAGGCCCTTGCGGCGAGCCGCATCCGGGAAGTGGTCGTGCTGGGCCGGCGAGGTCCCGAGCACGCAGCCTTCAGCACTCCCGAGTTGCTGGGCCTGGGCAACCTCGCCGGGGTCGATGTCACGGCCTCGCACTCGTTCGAGGCCGCTCACGCGAACGACGAGCTCACCCGGATCCGCGCGTCCGTCCTGAACCGCTACGCGGCGGCACAGCCGACTCCCGGCAACCGCCGGATTCACTTGCAGTTCTTCGGATCACCGACCGGGATTCTCGGCGACATCCGTACGGAGGGCCTCCGCATCGATGTCAACGAACGAACCGCCGAGGGCGGGATCTCGGCGTCCGGCCGCAGCGAGACCGTTCCCGCCGATCTGGTGATCAGGTCCGTGGGATTCATGGGCAGGCCCGTCGAGGGATTGCCCTTCGACCACGCTCGTGGGGTTCTGCCCAACCGCAACGGAGCCGTCGTCGATCCCGACTCCGGCGTACAGGTGCGTGGGGTGTACACGGCCGGCTGGCTCAAGCGTGGGCCGAGTGGTGTGATCGGATCGAATCGCGCCTGCTCGGAAGCCACCGCGGTGCAGATCGTGGCTGACTTCGCATCCGGCAAACTGGCTGTGCCGGAAGGAACTTCCGAACAGTTCGCGGACCTGGTGGAGCAACGGCAACCCGAGAGGCTGGACCTCGCCGGCTGGAAGCGTCTGGATTCCCACGAGCGGAAAGCGGGACGGAAGGTGGGACGCCCTCGCCTCAAGGCGGTCGATCGCTCGGAGATGGTCGACATCGCTCTCGGTCGACAGGCTTCACCGATCGGCTGAGGCTTCCGGCGCCCCAGTGCGCCGTGCGTGATGAACGGGGCGACTTCGTGTTGCCCGACAACGTCCTCGGGGGGGACGAACGGTGACGGAGAGGCCGTGAGACGGCGTCCGTGACCGTGCTGGTGCATGTCACAGGGACCGTTTCGCTCGAGGCTCTGCTGGCGTGCACGTATGTCCACATGAATCGAATGTGTTGTGCACAAGGGTTGACGGGGTGGGAAGGAGCTTTTGAGTGGGTATCGAAGTTGCTGTGGAGGGTCTGACGAAGTCATTCGGCTCCCAGCAGATCTGGCGAGACGTGACGATGACGTTGCCTGCTGGTGAGGTGAGTGCGCTCCTCGGACCGTCGGGCACGGGAAAGTCGGTCTTCCTCAAGTCGCTGATCGGCCTGCTCCGACCGGAGCAGGGATCCATCGTGATCGACGGCGTGGACATCATGACGTGTTCGGCCAAGGAACTGTACGAGATTCGCAAGTTGTTCGGGGTGCTGTTCCAGGACGGCGCGCTGTTCGGATCGATGAACCTGTACGACAACGTGGCATTCCCGTTGCGGGAGCACACGCGCAAGTCCGAGTCCGAGGTCCGGAAGATCGTGATGGAGAAGCTCGAACTCGTCGGTCTGCTCGGGGCGGAGGACAAGCTTCCCGGTGAGATCTCCGGCGGCATGCGCAAGCGCGCCGGGCTGGCGCGGGCACTGGTCCTCGAGCCGCAGATCATTCTGGTGGACGAGCCCGACTCGGGCCTCGATCCCGTTCGTACGACCTATATCTCGCAGACATTGATCGATATCAACGCCGAGATCGACGCGACGATCCTCATCGTCTCGCACAACATCAACCTCGCCCGGACGGTGCCGGACAACATCGGAATGCTGTTCCGGCGTGAGCTGGTGATGTTCGGACCCCGCGAGGTGCTGCTGACGTCGGACGAGCCGGTGGTCAAGCAGTTCCTGGGGGGAGCGATGATCGGTCCGATCGGGATGTCCGAGGAGAAGGACGAGGCACAGATGGCGCACGAACAGGCCCTCGTCGACGCGGGCCACCACGCGGGCGGAGTCGACGGCCTGGACGGCATCGTGCCGCAGATGAGGGCGACGCCGGGGATGCCGGAGCGCCGAGCGGTGGGTCGTCGGCGGAGCCGGGTGCGTCAGATACTGCATACCCTCCCGGTGCAAGCCCGGGCGGCGATCATCAATGACCTCGAATGTGAGTCCGCCGCAATTGAATTCGGTGCAATTGTGTTGTAAAGGTGCATCTGTGTTGCGGGTGCATCGTAGACGCACCGACGGTGGCACGGCACAGACCCAAGATCCGTATGAGGGGCGACGAGAAAGGTTCCGACGGTTGATACCTCAGGAATGTCCGAGAAGTCCGCAGATCGGGGAGGTGGTGGCGCGATGAGCAGGCAGCTCGCATCACCCGCGCCGGAAACTGTGCAGGATGCGCCGCAGAATCAGCTGAGCAAGCGCCGGCTCGGCGCGTCGGTGTTCGCGTGGCTGGGTGCGTACGTCCGTGTCAGGCCCGCGCAGAGCCTCGCCACGATCGGCCGATCCGCCCGGCTCGGGGGCAACGTGCTTCGGTATTGCGTCACCGACTCCGTGTCGGGGCGCCTGCCGGTCGGGGAGGTGGTCGAGCAGATGTGGAAGTTGCTCAAGGTCACCGCCCTGCCGGCGCTGCTGATGGCGGTACCGATCGGTGCCGAGGTGTCGGTCCAGGTCGGCGGCATCATGAACCAGGTCGGAGCGAACTCGCTCGCGGGTGCGGCGAGCGGCCTCGGAGTCGTGGGGCAGGGCGCACCAATGGCGGCAGGTCTGCTGATGAGTGGCGCCGCGGCATCGGCGATCGCCTCGGACCTCGGTGCACGTTCGATCCGTGAGGAGATCGAGGCTATTCGCGTGATGGGTATCGATCCGGTGCAGCGGCTCGTCGTACCGCGTTTCATCGCGATGATCGCGATCGCCCCGATGTTGTGCATCATCATCATCGCTGCCGGCGTGACGGCGGGCCTGATGATCTCGGCCAATGTCAACGACGTCGTGCCAGGAAGCTTCTGGCAGTCGTTCGGCGCATTCGCGACCCCGACGGATCTCGCGTTCTCGGTTCTGAAGTCGGTGATCTTCGCGGCGACGGTGGTGGTGATCGCGAGTCTCCGAGGTCTGGAGGCCAAGGGCGGTCCGACCGGCGTGGCCAATGCCGTCAACGCCTCCGTCGTTCTCAGTGTCTTCTGCATCTTTGCGACGAACCTGCTCGTGAGCCAGTTGCAGATGATGTTCTTCCCGGCGCGGCTGGCGTGATGGCGCCCCGGACACCCGCACACGGCGGGACCCGCGCAATGGTGCTGCCCATCGGGCTGTTCACTGCGGTGACCGCTTCGATTCGGGGCGCGGCGGCGGAACTCGGCCAGATCACACTGTTCGTCGGCAAGACGATCAGTTTGCTTCCCAAGACGGTTCGGCACTACCGGAAGCAAACTGTCACCGCGATGAACAACATGGCCTGGGGCAACGGATCTCTGGTCGTCGACGGCGGTGTGATCAGTCTGATGTTCTTTCTCGGCATCGCGGTCGGCGCGGTGGTCGCGATCCAGGCATTCATGGCGTTCAATCTGCTCGGATTCGGTGCATTGACCGGGATCATCGGATCGTTCGGTAACGTGCGCGTCATCGCGCCGATCATCACCGGTATCGGATTCGCCGCACAGGCCGGTTGTCGAATGACCGCAGAGATCGGTGCGATGCGGATCTCGGAGGAGATCGACGCGACCGAATCCATCGGCCTGCAGGCGATTCCGTTCGTGGTTGGTACGCGCCTGATCGGCAGTATGCTCGTCGTCCTTCCCGGCTACCTGATGGCCTTGGTGGTGAGCTTCATGACAGGTGGAATCGTCGTGAAGACCTTCCACAATCAGCCGGCCGGCACCTACGACCACTACTTCGGGCAGTTCCTCAGCGTTCCCGATCTCGTGGCCTCGGTGGCCAAGGTGCTGATCTTCTGTTCGGTGGTCACCCTGATCCACTGCTACTACGGGTATTTCGCTTCCGGTGGGCCGGCAGGTGTCGGATCGGCGTCGGGTCGCGCGATTCGCGCGAGTCTCGTAGCCATCGTCGTAATGAACTTTCTGATGACAGTCGCCATCTGGGGACTGAGCCCAGAACTGGTGTTCAAGGGATGAGGACATGAGCATTTCGAGGAGTCAGGACTTTCTCCGGGGATCCGCCGAACATCAGTCTCGATTGCTTACGGCCACCGGGGTAGGAGTGTTCGCGCTCGCGTGTGCAGCGGTCGTGGGAACCGCCACGCTGTATCCCCGGCTGACGGCGCCGCAGGGTGTCGAGGTCGGTGTCGAGGTGCCGTATGTCGGGCCGGGAGTGGCGACGGGAACCAAGGTCGTGCTGCACGGGCAGACGGTGGGCCGCGTCTCCGAACTCGACCGTACCGCCGCGGACACCGTCCGGCTGCAGTTGGTCCTCGACGAGCACCAGATAGACGGTCTGACAGACCAGTTCGAGATCGACTACCGGCCGGAGAACTACTTCGGTACCTCGGCGGTCAACATTCTCGCGACACCGACCGGTGAGAAGCTCGAGTCCGGTCTGGAGCTGAAGAGAACCCCGCGCGGTGACTACACGATGTCCACGATGATCGAGCAGGGATCGTCGGCGATCGACGGAACGCTCACAAGTGACATGATCAAATCCCTCGACAAGACGGTGCACTACCTCGACGGTGTCACGCCGTGGATCGACACCGGCGTGCTGGTCGCCGATCGGGTCGCTCGGACCCAGTACGCGCTGCCGACCGATCTGCTCAGCCGCTTCAACGACATCCTCGGAGCCGCACCCGAGTTCAGCGACCAAGCAATTCGATCCCTGATGAACATCTACGACAGCCCGTCCTACAACCGCTCACCCGACGGTTCCATCGGGGTCGACGACTCCGTCTTCGACGAGTCCGACGCCGGCCTCGCGCTCGCGGGCAACAAGCTGTTCGGGCAGGCCGGCGCGTTGCTCGCCTCGCACGGTGAGGAGCTCACGCCTCTCATCCAGTCGGTCACCGCGGCCTCGGACCTCTTCCCGCACCTGAGTAGCGGCGGGCTGAATCCCGATGCTGCCCGGGAGATCGTTCGACGGCTCGACTCGGCCTTCGTCAACGGCCCGGACGGAAAGCGGCTGCGGCTACGCATCGTGCTCGACGACTTCCCGTCACTGGCTGCTCCACTCGGGCTCGGACCGTTCACGCCGACCGGAGGTGCCCGATGACCACCCGCGGCGCGCTGGTCGCGACGCTCGTGAAACTCGCCGTCGCGGTGGTGATCTCGGTGTTGCTGTTCATCCTGGTCATCTCCGCGATGCGCAGCCCGGTCACAGGAGAGACGCGAAGCTACACAGCGGAGTTCTCCGATGTGTCGGGACTCGGCTCCAACGGGGACATCCGCACCCGCGGGGTGCGGATCGGCAAGGTCGAGTCGATCGATCTGGTGCGCCGCGACTCCGGGACGATCGCCGAGGTTCGGTTCACGCTCGAACGTGCCTACGAACTGACGTCGGACACGGTCCTGTCGGTCAAGTACCAGAACCTCACCGGTGTCCGGTACATCGATGCGGACTTCGGCGCTCGGTCCGGGGAGCCGGTCGAGCACCTGGGCCTGTCGAGCACCCGGCCGTCGTTCGACATAACCGAGCTGTTCAACGGCCTGCAGCCGGTGCTCGCAACCATGAGTACCGACGAGGTCAACCGGTTCTCGGAGAACGCGATCGCCGTCCTCCAGGGCGACGGCAGTGGCCTGAAACCGATGCTGGACGACGCACAGAAGCTCGCCGACCTGGCATCGAGCCGGGAACAGGTCATCTCGACGCTCACGCGGAACCTCGCGCGCATCTCCGACACGATGGGTGGTCGGTCCGACGCGGTCGTCGAGTTCATCCGTTCGGTGGACTACCCGATCTCCAGCGCGATGACCGTGATCGACGAGTTCGCGAAGACCGCCTCGTACGGTCCGTACTTCCTCACGCCGATCAAACGGCTGCTCGACGCCTACCACTTGAAGCCGGGAGTGAACGTGGAAGCCGAGGTCGCGAAGGCATTCGGCTCGATCGACGAGGTGGCGCAGGCGTTCCGGCTGCTCCCGGCATCGATCGCCGGAATGCAGGTTCCGGCGAGTGGGGGAGCGCACGGGTGTGCGGACGGTGTCGCCCAACTCCCGACCGACGTCGAAGTACTGCTCAGCGGTAGTGAGGTGGTCATATGCAACGCGCAGTGAAGACGCGAGCCCCACGCGGTCGGTTCGGTCGCCGGCTGTCCTGGTTCGACAACGACGTGCGGATCGGTGCCGCCGTCGCCGTGGTCGTCGTCCTGGCACTCGCCGCCACCGCGATCCTGTACCTGCACCCGCCCGGGCGCACGAAGGTCTCCTTCGAGACCACGGACGTGTCGGCGATCTCCGTCGGACAGGATGTCCGCGTCGCGGGGATCTCCGTCGGATCGGTGTCGGACATGACGCTCGGTACCGACTCGGTCCGGGTGACGATGGATATCGAGAAGGACGTTGTCGTCGGACCGGATTCCCACATCGACGTGCGCATGCTGACCCCGGTCGGCGGATATGCGATCACGATCGTGCCGGTGGGAGACGTGTCGGTGGGAAATCAGCCGCTGCCTGTCGGTCAGGTGACGGTGCCGTACTCGATCGGCGACGTCCTGCAGGCCGCACCGAAGGTGACCGACAACGTCGATGCCGGCTCGATCGATGCGAACCTCGCACAGGTCGCCGATGCACTGCGATCCAACCCGGGCTCGATCGGATCGGTGATCTCGGGAATGAGTTCCATTGCGCGGGTGATGGACCGGCAACGCGAGCAGGTTCGCACGATCACGGACCTGGCCTCCGAATACCTGAACACCTTCGACACCGACCGCGACATGATCTTCGAGGTGATCCGGAAGATGGACGTCGTGTTGTCGACGTACAACACCAATCATGCCGGCTTCAACGAGGCGTACCGGCTCCTCGGAAACATCCTGATGACAGTGGCTCCGTACGAGCAGTACTACCTCGATCACAGCGACGACCTCGCGGGACGCATCGAACAGGTCAGGGCGACGATCGAGGACTTCAACGCGACGATGGGCCCGTCGATCGACGCGTTGTCCTCGGCGCGGGACCAACTGGCGAAATGGCTTACGCCCGAGGGGATCGTCACGATCGGCGGTGGAACGCTGATGGCATCGGACATCTGCATGCCGGTGCCGGGACGGAGTTGCTGAGATGACCAACGCGAAGAAGTGGGCCGTGGTCGCGATCGTCACGGTGGCCGCGATGGGCATCGGTGGAAACGGCGTCACCGCGGCGGGGACGAACAGCTCCGGCACGACCGCGACATACTGCGCGCAGATGCCCGACACCGTCGGTCTGTACACCGGTAATCCGGTGACCCAGATGGGTTTCGAGGTCGGAACGATCGACTCGATCACCGAGAAGGGCGACCACGTCGAGGTCACCTTCACCACGAGCGTCGGCCGGGTGTTTCCCGCAGACGTGAAGGCGGTGACACGATCGAAGTCGATTCTGGCGGACCGGAGTCTGGAATTGGTCGGCAACTACACCAATGGGCCCGTCCTCGAACCGGGATCGTGCATTCCCCTCGAGCAGAGTTACACACCGAAGACCATCTCCGAAGTGGTTGGATCCGCAGCCGACTTTCTCGCGGCGCTCTCACCCGACGGCAGCAACACGGTCGCCGGCGCGATCGCGGGGGTGTCGGCAGCACTTCAGGGGCAGGGTGAGCCCGCTCGGGCCATGATGCTCAGCGCAGCCGGTGCGATGGCGGATCCCGACAAGTTGGTCGCCGACATCGGATCCGCGATCGGGGCCATGGCTCCGCTGAACGAACAGGCGCTCGCGGACTGGGGTGCCATCACGTCGATCGCGAAGCAGCTGCCGTCGATCGCCACTGCGGGTATCGACCTGTTTCCCGGAACGATCGACGTCTGCGTCGGCATCGGCTGGCTGGTCGCGACGCTCTACGACGTCCAGACCCGATACGGCGGCGACATCTGGCCGTTCGTACACGGCCAGGTGGCACAGGCTATCGCCCTTGCCGCCGGACGGGCCGGAGACCTGTCCGGCCTGGTCGGCTCCCTCCCGTCGTTCACGGCAGCCCTCGACGAACAGTCGAGGAAGACGGGCGGCCTGACGGTGCATTTCACGCCGCCGACGGTCACCCTCGGCGACGGTACCGGCATCGACCCGGCGAATTTGCTCGGCAAGATCCTCATGAAGGGAGCAGTGCAGTGACCACGAGAACGGACGTGGCCCGCAGAGCCCGGGGGGTGGCGGTGCTGCTGCTGGTCCTCGCCGCATCGGCGTGTTCGTTGCGGCCCGAGGACCTCCCCTCGGTGCGGGGCGGTATCGGCGACGGCTACGAGATCTCACTCGAGTTCGAGAGCGCGATGAACCTGCCGGCCGGCGCGGACGTGATCATGGACGGCGTCCGGATCGGGGAGGTTAGCGACCTCGAAGTCGACGACCACGGCGTCGCCGTCACCGCGGGTATCCGTGCCGACACGCGGATACCTGCCGGGATCCACGCGATCGTCCGGCAGAACACCCTGCTGGGCGACACCTACGTCGCGCTCATCCGGGACTCGGCAACCCGCGAGACGCGTTACCTGGAGGCGGGAGACTCGGTGCCGATCGAGCACACCACGTCACCGCCGCAACTCGAGGACACCATGGCCGTCCTCGCGACGTTCGTCAACGGCGGCAGCATCCAGCGCATCGAGGACGTCATGGGGAGGGTCAACACCGTGATGCCACCGGTGCCCGAGATCCGGAGCCTCGCATCTGTGGTGTCGACGGACCTCCACGACCTGGGTGACCGCACCTCCGAGATCGACCGCACCCTCGACGGCATGAACGCCACTGCGGTGGTGTTGGACGACAACAGCCAGTCGCTGTCGACGATCTTCGACGCAGGGGCCGTGCACTACTGGAGGCGCCTGGCGGTCTCGGTGGTGTCCCACATCGGACAGATCCTGCCGTCGGTCGGCAGCCTCTACGCCGGCGGACTGTGGCTCGTCCCGATGTTCGAGTCCCTGGCCGACACGACGGACGTCTCCCTGAGCGGCACCACCGCAGCCGCGCAGCTGTCCGAGTTCCTTCGAACGACGCTGGTTCCTTATGCAGATCATCCGTCGGTCGACATCGTCTCGGTGCAGACGAAGGACGGCAGCCAGAAGCTGGCCGACACGGAGAACATCCTGCGCATGTTGGGGGCCCTGAAATGAGCAGGCAATCGATCCTGTCGGTCGTCGGGATGGTCGCGATCGGTGCGCTGTCCTTCACGTACATGTTCCAGTCGGGACTGCGCACCGGGATCGCGGAGGACGTGAACACCGCCACGGTCGAGATCCCGGACACGAACGGTCTCGTGGTCGGCGCCCGGGTTCTGCTGCGGGGGGTGGAAATCGGGGAGATCACCGGCATCACCGCATCGGCCGACTCCGTCCACGTGGCGTGGAAGTACGACCGCGGTCATCCCATCCCGGTGGACAGCGCGTTCCGGGTCGACAACCTCTCCGCACTGGGTGAACCCGTCCTCGGCGTGTGGCCGAAGACGGCGAGAGGCCCCTACCTCGACGACGCCGCGGTGATCGCGCCCGACCGGGTGGTGGTCCCGACGACTTTCGAGGAACTGTCGCAACGCCTGACCGACCTGCTGAGCCAGGTGAAACCGCAAGCGGTTCGGGAGATCTTCCGGACCCTGGACGTCGCGCTGCCCGACGATCCGCGGGTGTACACCGACATCAGCGAGGCCGGGAAGCTGATGGCTGCCACGCTCACCCAACGCTCGGACAGCCTCACCACGGTTCTGCGGACGCTGCAGCCGATGTTGCAGGGCAGCGGTTCGATCCCGCCCGGCATGCACGAGGCGGCGCCGCATCTCGCCCCCTTCGGATCCGGATTCCAGGACCTCCTCGCCGGTATCAGGTTCGCCGCGGACCGCGGCCCACTCAACGCAGGCATCGCGAACGGCGCCAGCCCGTTCATCGGTGAACTCCAGAAGTTTCTCGACGAGACCGCACCAGACCTCAACACCATCGGGGTGAACCTCCTTCCGGCGGTGTCGGAGGCGGCCAATTCCGTCCGCTCGGTCAACATCGGCCGGCTCCTCCAGAACGTGATGGCTTCGACGAAATCGGGTGATGCACTGACCATTCACGTCACGACTTCTGACAACTGACACTCCACCGCACGACCTTCGTGCGCACAGGTTCACACAAACCGGAACGAAACGAGGCCACGATGTCGAACACCTCACTTCTGCAGGAACTCGATGAGCGCAACCCGATCGGCGAGGACGGGTCGCCCTCACGGCCTCCGGCCGACGACCGCACTTCTGCACGGCGACTCACCACGCGGACGATTGCGGTGGGTGTACTCGGCACCGTCGCCGTCGCGGCGATCGGTGTCGGCGGCTGGAAGCTCGACGACACCACCAACGAGCTCGACGCGATGCGCGCGGACGCGGACGCCCGTTCGCACGCCGAACAGGCGGCGCTCGACTACGCGACAGGGGCAGCCCAGATGGATTTCCACGACTTGGGCGCTTGGAAGAGCCGCCTCACCGCGGGGACGACACCTCAACTCCAGCAGCGACTCACCCAGGCTGCGACGTCGATGGAGCAGATCGTGGTCCCGCTTCAGTGGACCTCCACGGCGCAGCCGATCGCGGCGAAGGCGGTGGATGCCGGCAACGGCATCTACACCGTGGACTGCTTCGTCGGCGTGTTCACGTCGAACGCGCAGGCACCGGAGGGGATCCAGTCGACGGCGACCTACAAGTTGAGCCTCGACAGCACCGACAACTGGACAATCACCGAGATCAGCGGTATCGGACCGGAACCGGACCGAGGTGGTCCTGGGCCGCGGTGAGCGGCTCGGCGCGAGCTCGTCCCTTCCCGGAGCAGATATCCTGGGTGTGCGTATCGTTCGGCGAGTGGCACGCGGTGTGCGTCCGTGTGGGTGGATCGCAGGTGGCTGAATGGTCGACGACGACCGCTTCGAGACCCAGCGCGACGTGGGTTCTGCCGTGATCGCAGAGTTGAGTGCGGCCGGCTTCAAGGACGCCGATGAGATTGGGCGGGGTGGATTCGGCGTCGTCTACCACTGCACTCAGCCAGGCCTCGACCGCACCGTCGCGGTGAAGGTCCTCTTGTCCTCGTTCGACGACGAGAATCGGGCCAGATTCCTCCGGGAGCAGCGCGCGATGGGTCGGCTCACCGGGCACCCGAACATCGTCGGGGTCCTGCAGGTGGGGGAAACCGTGAGTGGCCGCCCGTTCCTGGTGATGCAGTACCACCAGCAGGGCTCACTCGACGCACGGATTCGCCGGCACGGACCCCTTCCGGTGGAGGAGGTGCTCCGGCTCGGCGTGAAAATTGCCGGGGCGGTCGAGTCGGCGCACCGGCTCGGCATCGTGCACCGGGACGTCAAGCCGGCGAACATCCTGCTCACTGACTTCGACGAGCCGGTGTTGGCGGATTTCGGAATCGCTCACATCGCCGGCGGGTTCGAGACCGCCACCGGCGTCGTCACCGGCTCGCCCGCTTTCACCGCACCCGAGGTCCTCGAGGGCGGCGCCCCGAGCCGGGCATCCGATGTGTACGGGATCGGCGCCACGCTGTTCTGCGCACTGACCGGCCATGCGGCGTTCGAGCGCCGCGCCGGCGAGCAAGTGGTGGCGCAGTTCTTGCGCATCACCACACAGCCGGTACCGGACCTGCGCGAGAGCGGAATCTCCGACGACGTGTGCGCTGTGGTCGAGTCGGCGATGTCGCGTGACCCGCGGAACCGCCCCACCGCCGCGGACCTGGGCGAGGAACTTCAGCGGGTCCAGCTCGGTCACGGTTTCGGAGTCGACGAGATGTCGGTGCGGTCTCAACGGGGTGCCGGCCGGCGAGCTCACGGCGCGGATGCGCCCGGCGGTGGTCGGGAAGCCGGCGGGTCGAGCGGGGAGGTGGGAAACCTCCCGCTGGAGTTGACCAGCTTCGTCGGGCGCCGAACGGAGTTGTCCGAGGTGAGGAACGCGCTGGCGGAGTCGCGTCTGGTGACGTTGGCCGGAATCGGTGGAGTCGGAAAGACACGTCTTGCTCTGCGCGCCGCGAGCAAGGTGCGGCGGGATTTCGCCGGCGGGGCGTGGCTGGTTCAGTTGGGTGAGCTGTCCGATGCATCATTGGTGGTCGACGTCGTCGCGTCGACCTTGCGTCTCCGCAACCAGGGCGGCAGACCGATGCTCGAGGTCTTGGTCGACTTTCTGTCGACTCGGAGACTCCTGTTGGTGCTCGACAACTGTGAACAGGTCGTCGAGGCGGTCGCGGAGCTGGCCGAGTCGCTGCTGCGCGCATGCCCGGAAGTGCGGATTCTCGCCACCAGTCGCGAGGTGCTCGGCATCGACGGCGAGTCGGTGCTGCCCGTGGCGCCGCTCGAGTTTCCCGACCCGACGAGCGCGCCATCGCTGCGGGAGTTGACCCGATACGACGCCCTGACGTTGTTCGCGGAAAGGGGTGTCGCGGCGGTACCGGGCTTCGAGCTGACCGAGGACAACCTGCTCACGGTGGCTCGGATCTGCTCCCGGCTGGACGGCTTGCCGTTGGCGATCGAACTGGCGGCGGCGCGGCTGCGGGTGATGTCTTCCGACCAGATTCTGCGGCGGCTGGACGATCGGTTCGCGCTGCTGACCGGCGGCAGGCGGGGCGCCCCGTCGCGACATCAGACGTTGCGGTGGTGCGTGGGTTGGAGCTACGACCTGTGCACCCAGGCTGAACAGCAGTTGTGGGGGAGGCTGTCGGTGTTCGCCGAGACGTTCGATCTCGACGCGGCGGAGAGGGTCTGTGGCAGCGACCTCGACCCGCAGGAACTCCTCGACCTGTTGTCCGCGTTGGTGGACAAGTCGATCCTGATCCGGGGGGAAACGGACGGCGCGGTCCGATTCAAGCTACTCGGGGCCGTGCTCGATTACGGCAGGGAGAGGATCGAGGAAGCCGGTGAATACCAGGGCATGAGTCGGCGACACCGGGACTGGTACGAGCAGTTGGCGATCGACGCGGCGGACGGGTGGGTCAGTCCTCGGCAACTCGAGTGGATCGGCCGGCTCGACAGGGAGCTGCCGAATCTGCGTAGGGCGCTGGAGTTCAGCCTCTCCGAGTCGGGCGAGCATGCCTTGCGGATCGCATCCGCCCTGTACTCGTTCTGGATAGCACGCGGCATGTTCAACGAGGGGCGCCGCTGGCTCGACCGCGCGCTGGCGCGTCCGGCAGGGGGGCCGAGCGAGGAACGAGCCGGCGCGCTCTACGCGGACAGCATCATGTCCGCGATTCAGGGTGACCTGCCGGTCGCAACCGCTCGAATGGGGGAGCTTCGCCTTCTTGCCGAGGGGGGCGCCGATGCGATGACGAGCGCGCTGTACGCCTTCGTCGACGGGTTCGTCGCCCTTACCAGTGGCGAACTTGCCCGCGCGGGCACCCGCCTGGAAGACGCCGTCGACGGATTCGGCGCATGCGGCGAGGTCACCCTGCAGTTGGGGGCGCTGATCTCGCTCGGATGGGCTCACGAACTGCGAGGAGATTCCGCGGGGGCTCTCGCCTGCCACGAGAAGGCGCTGGGCCTTGCCGGGTCCCACGGCGAGTCGGTGTATCGGGCATACGTGTTGTGGGCCCTGGGAGTGACCGTGTGGCGGCGCGGTGAGCGCGACCGTGCGGAGCGAGTGCTCGAAGAGTGTTTGCGGCTGACCCAGCAGGTCGGCGATCCCCTCATGGGCACGACCTGTCTGGAGGCACTGGCCTGGACAGCGAGCGAGGGAAATGACGCACGGCGTGCCGCCGTCCTGATGGGCGCCGCCGATGCACAGGGACGCGTCGTGGGTAGCTCCACTGTGTTGTTTCCCAATTTGCTCGTCTACCACGACGAGTGTGTGCGACGCACGCGCGCGACACTCGGCGTGAAAGCATTCGAGACTGCCAGTCGGGAGGGGGGCTCCATGCGCATCGACGAGGCAATCGCCTTCGCCCTGGGTGAGCAACCTCGGCCGGCCGGGCGAGGAACGGGTCGGTCGGCGATGCTGACCAAACGAGAACGTCAGGTCGCCGACCTGCTCGCCGAGGGTCTGACCAACAAAGCGATCGCCGCGCGGTTGGCGATCTCGCAGCGCACGGTGGGCGGGCACGTCGAACACGCGTTGGCCAAACTGGGGTTCACCTCGCGCGCACAGATCGCCGCGTGGGTCGTCGAGCGAAGTCGAGAAGAGCGCTCCTGACCGAGGATTCGTGGAGTGACAGTCGAAGACGACGGGAGCGCGTCGCCCGCGCACGCAGGTGACACGCTCCCGTCGTCTTCCGTCGTCAGGCCTTCATCAGATCCCTGTGGATGATCTCCTTCATGATCTCGTTGGTGCCGCCGTAGATTCGTTGGATCCGGTGGTCCAGATACGCCTTGGCGACCGGGTACTCCATCATGTAGCCGTAGCCTCCGTGGTACTGGACGCCGGCGTCGACGACCTGGCCCTGCAGTTCGGTCGCCCACAGCTTCGCCTTGGACGCGTCGACCGCGGTCAGGGTGCCCTGGTTGTACTCGCGGACGCAGCGGTCGATGTAGGCACGCGAGACCTCGATCGCGGTGCGCAGCTTCGCGAGGTCGAATCCCATGCCCTGGAAGTCGCCGATCCGCTTGCCGAACGCGGTGCGCTCGCGCACGTAGTCCATCGTCCACCCGAACACCGCCTCGGCCGAGACCTGCGCGGCGATGCCGATGCCGAGGCGTTCGAGCGGCAGTGACTGCATCAGGTAGGCGAATCCGGCGCCGCGTTCGCCGAGCAGGTTCTCCCTCGGGATCCGCACGTTGTCGAAGAAGAGTTCGGCGGTGTCCTGTGCGTGCAGGCCGACCTTGTCCAGCTTGCGGCCGCGGGTGAAGCCCTCGGTGCCGTCCTCGACGACGAAGAGGCTGAAGCCCTTCGAGCCGGCCTCCGGGTCGGTCTTGGCGAAGACGATCACGAGGTCGGCGAGGATGCCGCTGGTGATGAACGTCTTGGCGCCGTTGATGATCCACTCGTCGCCGTCGAGTACTGCGGTGGTGGTGATCGCGCGCAGGTCGCTGCCCGCGGCGGGCTCGCTCATCGCGATCGCGCCGATCGTCTGCCCGGTCACGAACCCGGGCAGCCAGCGGCGCTTCTGCTCGTGGTCCGCATGCCGCAAGAGGTAGTTGAGCACGATGTCGTCGTTGGTGGAGAAGCCCGACTGCAGCGCGGACGCGCCGACGCGGGCGATCTCCTCCTGGATGACCACCCGGTATCGGTAGTCGGTTTCACCGGGGCCGCCGAATTCCTCGGGCACCGTGAGGCCGAGCAGCCCCAGGCGTCCCGCGGCGAGCCAGGTTTCGCGGTCGATCAGACGATCGGCATCCCACTTCTCGAGGTTCGGCACAACACACTTGTCGACGAACCCACGGACCGAGTCGCGGAACAGTTCGTGATCCTTGTCGAAGAGCTCGCTCTCCACGTAAGCCTCCTCCGGGTGTGGTGCCTGCAGGCACCACACCGCCGTTGTTCGGTGTCAGTTTCCGCTGACGAGCTTCTGGATCTCGCGGCGGAAGACCTGATTGGCGACCTCGTTGCGGCCAAGGAGCATGTTGCCGGCGTTGGCGCTGGCCATGGCTCGTTGCGAGTCGCGCAGGATAGGAAAGTCCTCGTTGTGCAGGACCGCGACCAGAATCTCGACGTTCTTGTCCCAGAGTCGGTTCCAGCGCTCCTCGGTCAATCCGCTGTTCTCGAGCTTAGGGCCGATCAGGCGGATCTCCATGCGGCACTGCTGCGGGTCGCTGGGATGCGGCCGGAAGGTCAGTAGCTGGTAGTGGTCGGGCTGGCGGAGCAGGGTGCTGTTGGGCCCGATGAAGTAGGTCTCGGTGGTGTGCTCGGCCAGGCTGCGGTCGCCGGGGTCCTCCTCGATCCACCGGTCGATGGTCTTGCGCAGGTTCATGAACCTGCAGTGGTGCCCGAAGTCCTCGAAGGCCATCACGTTGGTGTGGATGTGCTTGGCGGCGGTGTTCGGGTGCGCGTACTGGATGTGGTAGCCGTCGAGGAACGCATCCTGCATCAGCTTCCAGTTGACCGGCTCCTCGAACACCGTGACGCGGGTGTTCACCATCGAGTCGAGCTCTTGCGAGGCAAGGATGGCGTCCATCTCCGGCCCGAGCCAGTCGGCGACGTCGATGGTCGCGGCGGCATCGTCGACGACCCAGATGAATCCGTGCCGTTCCTCGGTGGGCAGCTGCACGAGGTTGCGCTCGGAGCGGTCGGCCTCACCGAAAGTGTTGTCGCGGGTGATCGTGCGCAGCGTTCCGTCGGTGTCGTACGACCAGCGGTGGTACGGGCAGGAGAACAGGCGGCAACGGCCCTTCTCCTCCTTCTCGACCATGGCGCCGCGGTGGCGGCACTGGTTCACCAGGGTCTTGACGCTGCCGTCGCGCTGGCGGACGACGATGACATTGTTCCGCGGCAGCTGGAGTGTGAAGAAGTCGCCTGCACGGGGGATCTCGGAGCCGTGGGCGACGATCGACGGAACACGGCCGAAGACGCGATCGCGTTCGCGCTTGGCGACCTCCGGATCGGTGAACTCGACGGGTTCGAACCAGGTGATGTGCTCGAACTCGTCGGTGGTGTCGTTGCGCAAGTGGTTCAGTGCCCGCCGAATGCGTTCCTCGCGGGGTGCTCCGACCTCGGTCATCGCTTCGCCTCCTGTCGTCGGTCGCCGGCCCGGGTGGAGTCCAGGGGGCGTGCCCGTCGTGTCGATGCCACTAAATCTAATTGATGTAGGTTTAGGTGTAAAGCCTGGGCCCGTCGGTCGCCCTTGTGGCATTAACCGACAGGCATTAGGTTGACACCAATCCGCTCGACGAGGAGTGACGATGATCGCTTACCAGTGGTGCGAGGCGCTGAGTCCGGACGATCGCGACGAGGTGCTCGCGTTGGTGCGCCTGGCCGCCGCGTACGACGACGAGGCCGGATTCTCGGCGATCAGCGAGGAGGACGTCACCGGTGGCGACAGTCGACCCGAGGCGTCGGATTCCCGTTTCGTCGACGGCGCTCGCGTGCTGCATCTCCCGATCCGGGCTCGCCGTGACCTAGGGTCCGGGCCCGACGTGCCGTGGGTCGTCGTGGCGTATCTGCATCTCACGGTCGGGGTCGACGGACTGGGCGTGGTTCAGTTCGTCGTCCACCCGGAGTATCGATCCCGGGGGATCGCCACCCAGCTCGTCGAGGAGCTCGGCCTCGACGTCGACGCCGACGGCGGGTGGGCCGGCACCGGCGCGCGGGCCCTGCGGGCCTGGGCGTACGGCAGCCACCCCGCGTCGGAACGGCTTACGTCGCGGTTCGGTGTCCCGGCCGTGAGCCGGCTGTGGACACTGCTGCGGCACCTGTCGGGGCCGTGGGCGGAACCGCTCCCGGACACGAACCTGCCCGAGCCGTACCGCATCGACCCGCCGCGTCCCGTCGGCGATCCCGCGGTCGCGGCCGCGGTGGATGCGGTTCTCGGGGATGCTTCCCTTCCGGAGCCGTACCGCGAAAAGCTTTCTGCCACCTCCCCTTCGGAGTTGGCGATGACCGCGACGGACGGCACCGGTCGTGCCGTGGGCGTCGCGTGGTACGACCCCACGCTCCGTGTCCGCGAGGAACTGCGCGCGGCATGGATCGGGGCGCTGGTCGTCACGGCGGCCGCACGCGGCTCCGGGCTGGCGTTCGCCCTGCTCGTCCAGGTGCTCGCGGAACTGCGTGAGGCCGGCGCCCAGCTTGCGCTGATGCGCATCGACCCCGATGACGAGCGGGCTCTGCGGATGTGCCGGCTGCTCTCGTTCGAGCAGGACGAGGCACACGCGTGCTTCCAGGTGGGGCACTGGTCGGGACCGGTGCGCTTTGTCCAATGAGACGGCGAACAAAATCTGACATTTGTATTGACGCCACCTGGCCCCGCCGGTAGCGTCCTGTGTCGGGGATCACAACGGAGCGCATGTTCGCTCGCCTTGCCCGGTCGGGCCGAGGTCGCCCCCCTGAACCGACAATCCGCCTGCAGATCTTGGTCAGCCGGCGTGAGGCAGTCGAATTGCCCAGTGAGAGAGGGAAGCACATGAAGAGGCTCGAGGGTAAGGTCGCATTCATCACCGGCGTGGCCCGCGGACAGGGGCGCTCGCACGCGGTCCGGCTCGCGGAGGAGGGCGCGGCGATCATCGGGATGGACATCTGCGCGCAGATCCCGTCCGTGTTCTACCCGATGGCCACCGAGGAGGACCTCGCCGAGACCGAGCGGCTGGTCAAGGAGGCCGGAGGCCGGATCGTCACCACCGTCGGCGACGTGCGCATGCGCGAGGACGTGCAGCGCGCGTACGACGCCGGCGTCGAACAATTCGGGTTCGTCGACATCGTGGTGCCGAACGCCGGCATCATGCCGGTCATCGACCAGGGCGCCGAGCCCCAGGCCTGGCACGATGCCGTCGACACGATGCTGACGGGTGTCTGGCACGTGCTCGATGTGACCGTGCCCGGCATGATCGAGCGCGGCAACGGCGGATCCATCGCAATCACGAGCTCGGCCGCCGGTCTGACCAGCATCGGCCTGAACACCTTCCCCGGCCAGGCCGGCTACTCGGCGGCGAAGCACGGTGTCGTCGGCCTGATGCGCCTGTACTCGAAGCAGCTGGCCAAGCACTTCATCCGGGTCAACACGATCCATCCGACCGGCGTGAACACCCCGATGGTCGCGAACGCCGAGTACGGCGCGTTCGTGAACTCGCATCCCGAGGTGGCCAGCGACGACGCCTACAAGAACCCGATGCCGGTCGAACTGATCGAGGCGGTCGACATCAGCAACGCGATCGTCTTCCTCGCCTCCGACGAGGCCCGCTACATCACCGGGGTCACCCTGCCCGTCGACGCCGGCTACAACAACCGCTGAGAGGCCACCGATGACCATCACCGACACCACCCCTTCGGCGCCCACGGTCGCCGACCGCGAGCAGGTCTTCATCGGCGGCCACTGGGTCGATTCGACTGGCGACGAGTGGATCGACCTGATCGACCCCTGGACCGAGCAGCGCTCCGCCCGAATCCGCAGTGCCACAGAGGAAGACGTCGCACGCGCGGTCGCCGCCGCGCGCAGGTCCTTCGACGACGGCGCGTGGGCGGGCAAGTCGATGGCCGAGCGCGCCGACGTGATCGACGAGATCGCGAACCGACTCGAGCGCCGCGTCGAGGAACTGACCGCGATCGGCGTGCTCGAGGTCGGGATCCCGGTCAGCGTCAGTGCCGGTACCCAGCAGATGACGGCGGGCCTGTTTCGGGCCGTCGCGGCCGAGGCGCGCGCGTTCGAAGTTCGGGAGGATCGGACCCGGGCAGACGGTGGAATCTCGCGAATCCTCAAGGAGCCGACCGGCGTCGTTGCCGCGATCATTCCGTGGAACGGACCGATCGGCACCATCGCGTTCAAGGTCGCCCCGGCGCTCGCCGCCGGTTGTTCGGTGATCCTCAAGGGGGCACCCGATGCGCCGCTGTCGCCGGCCGTGTTCGCCGACGTGATCGCCGAACTCGTCGCCGAAGGCCGCATCCCGGAGGGTGTGGTGAGCGTCCTGATCGCCGACCGTGAGGTGTCCGAGACGCTGGTCACCAACCCCGACGTCGACCACATCACGTTCACAGGTTCCACCGTTGCCGGCCGTCGCATCGCGGAACTCGCCAGCCGGCGCATCGCCCGCGTCTCGCTGGAGCTCGGCGGCAAGTCGGCCGCGATCATCCTCGACGACGCCGACCTGAACCACGTGCTGCAGTCGCTGCCGATGGGTGGCTGCATGCAGTCCGGGCAGGCCTGCATCGCGCTGACCCGGGTGCTCGTCTCCCGAAAGCGGCACGACGAGGTCGTCGAGGCGCTCAAGGCCGCATACGGCTCGCTGCCGATCGGCAACCCGTGGGAGCCGACCAACTTCCTCGGCCCGCTGGCCGGTGAGCGGCACCGCGACCGGGTACAGGGCTACATCGCCACGGCCGAGTCCGAGGGAGCGACGGTCGTACTCGGCGGCGGGCGTCCGGAGGGCGTCGAGCAGGGGTTCTTCGTCGCTCCGACCCTGATCGACGGGGTCCGCAACGACATGAGGATCGCGCAGGAAGAGGTGTTCGGTCCGGTCATCTCGCTGATCACCTACGAGGACGAGGACGACGCGGTCGCGATCGCGAACGACTCGATCTACGGGCTGTCCGGTGCGGTGTACACCGAGGACCTGGACCGCGGGTACGCCCTGGCCCAGCGCGTCCGGACCGGGACGATCAGCGTCAACGGCGCCGTCATCGACTTCACCGTGCCGTTCGGCGGATACAAGCAGTCCGGCGTCGGCCGCGAGGGCGGGGTGGAGGGTCTCGAGGAGTTCTTCGAGACCAAGACCGTGCACATGCCGGCGTAGGGGTCGCCGGCCGCGATCGATACAGGCGGTGACCCGGAACCTGTGGTTCCGGGTCACCGCCTGTATCCGTTGCGCTGCTATTTTGGGGGAGTCGCACGGCGTGATGTGCGTGGGAGTCGAGGCGAGAACAGTGAACAACACCGACGACGTGGCAGCAGGTTCCGGCGCGAACGTGACGACCACGATCGTGCGCCGGATCCGGGCGGGTCGTGACGACGAGTTCGCCGACTGGATTCAGAGCGGCCTCGGCCTGGCTCGGATCTTCCCCGGCTTCCTCGGCGGGGGATGGCTCAAGGAGAGCAGCGTCTCGGATGTGTGCGTGATCGTGCTCCGCTTCGAAACTCAAGGCGCCCTGGACAACTGGCTTCGCTCATCGCTGCGCGGGGGGTGGCTGCGCACCGGCGCGAACATCGCCGAGGAACTGCCGAACGACCGCGCCACGACGGCCGTGGACCTGTTCGAGCGGCCCTGATCCGGGTCCGATCAGGCCGATCGGGCGGTGGCGTCCGCCTCGTCCCGCATCACGCCGTACAGGAAGCTGCGGACCATCTCCTCGTACAGCTTCTTCGACGTCAGCTCGTTCTCGGCCAGCGCGTGGGCCAGTGTGGGCTGGGACTCTGGGTCGACGTTCGGGAAGATCGTCGAGCGGGTACTGGGACCGCGCATGGCCTCGGTGAGCGCCGCGCCGAGCGAGAGGCGTTCCATCCCGTCCAGGATCTGCACGTGCATGCGGGCCGGTACGCCGGAGGCCTCGAGGAATCGGGCGGTCTCCTCGTAGGTGCCGATGAGCAGGTCACGCGGCAGGTACTGCAGCAGGATCGGCGCCGCATTGCGATGGCGCAGGATCGACTGCCGGAAGTTGAGCGCTATGGACACGAAGTACTCCGGCCAGTCCGGTCCGGGCTTGCGGCGCGGGATCGAGCCGGCCCCCGCGATCTGCCGGGCCACCGCCGAGAGGATCTCCGACTTGTCGGAGAAGTGGTGGTAGAGCGAGGGTGCCCGGACACCGAGGTGCTTGGCCAGGCGCGGCAGGCTGAACGCCTCGAGCCCCTCGGTGTCGATGATCTCGATGGACGCCGCGACCGCGGAGGCGCGACTGATCAGCGGTTTCGACGGTCGGGGCATCTCGGGCTTTCCACTCGGTGTCGCCGGGTCGGGCACCCGGCGTGATGAGTCTGATCGTAACGGGTGGCCGGTCGGCCACCGGGACGGTCGATCACCGCGTCGGTACCGATCCGTCGAGAAACTCGAGCAGGCCCTCGCCGAGCACGTCGTTGTCGTCGCCGCTGACCATGTGTCCGGCGCCGCCGACGTCGACGTGCCGGGCCCCGGGGATCAGATCGAGGAGGTCGCGGGCGCCGTCGACGCTGACCACATCGGACTGCGCACCGCGGATCAGCAGGGTGGGCACGGTGATGGCGCGCGCCGCCGTCCGGGCCTGCTCCTCACGGACTCCCGCTTGCTCGGGACCGTTCTCCCGGTGGGTGAGCATCCGCGGATCCCAGTGCCAGTACCAGCGGCCGTCGCGCATTCGGAGGTTCTTGCGCAGGCCGTCGACGCGCGGGCGCCGTCGGCGGTGCGGGTTGTAGGCGGCCACGGCCGCGGCGGCGTCCTCGAGGGTGTCGAATCCGGCCAGACCGTCGTGCATGAAGGCGCTGATCTTGGCGAGCCCCTCCGGCTCGGCGCGCGGGGTGATGTCGACCAGGACGAGTGCGCGGCCGAGGTCGGGGTGCGAGCCCTGCGCGATCAGCGAGGCCATGCCGCCCATGGACGCGCCGACCAGGACCGGGGGATCGTCCAGGACACCCGCGACGGCGACCACGTCGCGGGCGTGCGCCGCGATGGAGTAGTCGCCGTCGTCGGCCCAGTCGCTGTCCCCGTGGCCGCGGGCGTCGACCGCCAGTGCGCTCCAGCCGTTCCGAGCGAGCCGCTCTCCAGTGCGCTGCCACGAGTGCCGGGTCTGCCCGCCGCCGTGCAGCAGGAGCACCGTGCCACGCGTCGGCCGGTCGACCGGATCCCAGCGGTCCGCGACGAGGGTGACGCCGTCGCTTCGCAAGCGGACGACGGTGGTGGTGTCGGTCATGGTTCGGACCTTTCTGTCGGTCAGTGGCCGGACGTGCCGCCGTCGACCGCGAGGGTCGAACCGGTCACGTACCCCGACGCGGGGCTGGCCAGGAACACCACCGCGGCGTCGATCTCGCGCTGGGTGGCGGTGCGGCCGAGTGGACAGTCCCGCAGGAACTCGGCGAGGGTCTCCGGGGACATCTCGCCGGTCATGTCGGTGTCCACGAACCCGGGGGCAATCGCATTGACGCGAATCCCTTTTCGTCCCGACCACTGGTTCGACAGGTCGCGCGTCAGGCCGATCATCCCGGCCTTGCTGGACGCGTAAGCCGCCTGCGGCAGTACCGACTTGACCAGCCCGAGCATGCTCGCGACGTTGACGATGCTCGACCCGGGACGCATCACTCGAGCACAGGCCTGCGCGGTCCAGTAGGCGCCGAAGAGGTTGACCTCGAGCACGTTCCGGTAGTCCTCCGGGCGTTCGCGCGTGGCGGGCGCGGCATGTGTCACGCCGGCATTGTTGACCAGGACGTCCAGGCGGCCGAACTCCTCAATCGTCGCCCGCGCCAGTGCGTCGCACTGGTCAGGGTCCGTGACGTCGGTCGGCACGACCAGGCAGCGGCGGCCGACGTCATGGACCGCCGCGGCGACCTGCTCGAGCCTGTCGCGCCGGCGGGCCGCGACCACCACGTCGGCTCCAGCCTCGGCCAGCGCGCGAGCGAACCCGGCGCCGAGGCCGCTGCCCGCGCCGGTCACGACGGCGACGGACCCGGACAGGCCGAACAGGTCGAGAACCGATCCGGTGTCGGGGAGGGGGGCGTCCATGCTGTCGGTGCTCCTGTCTGGCTGGCAGCTGAGTGCCGCGGATGTCTAATAACTATAGATTTAGACCCGGGGGTTGGCGGAAGGCAATGCCTCCGACGTCGCCCTTGCGTTCCTTAAATCTAATCACATAAGATTTACGCAAGTTCAGTCCGAGTGGAACAGGTAGCCCGATGACCGACAACCAGACGCCCCAGCAGATGCGGGTGATCGGCAAGGAGCCGGCCGCGGCCGGTGTCGTGGCGGTGACCCTGGCGGACCCGGATGGTGCCGCGCTCCCGAACTGGGAGCCCGGTGCCCACCTCGACCTCGTGCTCGGCGACATCACCCGTCAGTACTCGTTGTGCGGCGACCCGGCCGACGGCAGCTCGCTCACCGTTGCGGTGCTGCGGGAACCGAACGGCCGCGGCGGGTCCGCGTTCGTGCACGACAAGCTCGAGGTCGGCGACCTGATCGGCGTCGGCGGGCCCCGCAACAACTTCGCACTGACAGCCGCACCGTCCTACCTGTTCGTCGGCGGCGGCATCGGCATCACCCCGCTGCTGCCGATGCTGCGAAGGGTCGACGAAGGCGGTCTGCCGTGGCGGCTGCTGTACGGCGGCCGCACACGCGCGAGCATGGCATTCGCCGACGATCTGACGGCCGCGTACCCCGACCGGGTCGACCTGCGGCCCCAGGACGAGTACGGCATCCTCGACCTCGTCTCCGCGCTCGACGCCGCGCCGCCAGGCACCGCGGTGTACTGCTGCGGACCCGAACCCCTGCTGCAGGCGATCGAGTCCGCCTGCCGGGACCGCGATCACGTGACTCTGCACGTCGAACGGTTCGCCCCGAAGCAGATCGACGCCCGCGAGGACGGCGCGTTCGAGGTCGAGCTGAGCAGCAGCGGTGCCGTCGTGGAGGTCGGTGCGTCGGAGTCCGTGCTCGACGCCCTACTGCGCAGCGGGGTCGCCGTCGACTTCTCCTGTCGGGAGGGCACCTGCGGGACCTGCGAGGTTGCCGTCCTGGCCGGCCGGCCCGACCACCGCGACTCCGTGCTCACCGAGGACGAGCAGGCCGCGAACGACGCGATGATGATCTGCGTCTCCCGCAGCTGCACCCCGAAGCTCGTCCTCGACCTCTGACCACACCGCCCGTGACCGACCACACCCTGTCAGGAGACCTCGTGACCGAACCCGAGCCCGCCGCCTTGTACGAGGTCCGCGATCACATCGCGATCGTGACCCTGAACCGGCCCGACGCGCTCAACTCCGTCAACGCCGCGCTGTCTGCGGCGGCCGGATCGGCGCTCGAGCGGGCCGCGGCGGACCCGGAGGTACGGGTCGTGGTCATCACCGGCGCCGGCCGGGCGTTCTGCGCCGGCGCCGACCTGAAGGAGATTGCCGCGGGCCGCAGCGTTTACGACCCCGAGCACCGGGAACGGGACTTCGCGGGCATCGTCCGACACTGGATCCCGAAGCCGGTGGTCGCGGCCGTGAACGGCTTCGCGCTCGGCGGCGGCACCGAGATCGTGCTGTCCGCGGACCTGGCGGTCATCGACGAGCGAGCGTCGTTGGGACTGCCCGAGGTCACCCGCGGACTGATCGCGGCAGCCGGCGGCGTGTTGCGAATCCACCGGCAGGTGCCCCCCAAGGTCGCCGCGGAGATCGCGCTCACCGGGCGGCCGGTGCCCGCCGCCCGCGCGTACGAGCTGGGGCTGGTCAACGCCGTCGCCCCCGCAGGGACCGCGTTGGACGTGGCGCTCGATCTGGCCGGCACGATCGCGGCGAACGCGCCGCTCGCGGTGCAGCAGAGCAAGCGGGTAATGCACGAGAGCGCCGCGGCGTACACGGGCTGGGCGCCCGAGGACTGGACTCTCAACCGTGACGCCACCCGAGTGGTGATGACCAGCGAGGACGCGAAGGAGGGTCCGCGGGCGTTCGCGGCCAAACGGACGCCGCAGTGGACCGGTCACTGACGGCGGCGCCCCGAACCGACGCGTCCGCCGACCCCACTGCCGGCGTCACGGGCGGTCGTGTCGTTGGCGCACTGTGCTTCTCGGTGATGACGTTATCGGTGCTGCAGGCCGCCGTGGTGCCGGTGATCCCGACAATTGCGCGGCAACTCGGGATCGGGCCGACCGCGGTCGGCTGGGTGTTGACCGCGAACCTGCTCGCGGCCGCGGTGACCACGCCGGTCCTCGGCCGGCTTGCCGATCAGCTGGGGGGACGCCCCGTGCTGATCGGTGTGCTGATGGTGGTCGCCGCAGGTTCGGTGCTCTGCGTCGTGGCGCAGTCCCTGACGCCGCTGATCGTCGGGCGGGTGCTGCAGGGCACCGCGTTCGCCCTGTTTCCGATCGGGGTGGCGGTGCTGCGTGCGGTTCTCGACGAGAGGCGGCTCACCCACGCCATCGGCCTGATGTCCGGAATCATGGCGGCCGGAGGAGGATTCGGGATGGTCGCCGCCGGTCTGCTGGTCGCCGGCGACGGAGACCACCGCCGGGTCTTCTGGATGCTGCTTGCGCTGAGTCTGATTGCGCTGGTGATCTCCTGGATGTCGATACCCGGCACCGGGGTCCAGCGGGGACGTGGCGGCCGAACCGACACGGTGGGCTCGGTACTGCTCGCCGTCGGGTTGTCCGCCCTCCTACTCGCGATCGCCCAGGGTGGCCGGTGGGGGACAGGTCTCGCAGTAGTCTCGGCGGTGGTCGGTCTCGTCGTTCTCGTGTGGTGGTACCGACACGAAAAGCACTGTGCCGCACCGCTGGTTTCGCCGGGTGCACTGACGGGGCGAACCGTGACCCCTGCTCACCTGGCCGCGTTCCTGATAGGTGCGGCGATGTACGTCCAGTTCCTCGGCATTGCGCAGTTCGTCCAGGCCGACCTCGGCGTCGCCGGCTACGGGTTCGGCTCCACGGTGTTGGAGGCGAGCCTGATCTTCCTGCTGCCCGGCTCCGTCGCGGGAGCGCTGACCGCCTCCGTCAGCGGCAGGCTGGTCACTCGGTTCCGCGCGGATCGGGTTCTCGTCGCGATGTGTGCGGTCGGGGCCGCCGCGTTCGCCCTCCTGGTGCTCGCGCACGGGCGACCGTGGCAGATGGTCGTGGCCGTGGTGGTGGTCAACGTGTTCGTCAGCGGTGCCTACGCGGCCCTTCCCGCCCTGCTCGTCGACGCGGTACCGGTGTCCGGGACCGCCGTGGTCAACGGGATGAACGCGATCGCGCGCATCTTCGGCAGCTCGCTCGCGAGCGCCGTGATCGCTGCCCTGCTGGCGGCGATGACGGTGCCCGGCACCGGCGCCGCCGCGGAGTCGGCGTACGTGATCGCCTTCGGCCTCGGTGCAGCGGTCGCCGCCGGCGCGGGTGTTGCTGCAGTGTCCACCCGATGGTTGTCAAAGAACAAATATTGATTGACGTCTCATATTTGGGCGCGTAGCGTGGGTCACAACGCGCCGGAGGTGTCACCGCCCCTGGGTGCGCTCGTCTGCATCGTGTCCTGAATCCGGTGCACGCCAACTTCGTTCGCGATCCCGTTCAAGAACGCCGGTCGCCCGGCGAACCCGCTCTGCGGGCCTAAGGAGCTCCCACATGAAACTCAACGACAAGGTCGCGATCATCACTGGCGGTGGTTCGGGACTCGGACGGCAGTCCTCGCAGCTGTTCGCGTCCGAGGGCGCCCGCGTCGCGGTTGTCGACATCGACCCGGAGCGCGCCGCGGGCACCGTCAAGCTCGTGCAGGAGCAGGGCGGAACCGCGATCGACATCGTCGCCGACGTGAGCGACAAGGCGCAGGTGGTCGCGGCCGTCGCCCGCACCGTCGAGGAGTTCGGCAAGCTCGACATCATGTTCGCGAACGCGGGCGTGGTCTCGCGCGGCGGCGTGCCCTCCGTCGCCGGGGGCGAGCAGGTCGCGTTCGAGGATCTGACCGAGGACGACTGGCACCACGTGCTCGGCGTCAACCTCAGCGGCGTCGTCTACTCGGCGCAGGCCGCGGTACCCGCGATGAAGGAGAACGGCGGCGGCGTCATCCTCGCCACCTCGTCCGCGGCCTCGCTCGCGGCGTACCACAGCATCGCCCTGTACTCGGCGACGAAGGCGGGCGTGAACGGACTGGTCCGCGGCCTGAGCCTCGACCTCGGCAAGCACGGCATCCGCGTCAACGCGATCGCCCCGACGCACGGGATGTCGCCGAACTTCCTCGCGCCGGCCGGAACCCCGGTGGTCGGGCAGTCCTACGAGGAGGTCGCGGGGCCGTGGAACCCGGCCGTCTCGCCGATTCCGCTCAAGCTGAACCGTCCGCCGTCGCTGCTGGACAACGCGCGCGCTGCGCTTTTCCTGGTGTCCGACGACTCCGCGTACGTCTCGGGCGTCACCCTGCCGACCACCGACGGCGGCACTCTTGCTCGGGTCGGGATGTGGTTCGAGGAGGACCTGAACCCCGAATCAGGCTCCTGAACCGACACGAAATCGACAACACTCCAACGTGATTCGACTCTAGAAGGACAACAATGGCTGCGACAATCGGGTCGGCCCTGCACTGGTGGGCCGACACCAAGGGTGATCAGCGTGCGCTGGTCGTCGACGACGAGACGCTGACCTACCGGGAACTGCAGGACTGGTCGAGCCGGGTGGCACGCCGGATCGCCGACGCCGGGATCGCACCTGGCGACCGGGTCGGCGTACTCGGCCCCAACTCGATGACCTGGCCGGTGCTCGCGCTCGGCGTGCTCAAGGCGGGTGCGGTCCTGGTACCGCTGAACCCGCGGCTCAAGCCGGCCGAGCTGCGCAAGGTCCTCGACGACGCCGGGGCGGTGCTCACGATCGCCCCGGCCGAGTTCGCCGAGCAGATCGAGCAGACCCGGACCCTCGGCCAGGATTTCCGGAGTCTGTCCTTCGACGAGTTCACCGGGTTGCGCGCCGGCGGCCGCGACGACTTCCGCATCGACGTCGCCCCCGACGAGCCGGTCGCTTTGCTGTTCACCAGCGGCTCGACCGGGCTCTCGAAGGGCGTCATCTGCACCAACCGGACGCTGCTCAGCATCGTCTTCGAGGCCACGCTCACCGAGGAGGGTTTCCGGCCCGGATCGACCTCGCTGCTGCTGCTTCCGCTGGTGTTCACGCCCGGCCTCGTGTGGGGCCTGGTGATGGCCGTGGTTCTGGGCAACACACTCGTGATCGAAAAGGAATTCAAACCGGCTCGCGCGGCCCGGCTGATCGGCGAGCACCGCGTGAACGCCCTGTTCGGGGTGCCGCTGGTGTTCGAGGCCATCGCCAAGACGCCAGAGTTCGCGGACACCGAGATCTCGTCGCTGCGTACCGCGATCGTGGGTGGCGCTGCGGTCGCGCCCGCGTTGCTGAAGGCGTGGGCGGACAAGGGCGTGGAGCTGCGCCAGATCTACGGGATGACGGAGGCCGGTGGCGTCGCCACCGCGACCACCCGGGCCGAGGCGTTCACCCACCCCGACACCTGTGGGCGCGGTTCGATCTTCACCGAACTCAAGGTGGTCCGCTCCGACGGCACCGACGCCGACCCGGGGGAGGAGGGCGAGATCGTACTCCGCGGTCCCGGCGTGACCCCCGGCTACTGGGACGACGACGAGTCCACCGCGCAGGCGCTGCGCGGCGGCTGGCTGCACAGCGGTGACCTCGGCACCCTCGACGACGGCGGCCGGGTCAAGTTCGTCGACCGGATGAAGGACCTGATCATCACCGGCGGCATCAACATCTCCCCGGTCGAGATCGAGCGGGTGATCGGTGACATCGACGGTGTCGAGGAGGTCGCAGTGATCGCCGCCGCGGACGAACGGTTCGGCGAGACCCCGGCCGCGATCGTCACGGTCCGCGGTGACGTCGACGCCGCCGTGATCGTCGCGCACTGCGACCGGGTTGTCGCGGACTACAAGGTGCCGCGGTACGTGGTGATACGGGACGAACCGCTGCCCCGGCTGCCCAGCGGCAAGCTGTCCAAGACCGCGATCCGCTGCGAATACCGTGACGTGGCTGAGCGATTCAACAAGGTGCGTTGAACGATGAGCGACTCGGGTGTGGTGACCGACTGTCCGGTGGTGGTCGAGCGGGACGGTGAGATCGCGATCGTGCGGCTGCACCGGCCGGACCGACTCAACGCCTTCACCGACGAGATGTGCGAGCGGATCCTCGCGGCGATGGACGAGTGCGACGCGGACGACGCCGTGCGCGCCGTGGTGCTGACCGGCACCGGCCGGGCGTTCTGCGCCGGTGCCGATCTCGCTGCCGGTGGCGACACCTTCGTCCTCGGTGACGACCCGGACACCGGGGGCGCACCCGCCGACCAGGGTGGGCGGGTCGCGCTGCGGCTCCACCGATCCACCAAACCGGTGATCGCCGCGATCAACGGTCCCGCCGCAGGCGTCGGCGTCACGATGACGTTGCCCGCCGATGTCCGGATCTCCTCGGACACCGCTCGATTCGGGTTCGTCTTCACCCGGCGCGGCATCGTCCCGGAGGCCTGCTCGTCCTGGTTCCTGCCGCGTGTCGTCGGCATCTCCACCGCCCTGCGGTGGACGCTCGGCGGCCGGATGGTCCCGGCCGCGGAGGCGCTCGCGCACGGGCTGGTCAGCGAGATCGTGCCCCCTGACCGGGTGCTCGCGCGCGGGATCGAGGTCGCGCGCGAGATGGTGACCGGCACTGCCCCGGTGTCGGTGGCGCTGACCCGTCAGCTGATGTGGCGGATGCTCGGCGCGGACAGCCCGGAGGCCGCACATCGGGCCGACTCGCTCGCGGTCTACCTGCGGGGAACCTCGCCTGACGCACGCGAGGGTGTGGAGTCGTTCCTGGAGAAGCGCGAGCCGGACTTTCCGGATCGGATTTCGGCCGGATTGCCTGATCTCTTCGGTGAGTCCGGGTAGCCGTCGCCCACTCCCGCGGCGGTAACATCGTCGCGGGAGTAGGGCGCCCGGCCGTACACCTGGAGAAGGGTGACATGGCTCGACGGCGAACCGGAAGTGTCCTGAGTGAGGATCTGGAGGAGGCGCGGGGGCAGATCCTCGAGGCCGCCGAACGGACTTTCGAGCGCTACGGCGTGGCGAAAACCACGATGGACGACATCGCGAAGGAAGCTGGCGTCTCCCGACCGACCGTGTATCGCTACTTCAGTGACCGTGACACCCTGATCACCGCGCTGATCGAGGTGCGCTCCCGGCGGATGTTCGGTAAGGCCCGAACTTTCCTGCGCAAGCGGAAGACGTTCGCCGACCAGATTGTGGACGGACTGATCTATCTGGTGGACATGGGCCGCAAGGACCCGGTGGTGCGGTTGATCGTCAGCCCCGAGCACATGGACCTGGCGACGGCTCTGGTCGGCAGTTCGGGCTTGGCGGCGCGGCTTACCGAGGAGATGTGGGCGCCGCTGATCGACGAGGCCCGCGACCGCGGGGAGGTGCGGGCCGATCGCACGAACGCGGAGATCTGCCAGTGGATCGCGCTTGTCGAGCTGATCCTCGTCGGCCGGATGGACTTCGGTTCCGACAAGGACCCCGATCATCGTCGGATGCTGACGAACTTCCTGGTTCCCGGCATTCTCACGCCCGAGGCGTCCGCCGCGGCGGGCATCTGAGCCGGACCCCGCGGGCCGTGACGCAGGCCACCCGCCGCCACTACCAGGCCCCTAGCGATCGATAAGTAACCATGCGATGCTGGGGTGACCGCAACTCTTGCGCAAGGAGAATTACATGGCTTTGCCCCCGATCCTCGAGGACCGGCTGCGTCTGCCCGTGGTGGCGTCGCCGATGTTCATCGTGTCGAACCCGGACCTCGTCATCGCCCAGTGCACGTCGGGCATCGTCGGATCCTTTCCCTCGCTGAACGCGCGCCCGCAGTCGCAGCTGCGTGAGTGGCTGACGCGGATCACCGAGGCACTGGCGAAATACGACGCGAACAACCCGGAGGCGCCGTCGGCGCCCTACGCGGTGAACCTGATCGTGCACAGGTCCAACGACCGGCTCGACGAGGATCTCGCGACCATCGTCGAGTTCCAGGTGCCGATCGTGATCACCTCGCTCGGTGCCCGTGAGGACGTCAACGAGGCAATCCACTCGTACGGCGGAATCGTGTTGCACGACATCATCAACGACAAGTTCGCGCACAAGGCCGTCGAGAAGGGTGCCGACGGCCTGATCGCGGTGTCCGCCGGGGCCGGCGGGCACGCGGGCACCCAGTCGCCGTTCGCGCTGATCCAGGAGATCCGGCAGTGGTTCGACGGGCCGCTGCTGCTGTCGGGTTCGATCGCCCACGGCCGCTCGATCCTCGCCGCCCAGGCCGCGGGCGCGGACCTCGCCTACATCGGCTCGGCGTTCATCGCCACCGAGGAGGCCAACGCCGCCGACGCCTACAAACAGATGATCGTCGACTCCGGCGCCTCCGACATCGTGTACTCCAACCTGTTCACCGGTGTGCACGGAAACTATCTGCGGGGCAGCATCTCCGCGGCCGGCATGGACCCGGACAACCTCGCCACGTCCGACCCGTCGGCGATGGACTTCGGCACCGGCACCGGCGAAGGCGACGGCGACTCGGCGAAGAGTGACGCCAAGGCGTGGCGCGACATCTGGGGCGCGGGCCACGGTGTCGGCGCGGTGCAGGCCGTCGTGCCCGCCGCCGAACTGGTCGAGCGGCTCGAAACCGAATACGCCGCCGCGAGGGCCGCCCTCCTCGGCACCTGACCCCCTCCAGTGGGTTCCCACATGTCACGTTGGCTCACTCGAGCGCACCCGATGTGACATGTGGGAACGGTGGATGCGGGGGTGGCCTACGCGAATTCCGCGGCGATGTCGCGGCCGATGATCTCCTTCATGATCTCGGTGGTGCCGCCGTAGATCGTCTGGATGCGGGTGTCGACGTAGGCGCGGCCGATCGGGTACTCCATCATGAAGCCGTAGCCGCCGTGGATCTGGACGCAGCGGTCCACGACCCGCTTCTGCAGTTCGGTGGCCCACCACTTCGCCTTCGACGCGTCGACGGCCGTGAGTTCGCCTGCGTTGAGGGCGATCACGCACCGGTCGATGTGCGATTCGGTGACCTCGATCTCGGTGAGCATCTCGGCGAGCACGAAGCGGGTGTTCTGCAGGTCGCCGATCGGCTTCCCGAACGCCTTGCGTTCGAACGCGTAGGTCTTGGTCCACTCGTACGCGGCCCGGGCCGCGGTGATCGCGCCGACGGCGATCCCAATGCGTTCCAGGGGCAGGTTCTCCATCAGGTGGACGAAGCCGCGGCCCTCGGTGCCGAGCAGGTTGTCCGCGGGCACGCGGACGTCCTCGAACACGAGCTCGGCGGTGTCCTGCGCGGCGAGGCCGACCTTGTGCAGCTTCCGCCCCCGGCTGAAGCCGGGGGTGCCGCGCTCGACGACGATCAGCGAGAAGCCCCGGGACCCCGCGTTCGGGTCGGTGCGGCACACGACGATCACCAGGTCGGAGTGAATACCGTTGGTGATGAACGTCTTCTGGCCGTTGATCACCCACTCGTCACCGTCGCGGACCGCGGTCGTCTTGACACCCTGCAGGTCCGAGCCGGCACCGGGTTCGGTCATCGCGATGGCACCGATGAGCTCGCCGGCCGCCATCCTCGGCAGCCAGCGCTCCTTCTGCTCGGTGGTGCCCAGGTGCAGGATGTACGGGATCGTGATGTCGTCCTGCAGCGCGAGGCTGGAGCCGAACGACGTGGCGCCGACGCGGGCGATCTCCTCGGTGACCACCTGCCGGAAGCGGTAGTCGGTGACGCCGGAGCCGCCGAACTCCTCCGGCACGCCGAGACCGAGGATGCCGGACTTGCCCGCCGCGACGTAGGACGCGCGGTCGATCAGGCGGTCCTCCTCCCACTGCAGGTAGTGGGGCTCGACCTCGCGGGCGAGGAACTCGCGGACGGTGCCGCGGTAGTCCTCGTGATCGGGTTCGAAGTGGGTGCGCTGCATGGGTTCTGCTCCTTTGTGGGCGCGGCTGTCAGGGGGCTGCCGGAGGGGCCTGGCATCCGACCACGCGCAGGGCGATGGCGGTGTAGCGCTCGGCGACCTCGTCCGGGGTCAGGGGGCCGTCGATCTGGTACCAGCGCGCGATGGACTGCCCCATGCCGAGGAGGGCGCGGACCGTCTCCGGGACGTCGTCGAC
Source organism: Rhodococcus olei (assembly GCF_039540555.1). Lineage (NCBI taxonomy): Bacteria > Bacillati > Actinomycetota > Actinomycetes > Mycobacteriales > Nocardiaceae > Rhodococcus > Rhodococcus olei. The sequence continues at coordinate 122,102 of NZ_BAABFB010000059.1, read as the reverse complement.
GACGAACACGCCCCGTTCGGCACCGTCGGTCACCAGGTCCAGCGCCATCAGTTCGAGTTCCTTGCGGGTGGCGGCGTAGTTGCGGCGGTTGGCCGGCGAGACGTGCCGCACCTCGGAGTCGAGTGCCGATTGTCGTGCGCGGTGCGTCATGTTCAGCACCACCGCCTCGATGAAGAGGCTGAATCGCCGCACCGGGTCGTCACCGCCGTCGGCGACCGCGGCACGACAGCGGTCGATCAGGTCACGGACGGTGGTGTCCATGATCGCCACGAGAACCGCTTCCTTGTTCTCGTGGTGGTAGTACAGGGCGGGCACCGTCACCCCGATCCGGCGGGCCAGATCACGGACGGTGGTCCCGTGGAAGCCGTTCTCGTGGAATGCCTCCAGTGCGTGGTCGAGGATGGGGCCGAGCCGCATCGGCTCGAATTCCCGCCAGTCAGTGGTGGTTTCGGGCGGTGCGGACATCGGCCCCTCCTCGTTCACGGGTGCCTCAGCGCGGTGCCATGCGGATGGCGCCGTCGAGACGGATGGTCTCACCGTTGAGCATCGGGTTCGACACGATGTGCGCGGCGAGGGCGCCGTACTCTGCCGGGTCACCGAGGCGCGACGGGTGCGGGACCTGGCCGCCGAGGGACTTCTGGGCCTCCTCGGGTAGCGAACCGAGCAGCGGGGTCTTGAACAGGCCCGGTGCGATGGTGACGACGCGGATCAGCAGCGACGCAAGATCGCGAGCGATCGGCAGGGTCATGCCGACGACGCCGCCCTTCGAGGCGGAGTACGCGGCCTGGCCGATCTGGCCGTCGAACGCGGCGACGGAGGCGGTGTTGATGATGACGCCGCGCTCGCCCTCGATCGGCTCGGTCTTCGAGATGCGCTCGGCGGCGAGGCGGAGCACGTTGAATGTGCCGAACAGGTTGACGTCGACGACCTTCTTGAAGGCGTCGAGCGGGAACGCGCCCTGCTTGCCCACGGTCTTGATGGCGTTGCCGATGCCGGCGCAGTTCACCGCGACACGCAGCGGGCCGAGGGACTCGGCGACGTCGAGGGCCTCGGTGACTGCGGCCTCGTCGGTGACGTCGGCGGCGACGAAGCGGACGCGGTCGCCGAGCTCCTTGGCGACGGTCTCACCGTTGGAGGACGGCAGGTCGATGATGACGACCTGGGCGCCGTCCGCGAGCAGGGCCTTGGTGGTGGCGAGGCCGAGGCCGGACGCGCCACCGGTGACGACCGCGACGCTGTCATTGATGATCATGGGTTGCCTTTCGGATCAGGTTGGTCTGCAACGCTTTCGCGGAGCGAGGGTACGGGGTCAGAGACGCTCGATGATGGTGGCGTTGGCCATGCCTGCGCCCTCGCACATGGTCTGCAGGCCGTAGCGACCACCGGTGGCCTCGAGCTGGTTGACGAGCGTGGTGAGCAGGCGGGTGCCGGAGGAGCCGAGGGCGTGACCGAGGGCGATCGCGCCGCCCCGCGGGTTCAGCTTCGCGGGGTCCGCGTTGAACTCGTGCGCCCAGGCGAGGGGTACGGGAGCAAACGCCTCGTTGACCTCGTAGGCGTCGATGTCCTCGATGCTCAGGCCGGCCCGGGCGAGCACCTTGTGGGTGGCCGGGATCGGGGCGGTGAGCATGAAGACCGGGTCGTCGCCGGCGACGGAGAACGAGTGGAAGCGGGCGCGCGGGGTCAGGCCCAGCTTGTTCGCGGCCTCCTCGCTCATGATCAGCACCGCGGAGGCGCCGTCGGTCAGCGGCGACGAGTTGCCGGGGGTGATGTGCCAGCCTGCCTCCGGGAAGCGGGCCGCGTACTGATCGGTGTAAAACGAGGGCTTGAGACCACCGAGACCCTCGGCGGTGGTGGCGGCGCGGACCGTCTCGTCAACCGTGTGCGCGACCGTCTGACCGGCGGCGCCCACGACGTCGATCGGGACGATCTCCTTGTCGAACGCGCCCGCGGCGATCGCGGCGGCGGCGCGCTGGTGCGACCGCGCGGAGTAGGCGTCGAGGGTGTCGCGGTCGAGCTTCCACTTCGCGGCGATCAGCTCGGCGGAGATGCCCTGGTTGACCAGGCCCTCGGGGTAGCGGGCGGCGATGCCGGGGCCGGCGGTGTCCTTGCCCAGGGTCGCGGTGCCCATCGGGATGCGGCTCATCGACTCGACGCCGCAGGCGATGACGATGTCGTAGGCGCCGGCGATGATGCCCTGGGCGGCGAAGTGGGCGGCCTGCTGGCTCGACCCGCACTGCCGGTCGATGGTGGTGGCGGGCACCGAGTCCGGGAATCCGGCGGACAGCAGTGCGGTGCGGGAGATGTTCAGTGACTGCTCGCCGACCTGGGCGACACAGCCGCCGATGACGTCGTCGACCTGGGCGGGGTCGAGGTTGTTGCGCTCGACGATCGAGCGGAGAACGGTGGCCAGCAGCTCGACCGGGTGCGTCCCGGACAGAGCGCCACCCATCTTGCCCTTGCCGGAGGCGAGGCGGACGGCGTCGACGATGACTGCATTCGTCATGGTGGTGATCCTTTTCGTGTGGTGGTTGTGTCGGTCCGGTGCCCCGGAGGGGATCGACGGGGCACCGGACCGGGTCCGGAGGGGCGGCTCCCGGTCAGCGGCGCGGGTGGTGGGTGGGCTAACGGCCCTGCCAGACGGGCTCACGCTTCTCGGCGAACGCGGCGGGGCCCTCCTTGGCGTCGGCGCTGGTGAAGACGACCTGCAGGGCCTTGGCGTTCGCGTCCCAGACGCCCTGCTCCCAGTCCGGGCCGAGCGCGGTGTTGTGGATCATGGCCTTGGACTCACGCACCGACAGCGGCGCGTTGACCGCGATCTTCTCGGCCAGCTCGAGGGCGACCTCGAGCGCGGTACCTGCCGGGGCGACGCGGTTGACCAGGCCGAGCTCCTTGCCCTGCGCGGCGCTGATCGGCTCACCGGTCAGCGCGATCTCGAGAGCGACCTTCTTCGGGATCTGCTGCTGCAGGCGGATGACTCCGCCCGCTGCGGCGAACAGGCCCCGCTTGACCTCGGGCAAGCCGAGTTGGGCGTTCTCGTCGACGACCGCGAGGTCGCTGGCGAGGACGAGTTCGGTGCCACCGCCGAGAGCGAAGCCGTTGACCGCGGCGATGGTCGGCTTGCTGACCCAGTGCTGCGCGTAGCCCGCGAAGCCCCACTCCGGGTGGCCGTCGGCGTCCAGCGACTGGCCGGAGCCGAGCGCCTTGAGGTCGGCCCCGGCGCAGAACGCGCGACCCGAGCCGGTGATGACGATGACCCGCACCTCGGAATCCGCCTCGGCCTGCTCGAGCAGGTTGCCGACCGCCGTGGACAGGGCCGCGTTGACCGCATTCATGGCCCGGGGTCGGTTCAGGGTGATGAGCGCGACGTTCCCGCGGCGCTCGTACAGCGCTGCCGGCTCGGACGCGGTGCTCGGCTCGTCGGCCATGGGTACTCCTCGGATTCGTGTGGACGCGATTACTGAACGCTCGCTAAGAGACCTATCACGGGTTGCCCGGGCGGGTCAATGGGTGGCATTAGCTAGCGCCCGCTCAGGGGGTCTGGTACTGATGGATTCGGTCGCGATCGCGGCCGGATTCGACGATGCAGGAGACGGCATGCGGGCAGTGCAGGTGGTCGAGGCGATCGGACCCGACGGGGTGCGGACGGTGGAGATCCCCGAACCCGACCCGGCCGGGCTGGTGGTCGTGGACCTGGTGGCCGCCGGAGTCTCCTTCCCGGATCTGCTGCAGACCGCCGGTGGCTACCAGGTGGTCCGCCCGACTCCGTTCGTGCCCGGCGTCGAGGGGGCGGGTGTCGTTCGGGAAGCGCCGAGCGACAGCGGATTTCGCGCCGGCGACCGGGTCGCCGTGTTGGCCTTCGGCGGCGCCTGGCAGCAGACCGTCGCCGTGCACCCGTCGACCGTCTTCCGGCTGCCCGACGCCGTCTCGCTGACCGCCGGTGCGGGCTTTCTGATGAACTACCTCACCGCGCACTTCGCGCTGACCGAACGCGCCCGGTACCGGGCCGGCGAGACCGTCCTCGTGCACGGCGCCGCCGGCGGCCTCGGCACCGCGTGCCTGCAGGTCGCGGCCGCGCTCGGGCTCGACACGATCGCGGTCGTGAGCAGCGCGGACAAGGCCGAGGTCGCGAAGGCCAACCGCGCCACCCACACCGTGCTCGCCGACGGCTTCAAGGACGCCGTCGCCGAGATCACCGGCGGACGGGGGGTGGACATCGTGCTCGACCCCGTCGGCGGTGACCGGTTCCTCGACAGCCTGCGCAGCCTCGCGACGAACGGCAGGCACGTCGTGCTCGGCTTCACCGGGGGCGAGATCCCCACCGTCAAGGTGAACCGGTTGCTGCTCAGGAACACGACGGTCGTCGGCGCCGGCTGGGGCGAGTACGTCCGCGAGGACTTCGGCTACCCGGCGCGGCAGTGGGCCGAGCTCGCGCCGCAACTCGAGTCGGGTGCCCTCCAGGTCGCCGAACCCACCTCCTACCCCCTCGAACGGGCTGCCGACGCCCTGCGCAGTCTCGAATCACGAAGTGCTGCTGGAAAAGTGGCCCTCACCCTTCAATCCTGAACCTCCCGGAAGGACAACCATGAGCACCGACACCTCCGAGATCCTCGTCGACCTCGCCGACGGCGTCCTGCGCATCACCCTCAACCGGCCCGCCCGGATGAACTCCGTCACCGCCGAAACCCTGAACGCGGCCGCCGACGCCCTCGACAAGCACGTCGGAGACGATGCGGTGCGCGTCGTCGTGCTCACCGGCGCCGGCCGGGCGTTCTGCACCGGCGCCGACCTGTCCACCATCGGCGACCTGTCCGGACCGCCCGAACCGTCCACCATCGACGCCGCCAACCGACTGGTCGCCGCACTGCGCGCGTTCCCGCGTCCGGTCGTCGCGGCCGTCAACGGCCCCGCCGCCGGTGTGGGTGTCTCGCTCGCGCTCGCCGCCGACCTGACCGTCGCCACCGAGTCGAGTTACCTGCTGCTCGCGTTCACGAAGATCGGGCTGATGCCCGACGGGGGCGCGACCGCGCTGGTTGCCGCGTCCATCGGCCGGGCGCGTGCGTTGAAGTTGGCGCTGCTCGCCGAGCGGCTGCCCGCCGCCGCCGCCCTCGAGGCCGGCCTGATCGCGGGCGTGTACCCCGACGCGACGTTCGCGGACGACGTCGACGCGCTCGTCCGCGGTCTGGTGGAGGGCCCGTCGGAGGCGTTCGCGGCCACCAAGAGCGCGATCAACGACGCGACCCTGGGCCAGCTCGACCCGGCCTTCGCCCGGGAACGCGGCGGCCAGCTCGAACTGCTCGCCGCCGCGGACTTCGCCGAGGGCGTGGACGCGTTCCTGAACAAGCGCGCAGCGGTGTTCGGACGCGGCTGACCCGGGTCGACCCGGCCCTGCGGCTACTTCGTCCGTGCTCCGACGGTCTTCATCGAGATGGCCACGTACTTCGCGGCGACCTCCTCCGGGGAGAGCGTGCCCTCCGCGTGGTACCAGCGGGGGATGGACTGACACATGCCGAGCAGGGCACGGGTGGTCTCCGCGGGATCGTCGACGTCGAAATCCCCACTCGCCGTGCCGTCCTGGACGATCCGCAGCACGACCTCCTCGATGCCCTTGCGCACCGCGCGGTAACGCTGCCGGTTCTCGTCGCTCAGGTACCGCATCTCGCCCTCGAGCGACGCCAGCCGCGCGCGACCCGTCATCCGCAGCACGATCGCCTCGATGACGTTCGCCAGCCGCCGAACCGGGTCGTCGCCGCCGTCGGCGTCCGCGGCGTGCGCTCGCGCCAGCACGTCCGCGGTCGACAGTTCCAGGAGCGCGATCAGCAGGCCTTCCTTGCTGTCGTGGTGGTAGTACAGCGCCGGCACCGTCACCCCGACGCGGCGGGCCACCTCGCGCACCGTGGTCCCGTGGTATCCGAGCTCGTAGAACGCGTCGAGCGACGCCTCGAGGATCGGGGTCAGCTCGACGTCCTCGACTCGGCGCCAGTCGATGCCGCCCTCGTCCGGAGCCGTCCCGTCGACGGGTTCACCCATTGCCCTACCAAACGTCTCGATCGCCACATGGTCACCGGACAGGGTACCGGCACCGGCGGTGTGGACCGCGTCACGAGACCGCCCCGTGGTCACGGCAATTCGGTGACCATCTCGGACGATCCGGGGAGCAGGTCCCGGATCGCCTGCCGCACCCGGGCGTCGCCGCCGGGACCGAGGGTGGTCCAGGCCGTGCCGTCCACGGACACCGTCGACGTCCCGACGATCCGTCCGGCGGGGGTGTCGAACACCGTCACCGGCCCGGTGATCCGGCGCCGCCCGCCGCCCTCGTGGGTGATCGCGACGATCTCCGCGTGGCCGATGCACCCGGCGAACGCGACCGCGAGCCGGTCGGCGTCGCGCCGGGCACACCCCAGCGCGGACAGCCGGCGCGCGACGGCGGGCGGGTCGGTGAGGTCGCCCATCGCCGCGGCGAGCGGCTCGGTCGGGGCACGGAGGGCGCCGATGTCGAGCGGAGCACGGTGGCCGAGCACGTCGAGCACCAGCACCGGATCGATCGCGTCGAGCTCGGTGAGCACATACGACGCCGGGCCCCGGAGCGCCGCGACCGAGGTACCGGTGTCGCCGCGGACCGCGCACATCCGGGAGGCCTCGCCGGCACCCGTGTACCGGCGCAGCGCGAGTTCCGTCGTCGGACGGGCCAGGACCGCCAGCAGATCGGCCACTCCGGGATCGGGGTGCCCGGCCGGCAGCAGCCCCCGCGCGGCGAGGGACGCGTGCGCCCTCGCGAACGCGGCCTCCCGGTCGCTCACCGAGTCGAACCGGGGCGTCGCGGCGAGCACCACCGGCAACTCGTCGATCGACAGCACATGACCCAGCAGCTCCAGCTCGTCATGGCTCACTGTGACCGCACGGGCCCCGGGCGAGGTGGCGGTCACCGGTCCGCCGGCTCGGCGCCGATCACCGACGGGATCACGACGCGGCCGTCCTCGAAGTGTTCGAAGGACTTCAGATGGTCGGGGGTGCGGTGTTCCTCCTCGCCGCCGCCGGGTCCGCGGCCGCCACCCATCGTCGGGGCGAGCGGGGTCCGCTGCGCCGTGGCCGGATCGACCCGGACCGGGTCGGCGTCGTGCGCCTCGCCGGCAGTCACGGCGTCTCGGCCGGGCGGCGCTGCGCCGTCGCCGCGCGAGGTGCCGCTCCAGCCCTCCGGCAGGGTGACGCGTGCGGCTCCGGCCACCCCGCCGGACGCGGCCGCCCCGAGCCCGGCGCCGCCGGCGACCCCGACCGCACCGCCCCGGCGCCGGGTGCTGCTGCCGTCGACCTGCCGGGCGGCGTGGGTGTCCGGCACCCCGAGCGCGGCGGTGCCCGCCGCCGACACCGTGACCGACGCGAGGGGCACCGCCACCCCGGCGGCCGCGTTCAGACCCGAGCCCGCGATGGCCCCGGCCTGTGAGGCGACCGAGACCACCGCCGGGTTCCGTGCCTGCGCGATCGCCGCCCCGACGGCGGCCTGCGTCGATGCCGGGTTGACCAGGGGGTCGGAGGGCCGGGTGGGCTGCGGGACAGCCGTCGGAGCGTCGGACGGTGCCCCGCTGGTGCCGTTGACCAGCGGGGGCGGGGGAGTGAACCGCTCCGGCAGCGTCACGCTCGTCGACGCCGCCTCGTACGCCTCCATCACCAGGGCCGCTCGCACGTCCAACGCCCGGTCCGCGGCCTCCGCGACCGCCCCCGCGCCGGCCAGCGAGCCACCGATCGTGTGTGCCGCCACCGTGGCGGCCTTGACGGCGGCGATCTCGGCCGCGCTCGGCATCGCCGCCCGCGCGACGGTGTGCGCGCCGGCCTCGGCGCCGGCCTTGGCGGCGGTGGTGGCCGCGAGCGCCGCCGCCTCCTCCGTCCACGCCCGGAACGGCGTCAGTTTCGTCAGTGCCGCATCGGAGGCGAGCCCCTCCCAGCCCGCTTCGAGGGTCGCGATCACCCGTGCGACCGTCGCGGTCGCGTCGGCCAGCCCGGCGGCCACCGCACCCCAGGCGGCGCCCGCGGTCTGGAACCCGACGGGCCCGACACCCGCGTTCAACGCGGTCGAGTTCCCGGCGGCGCCCCGGGGGAACCAGACGACGCCCGTGAAGCCCACGGTCATGGCGTACTCCTCCTGTCGAATCCGGCCTGCTGTCGAGGGGGCTGCGGTCACCCACCCGCCGCGAGGGAGGACCCGAACGCGTCGTCCAGGTCGGCGTAGTCGGCGGCCTGTCGGCGCAGCGTCGCCGCCGCGGCCCGCAGCTCCGCGATGCCGGTCGCCGCGACGGGCAGGAAGCTGTCCGCCACCGAGTTGAAGTACGCCGCGGCGGTCACGGACACCTCCTCGGTGCCCGCCGGCGCCATGTACAGCGCGGGCGCGTTCGAGTCGACGGTGGCCTGCAGCCGATGCGCGAGGGTCTCGAGATCGGCGGCCGCGGCGGTCAGGGCGTCGGGCGAGACGAACACGTGTCCGGTCATGATCGGCCTCCTGGTGGCGTCGGGTGGATCCGTCACCCACGTTCGACGCAGCAGATGTCCGGACGGTTCCGCCGGACCCGACCGGTGCGTCCCGCCGCCGCGGGCCGGGGGACGCACCGGTACGGGGTCCTAGTCGAGGCGTCCGTACTTGTCGATGATCGGTGCGAGCAGTTCGGCGGCACGCGCCCCGGTGATGACGTCCTCCTTGCGAACCTTGGTGACGACCTTCGAGGCCGCGTCCTCGTAGACGTGTTCGCCGATCATCCGGACGTTCTCGTCGTACGGCCAGACGAACGCGAGGGTGCGGCGGACGAGGTAGTACGCGTCGCCGTCGTACTCCGAGCTCACCGGTCCGTTCTCGTCGATCGAGCTGAAGACGTTGTCACCCAACATCTTTCCGGGAACGAACTGGCTGAACTCGGCCTCGCCGGCGAAGCCCCAGTCGGACACGGCCATCTTCTGCTTGCCGGTCCACATCACCAGCATGTCCAAGTCGGCCAACGTCCGGTAGAAGTCGCGCACCTGGCTCATTCCGTCCAGGATCACACCCTGACCGCCCTCGAAGATGCGGTAGTGGGGCCTCGCGACGGTCATGTTCGGGGCGAGCAGTTCGTCGTAGCGGCCGGCGACCTCGAGGAGTCCGTGCCTGCGGTAGTTCACGAGGATCTGTCGGTGGACGGGATCGGTCAGCGATTCGATCAGCGTGTCGATGTCGTCCATCATGTGGACGAGCTGGTGCTCGTAGGTCGTGCGGGGCGTCGCCTGGGACTCGTGGACGGTGGTCATGTCTACTTCTCCTTCACAGGTGCTTGCTGAGGTCCGGGTAGCTGCCGATCTCGTAGCCGCCGTCGACGACGAGGCTCGATCCGGTGATGTAGCTGGCGTCGCTGCTCGCGAGAAACACTGCGGGCGCGGCCAGTTCGTCTGGTTGTGCGGGGCGCTTCAACACCGCGTTGGCGTAGAACTCGTTCATGATCCCCTCGTTCTCGAGGATGAACCCGGCCATCGGCGTCTCCACCAGTCCCGGGAGGACGGTGTTGACCCTGATGCCGTGGCGGGCGAGTTCGAGCGCCGCGTTCTTGCCGAACATGTCCGCACCGGACTTGCCTGCGGCGTAGGCGCTGCCGCCGAACAGCGGCAGGTGGGCGTTCACCGAGGCGACGTTGACGATCGCGCCCCCGCTCCCCGCACGAATCATGCTCTGCGCCACGTACTTCGTGCACAGGTACACGCTGCGCAGGACGAGGTCGATCGTGAAGTCCCAGTCGTCCTCCGTCAGGTCGGTGACGGGCGCGGGCCGGAGCCCGCCGGCCACGTTGAACAGGCCGTCGACACCGCCCATCGCGGACTCGGCAAGCGTGACCGCCGCCTGGACGTCCCGGGTGTCGGTGACGCTGCCGTGGTGGGGGATGAAGGCGTCGCCGAACCGCTCGGCAGCGGTGTCGAGGCCGCGGGAATCGAGATCGAAGGCGACGACGGAGCCTCCGGCGGCGATGAGACGCTCCGCGATCGCGTATCCGATACCCGATGCCGCGCCGGTGACCACGGATTTCCGTGGTGTTGTCGATGTGGGAGTCATGTCTTCCTGTCAGATCAGGGCGGAACCAGGTCATGGGGCTCGACGTCGTTCTGCCGCTTGGCTTCCGATCGGATCAACCCAACCTTGACACCCATTGCACGGTCGGTAAATTGAGATCCACGGCACGCACTTAAGCAGTTGCTTAACGTGTGCCGGTGGCGGCCTGAGCGTGCTCGATGACGGGATACCCGACGTGACCGATTTCCTGAATCTGGGCCTGGTGAACTCCCTCCAGGTCCTCGTCGAGGAGGGGAGCTTCGCCCGCGCCGCGGAGCGACTGTTCGTCACGCCGCCGGCGATGACGCAGCAGATCCAGCGCCTCGAGGCCGCCGTCGGGTACAAGCTGGTCGAGCGGGGAACCAAACCGGTGCGGCTGACCGAGCGGGGCAGCGACTTCATGGTGCACGCGGCGGCCGCGCTCGCCGCATCGCGCCTGGCCCTCGGGGAGAGCGCCGAGAGTCGGGCCCTGCGGATCGGTTTCATCAACGGGTATCCGACGAGTCGGAACGACGGCTTCATTGCGAGATTTCGGGACGAGAATCCCTCGGTGTCACTGTCTTTCGTGCAACTGAACTGGGGTGACCAGATAGGTCGGCTGATCGACGGTGACATCGATGCCTCGCTCGCCCGTCCGCCGTACGAGGACGCGGAGAGCATCGACGTCGTCACCGTTCACACCGAGAAGCGGGTCGCCGCCGTACCGGCCAGTTCGGCACTGGCAGAAAAGGAAAGACTGACACTGGCGGATCTCGACGGGTATCCGATGGTGGGCGCGCTCGGCGTCAGCCGTAGCTGGACGAGGTACTGGGTGGTCGACCCGAGGGCCGGCGGGAAGCCGGTCGAGTACGGCTGCTGGGCCGCGACCATGGAAGAGGCGGTCAACGGTGTCGCCCTCGGGGGCAACGTCATGATCACCGCGGAATCGGTCGCGAATCGGTATCAGCACACCGGCGTCGTGTACGTCGACATCGCCGACATCGATCCCTGTCACGTCGACCTGTGCACGCGCGCGTCCGACAAACGGCCGCTGATTCGCGCCCTGCGGCGCGCTGCGCGGGCGTAGTGGGCGGGGTCAGCCCCAGCCGAGCTCGTGCAGGCGGTCCTCTTCGATGCCGAAGTAGTGCGCGACCTCGTGGATCACGGTGATCGCCACCTCGTCGACCACCTGCTGCTCGTCGGCACAGATGTCGAGGATCGCGTCGCGGTAGATCGTGATGGTGTCGGGCAGGGAGCCGCCGTAGTGGCTGTCGCGTTCGGTCAGCGCGATGCCGTGGTACAGCCCGAGCAGGCCCGGGTCGTCGGGGTCGCGGTCGTCGACGAGCACGACGACGTTGTCGATCGCGCGCGCCAGCTCCGGCGGGATCAGGTCGAGGGCCTCGGAGACCAGTTCGTCGAACCGGGCCTCGGACATGTGCACCGCCATCAGTTCCCCAGCGGGGCGGCGCCGGGCAGCGGCGTCGGCAGTGACCGGCCCTCCGGGAGCGGCGGCGGGGCCACCGGCGGTGCGCCGTTGATCAGGATGTCGCCCTTCGCGGAGTTCACGATCGGGGCGAAGCCCCCGCCGTCGAGTTCCTTGCCGACCGAGCAGTTCACCTTGCGGCTGCCGGCGAGCCAGCTGCTCAGGTCGAGGTTGTCCCAGAACAGGGTCAGGGTCTTGTTCCGCAGCGCGTCCGGCGAGCCGAGGTACTCGTTCGCCGCCTGGGTGCACGTCTCCTCCAGGTACTTGTCCTGGTCGGCGACCGCCGGGAAGCCGCCGGGGAACTTGGCGCCGAGGTCCACCACCGACACCACCTCGAAGGCGTGGGCCTGGGAGCAGTCCACCGGGTCGGACGGAACGTTCTGGTTGATGCCGATGCAGGTCCCGGCGTCCCACACCTTCGACTGGTCCTGTCCCTGCACCGGCCCGGCGACCGCGAGTATCGAACCGGTGGTGCTCGACCGCTGCAGGCCGCACCGGATGGTCCGCTCGCCGGCGGCCCAGCCCGCCTCACCCGGGTTGATCAGGCCGACGCTGAACTTGCCGTGCGGGTCGTAGTGCGCGCCGAGATACTCGGTGACCGCCGGGGTGCAGTGTTCGTCGCGCAGCTGGGAGAACCGCAGCACGCTCGGGAACCGCGACCCCGGGCCGAACTCGGCGCCCGGGAACACGCTCAGATCCACCTCGGAGGCCACTTCGAACAGGTGCTTGTCGGAGCAGTTCACCTTCGCGAGGTCGCTGGCGTCCGCTTCGCTCCAGGTCAGGCAGTCGCCGGTGGCCGCGGTCCCGAACGCCTTGCCGGCCACCGCCCCGGTCGCGAGCGGTCCACCGGTGTTCGGGTGGGTGGTCAGCTCGTCGCCGCCCTGGAACCCGCCGGAGATGACGACGGTCGCGATCGCCGCGATCACCGCGCCCAGCGCCACCGCGACGAGGCCGCGCCGCGTCGTCGTCGCGGACAGGTGCCGACCACCGGTCCAGCGCTGCGCCGCGGACCACCCACCGGTGGCCGCGTCGTCGTCCCGGCCGCCGTGCGGGGCGTCCGCGGGGTCGGTCGGCATGTCGTCGCTGGCTGCGTTGTGTTCGTCGGACATCGCCCTCCATCATGCCTGTCACACCCGGCGCGGCCGCCGACACACCGAAACCGACGTGCTCGGGTCCGGCCTCGAGTCGCGCCGCGGGCCCCGTCCGAATGCCGACCAAGTAGGGTTTTGGTCGTGATTGACCTCAAGTTCCTGCGGGAAAACCCCGACGCCGTCCGCCAGTCGCAGCGCATGCGGGGCGAGGATCCCGCGCTGGTCGACTCCCTGCTCGCCGCCGACGAGGCACGCCGCGCCGCGGTGTTGGCCGGCGACAACCTGCGGGCCGAGCAGAAGACGCTCGGCAAGAAGGTAGGGCAGGCGTCCCCGGAGGAGCGGCCCGCGCTGCTCGCCGGTGCCAAGGAGCTGGCGCAGCGGGTCAAGGATGCCGAGGCGGCGCAGCACGAGGCCGACGCGGCGCTCGAGGCGGCGCAGCGCGCGATCTCGAACATCGTCCAGGACGGCGCCCCGGCCGGCGGCGAGGACGACTTCATCACCCTCGACACCGTCGGGGAACTGCCGACGTTCGACTTCGAGCCGAGGGACCACCTCGAGCTCAGCGAGGCGCTGGGCCTGATCGACATGGAACGCGGCGCGAAGGTGTCGGGCGCCCGCTTCTACTTCCTGACCGGGTTCGGTGCGCTGCTGCAGCTCGGTCTGCTGCAGCTGGCCGCGCAGAAGGCCACCGCGAACGGGTTCACCCTGATGATCCCGCCGGTGCTGGTGCGGCCGGAGATCATGCAGGGCACCGGGTTCCTCGGCCAGCACTCGGAGGAGGTGTACCACCTCGAGCAGGACGACCTGTACCTGGTCGGCACGTCGGAGGTCCCCCTCGCCGGGTACCACTCCGGCGAGATCCTGGACCTGAGCGCCGGGCCGAAGCGGTACGCGGGCTGGTCGTCGTGCTTCCGGCGCGAGGCAGGCAGCCACGGCAAGGACACCCGCGGCATCATCCGCGTGCACCAGTTCGACAAGGTCGAGATGTTCACCTACTGCAAGCCCGAGGACGCCGACGCCGAACACCGGCGTCTGCTCGCGTGGGAGCGGGAGATGCTCGCCGCGATCGAGGTGCCGTACCGCGTCATCGACGTCGCCGGTGGCGACCTCGGCTCGTCGGCGGCCCGCAAGTTCGACTGCGAGGCGTGGGTGCCGACGCAGCAGCGGTACCGCGAGCTGTCGTCGACGTCGAACTGCACCACCTTCCAGGCCCGCCGCCTCGGTGTCCGGTACCGCGACGAGAACGGCAAGCCGCAGATCGCCGCGACGCTCAACGGCACCCTCGCCACCACCCGCTGGATCGTCGCGATCCTCGAGAACCACCAGCAGGCCGACGGCTCCGTGACCGTGCCCGTGGCCCTGCAGCCGTTCGTCGGGACGGACGTGCTGCGCGCCCCGTGAGTCGCCCGCCTCTGCCGTCCTCACGCCAGGCCCGCCTCCGAAGGATCGGGTGCGACGCCGGGACGCCGACCCGCGGTGCGATGGGGTAGGCGCGTCCTCCCGTGTGGCCGCCGGCTACCGGGTCGTCGTCCCGTCCCACAACGCGAGATAGTCCTCCCGGCCGAACAGTCCGGCGGCGTCGACGGCGGTCGGATGCCCGGCTCGGGGGTCGGCACCGGCCGCGGCCAGCACCCGCACCACGTCCTCCTCGCCCTTGAAGATCGCTCCGGCGACCGGGGACTGGCCGCGGTTGTTGAGCCGGTCCACGTCGGCGCCGCGGTCGATCAGCACCTGTACCGCGGGGGCGTGCCCGTGGTAGGCGGCGAGCATGACGAGGGTGTCGCCGGAGCCGTTGGTGAGGTTCACCGGGACACCGGCGTCCAGATAGGCGGTGAGGGTGTCGGCGTCGCCCGCGCGGGCGGCGTCGAACACGCGCTGCGCGATCTCCTGCAGTCGCGGATCGATCGGGTCGTCGGTCATGCCGTCCGACGCTACCGCCCCTTCCCGAATGACCCGTTCATTCGGTCGAACCGAGTGAACGGGCCGTTCCGGAAGGCCCGGGGGGATCAGCGGGGGCGCAGCACGTCCGTCCGGCGCACTGCCGGCCGGTGGGCGCCCGGCCGCACTTCTCGAATCGTCCCGCTCAGCCCTGCCGGGCGGAGCGGCGGGCGAGGTTCTCCTCGACCTCCCGCTGCCACGACGCGACCGGCTTGGTGGTGTCGAGTTCGAACTCGAACCGGTCGGTCATGTCGGGGGTGACGTCGGCGGCGTCGACGTAGAACTGCTGGTACCAGCGGCGCAGCTGGTAGACCGGGCCGTCCTCCTCGCACAGCAGCGGGTTGTCGATCCGCGTCTTGGTGCGCCAGATCTCCACGTCCTGCTCGAAGCCCTTGTTGATGAAGGTGCTCATGCCGTCGGCCAGCTTCGCGGCGGCCCCGGGGTCGAGGTGCTCGGAGTACCTCACGATCACGCCGTAGGTGAGGACGAAGGTGTCCGCGTCGATCGGGTAGTGGCAGTTGAGCAGGACGGCTTCGGTGTCGAAACCGTCGTAGTGGTAGGTCAACTCGTCGATCATGAACGCCGGGCCGTAGTACGCGGCGGCGGACGAGTTGCCGAGCACACGCGGTTCGCCGGGCCTGGCGGGCGGCCGGATGTCGTCGCGCGCAACACCGTTCATGTACTGCGCGGCGACGTGCCCCTCGAAGACGTTGCGGAAGAACGTCGGGAACGAACCGTGCACGTAGAAGAAGTGCGCCATGTCGACGTTGTTGTCGATCAGTTCCCGCACGTTGGTGTGGACGACGGTCTGCTTGAAACCCTTCCAGTCGGTCCAGTCGTCGGCCAGCGCACCGGGGATGCGCGGCGGTGTCACCTCGGCCGGCGGCGGGTTGCCCTCCGGGTCGTGGTAGACGAACAGCAGGCCGTCCTGGTCGAGGACCGGCCAGGTGCGGGTGCGGGCCAGCGGCGGGACGCGGCGGGCGTACGGGATGCCGGTGCACTTGCCGTTGCCGCCCCAGCGCCAGTCGTGGAACGGGCAGGCGACCGAATCGCCCTTGACGGTGCCCTGGCTGAGGTCGCCGCCCATGTGCCGGCAGTACGCGTCCAGGACGTTCAGCTTGCCCTCGCTGTCGGCGAAGACGACGAGCTTGGTTCCGAAGGCGTTGACGGGGTGCGGGTTTCCGTCGTTGAAGTCTCGGGACAGGCCGATGCAGTGCCAGCCGCGCGCGAACCGCTGCGGAACCGCTCCGCCGTCGATCTCGCGAATCTCGTCGCCATCATTCGTCACGGTGGTCATCGTGTCGTCCCCTCCCGGTCGGCCGTCGTCCTGGTCGGCCCAGTGAGCCAGAAACGGACCGGCTCGTGGCGGCCCGTCCCGCTCGGTGAGACGACGGCCACACCCGGAGCCCTCGTCGAGCCCGACCGCGACGAACCTTCGGGGAGGTGCCTCAGATCTTCGTGGTGCGGAGTTCGTGGCCCTTCGACGTCTTGCAGCGGCCGGACTCGAGATCCCACTGCCAGCCGTGCAGGTTGCAGGTCAGGGTGGTGCCGTCGACGACACCGAACTTCGACAGGTCGGCCTTCAGGTGCGGGCAGCGGCGCTGGATCTCGTAGCCGCCCACCTCGATCGAGGCCGAGTCGTCGTGCGCCTCCGCGAACCAGCCGTCGGCGTAGGCGATGCGCTCGTCGGTCAGACACTTGAAGAACGTGTAGAGGAATTCGTTGTAGCCGCCGACCCGCCACGCCTGGAATCGGGTGGACAGGAAGATGGTGTTCACCCAGTCCGGTTCGTCGTCCCGCAGCACCGTGCGCACCAGTTCCGGTGCGATGCGGAAACCGTAGCGGTACTTGCCGTCTCCCTCGATCGGCTCCCGCACGGTGCGGTTCGGGAAGTCCAGGACGACGGTCTCGTCACCCATCACCAGACCGACCGGGTAGCCGATGCCGTCGCAGATCAGATCGGACTGGGCCATGATCGGCTCGAACTTCGCCCGGAGCGGTCCGAGCAGCGGCTCGCCCTCCGCCGGCGCCCACGTCGCCTTCTCCGCGGCGATGACGGGCGCCATCCGCTGTGCCATGTCCTCGATGTAGGCGGCCTTGTCCGAGAAGATCCGCTCCACGTCGGCGTCCGGGATCGGGTGCGTCAGCGTCGCCTTCTCGCCGTGGACGTCCACCGTCGAACCGGGGATCATCAGCAGTCCGCCGTCGTTGCCGTGGATCCGCATCTGCTCGAGGAAGACGATCTGGTCCGGGAAGATGTTGCCCTCGTCGCCGTGATCGTCGTTGAGGTCGCGCAGCGCGTCGTCGAGGAACACCGGCGGGCCCGCGGACGGCACCACCCAGGTGGCGTCGACCTGGTCGATGTAGCTGCGGCAGCGGTCCATGCCGCGCTGACGCTTCTGCTTGCCGAAGTTGCGCTTGGTGCCGGCCGGGATGTCGTAGACCATCGGGTACCAGATGGCGCCCGAGTACTGCAGCAGGTGGATGTCGACCTTGCCGAACGCCTCGTGCAGCACGTCCATGTCGACCGGGCGGGCGTCGTTCATGTTGAAGCAGGTGGTCTCCCCGTCGGAGACGACGAGACCGGAGTCGCCGATCGGGCCGTCCGCGGGGGCGCGCAGCGCGATGATCATGACGTCCAGGTCGCCCTTGGGGCCGGTCACGGTGTGCCTGACCGAGTCCTGCGTCTCGAAGAACTTCGAGAAGCCGAGCTTCTCGAGTTCGCGCCGCAGGTCCGGCACCGGGTAGTCCGGCAGCAGCACCGTCGCGTCCTTGTTGACGTGCTTGGTCAGCGTCTCGGGGTCGAAGTGGTCCTTGTGCAGGTGCGAGACGTACAGGTAGTCGACGTCACCGAGAGCGTCCCAGTCCAGGCCCGTGTTGTCGGGGAACGGGAACCACGACGCGAAGTAGGCCGGGTTCACCCACGGGTCGCAGAGGATCGACCCCGCCTCGGTCTGAATGTGGAATCCGGCGTGTCCGACGCTCGTGACCTGCACTTCGACTGCCTCCTCGGGTGTGCGACGCCTACCAGGGTAGGGGGTCGCGCGGACCGGGCGAGAACTCGCGCGCAGGCGGTGTGGGCACGCGCACACTAGGCTGGCCGCCGTGGAACCCTTCTACAGAACGATCATCGGTGTCGCCCGCACGCTGTTCTTCGCCGAAGGGCTGAAGTTCACCATCAGCGGGTCCGAGCACCTTCCCGCGTCGGGTGGTGCGGTGATCGCGATCAACCACACCGGCTACATGGACTTCACCTATGCGGGCATCCCGGTGCGGGACGTGAAGCGCTACGTGCGGTTCATGGCGAAGAAGGAGGTCTTCGACAACAAGATCTCCGGCCCGATGATGCGGACGATGCGGCACATCCCGGTGGACCGGTCGGCGGGCGCCGATTCGTACCGGGCCGCGGTCGACGCGCTGCGCGGCGGCGAGCTGGTCGGGGTGTTCCCGGAGGCGACGATCAGCCGCAGCTTCGAGCTCAAGGCGTTCAAGTCGGGCGCGGCGCGGATGGCGATCGAGGCCGGGGTGCCGATCATCCCGATGGTGATCTGGGGTTCGCAGCGGGTGTGGACGAAGGGGTACCCGAAACGCTTGGGGCGCACCAACACTCCGATCTCCATTGCCGTCGGGGCGCCGATCGCGGCGGTCGAGCCCGCGGACGAGCTGACCGCGACGGTGCACACGACGATGGAGACGATGCTGCACTCGCTGCAGGAGGGCTACGAGCACCCCGCCGGCGCCTTCTGGGTGCCCGCCCGGCTCGGCGGCGGCGCGCCGACACTCGAGCAGGCCAACCGGTTGGACGCCGAGGAGGCGCAGGCCAAGGCCGCCCGCCGGGCCGCGGCCGCCGGGGACGGCGCCTGAGGTGACCCGATCGGGTCGGCGGCTGCTGCTGCTCGCGGGCGCCGGTGTCGTCACCGCGGGTGCACTGGTGGCGGTCGGGGCGATGGCGGTGGTCGCCTCTGCCGCCGCGGGGCGCGTCCACGACCTCGCCGAGGCCCCGGAGGCCCCGGTCGTGATCGTGCTCGGGGCGAAGGTGCAGGACGGCAGACCGATGTCGTTCCTGGCGGGCCGTCTCGACGTCGGGGCTGCGCTGCTGCGCGACGGCAAGGCCCGTGCGGTGCTGGTGTCCGGGGACGCCAACGGCACGTCCGGCAACGAGATCGCGGCGATGACCGAGTACCTGGTGGGCAAGGGTGTCGCGCGTGAGCTGATCGTCGGTGACGACCACGGACTCGACACCTACGACACCTGTGTCCGTGCGGCGCAGACGTTCGGGGTGCGACGGGCGCTGATCGTCAGCCAGGACCCGCACGTGACCCGGGCCGTCGCGCTGTGCCGGCACGCCGGTATCGACGCGGACGGGGTCCGCGGGGACTGCGACTGCCGCACCGTCACCGTTGCCCGCAACACCGCCCGCGAGTGGCTGGCGCGGCCGAAGGCGGTGTTCGACATGATGTCGAACCGCCCCCCGAAGGTGACCACTCCGGCGACCGACGCGCTCGAGCGTGCTTTGTCGCGAACATCCGAATAGTTCTGAATCGCAACGTAATTCACGACATGGTTCGGGGACGCCGACCGTGCGGTCCGTTCGAGGGTGCGTCACACTGGCCGCGTGGTGATGCGCAGACGGCAGTTCCTCACGGGCTTGGCGGCCGGGGCCTTGCTCGCGGCGGGGTGTGCCCCGTCCGAGGCCTCGGTGGCCGGACGCGCGGTGCCCGACCCGTCCGCGGTGACGCCCCCGGTGCCCGCGCCGCCCCCGTTGGGAGTGGCGCTCCCGCAGGCGCGGCGGGTGCCCGTGCCGCCCGGGACGCTGACCGCGCTGCCGGGGTCGGGCACGAACCTGGCGCTGACGGTGGACGACGGCACCGACCCCGCCGTCGTCGGCGCCTACATCCAGTTCGCGCGCGACACCGGCGCTCGGTTCACGTTCTTCGTCACCGCCGTCTACGACGCATGGACCGTGCACCGCGACGCGCTGCGGCCCCTGGTCGACTCCGGTCAGATCCAGTTGGCGAACCACACCTGGGACCACCCGGACCTGACCAAGCTGTCCGCGTCCCGGGTCGCCGACCAGTTGCGGCGCACCCGCGACTTCCTGACGAACCACTACGGCGTCGACGGCACTCCGTACTTCCGCCCGCCGTACGGGTTTCACAACGCGGCGGTCGACGCCGCTGCCGCGGATCTCGGCTACACCGTGCCGACACTGTGGTACGGGTCGCTGTCGGATTCGACGCTCATCACCGAGGACTACCTGCTCGAATGCGCCCGCAAGTACTTCACCCCGCAGGCTCTGGTGATCGGGCACGCGAACCATCCGCCGGTGACACACGTGTACCCGCAGCTGGCGGACGTCATCCGGCAGCGCGGGTTGTCGATGGTGACACTCGACGACGTGTTCACGCGCGCCCACTGACCCCGGTGCCCGCGGGCGCCGCCTCGCCGGGTGCGGCAAGATGGGTGCAGTGCAGGATCACCGCCACGTCAAACCCGAACTGATCGCCAGCGACGTCGACGGCACCCTCATCGACGACGACGAACGGATCAGCAACCGCACCCGCACCGCCGTCCACGCCGCGATCGCGGACGGGGTCCCGTTCGTCCTCGCCACCGGCCGCCCGCCGCGGTGGATCGGGCCGGTCGTCGACGGCCTCGGGTACGCGCCGCTGGCCGTGTGCGCGAACGGGGCCGTCATCTACGACAGCGACGCCGACCGGGTGCTGCGCGCGGAGACCCTGTCCATCGACACCCTCACCTGGGTCGCCGACCTGGCCGAGTCCGCGCTGCCCGGTGTCGGGCTCGCCGCGGAACGGGTCGGCGCCAGCGCCCACGACGCCGCGACCGCGCAGTTCGTCAGCTCGCCCGGCTACCAGCACGCGTGGCTGAACCCGGACAACACCGAGGTGTCCGCGGACGACGTGCTCGCACACCCCGCGGTCAAGCTGCTGATCCGGTTGCCCGGCATCGCGAGCTCCCACATGATCGACCGGCTCGCGCCGCTCGTCGGCGACAAGGTCGACCTCACCTACTCGACGAACAACGGGCTGGTCGAGGTCTCGGCACCGGGGGTGACGAAGGCATCGGGGCTGGCGGTGCTCGCCGAGCACCTCGGGATCACCGACTCGGCGATCCTCGCGTTCGGCGACATGCCGAACGACGTCCCGATGCTCACGATGGCCCGGCACGGTGTCGCGGTCGCCAACGCGCACGACGCCGCGATCGCGGCTGCGGACGAGGTCACCGCGTCCAACACCGACGACGGTGTCGCCCGGATCCTCGAACGCTGGTGGAACTGAGCGCGGCGTGAACGACGGTGGGTGCCCTCCATCCGGAGGGCACCCACCGTCGTTGCCGGTCGGTCAGCCGGCCGGGGCGGGCGCCGGAACGGGAGCCTCCGCGGGTGCCGATGCGGGTGCCTGCGGGTCGGCGGGCGCCGGGTTGCCGGGGGCGACGGGCGCCGAGACGTCCGCGGGCGGGTTCTCGTACGCCTTCGCGTAGGCGTCGGTGTACGCCTTGAGCACCGTGGTCACCACGCCGGTGACCTCGTTGAAGATCAACGACCCCTGTTCGAAGTCGGCGCGCTTGCCGTCCGGCACCGAGTATTCGTCGCCGATCGGCAGGCCGAGCGAACCGGTGTCCATTCCGCTCTGCTGCCAGGCCTCGTAGATCTTGCCGAGCACCGTCCACACGCCGCCGTTCGGGGACGTGGCGATCGCGCCGTGGGCGAACTTGGCCAGCGTGTTGCCCGCCTTCGCCGGCAGCAGGCCGGTCAGGGCCGCGCCGAGCCGGCCGGTGTCGCCGCCCTCGGCGATCCACTTCTGCGCGATCGGGGACTGGTCGGTGATCTTCAGGATCTGGTCGACCAGCGCGGCCACCGAACTCGTCGAGCCGCTGTCCGGGAGCACGCCCGCTCCGGCGGCCGGGGGAGCCGGTGCGTCCGGTTTCGCCGGAGCCGCCGCGAGCATCCCGGACCCGAGCGACCCGCCGCCGTAGTTCGCCTTCGCGATCGCCCGGATCTCGCCCATCCGCGCGTACGCCGCGTCACCCGGGCAGCTCGTGTTGCCGACGTCGCGGTGCGCGAAGATGATCGGCAGGTCGACGGCCTCGCCCTGTGCGTACGGGGTGAACTCGGTGCCCTCCGACCACATCGTGGTGCGCCCGGTCGGATCGAGTCCGGCCTTGGCCAGACGCCAGCCGAGGAACCTGCCGACCGCGTCGATCGCCGGCTGCGGCGGCGTCGCGGTCGAGAAGTCGCCCATCATCGCGATACCGAAGGTGTTCTCGTTGAAGCCACCCGCGTGCGCGCCCTGCACGTTGCGGTCCAGGCCGCCTGCGCGTCCCTCGAAGATCTGGCCGTAGCGGTCGACCAGGGCGTTGTAGCCGATGTCGCACCAGCCCAGCGTCTGCGCGTGGTAGGCGTAGATCGAGCGGACGATCTCCGCGGACTCGGCGCGGGTGTAGTCGTTGCTGCCGGCGGTGTGGTGCACCGTCGCGCCGCCGAGCGAGTCGTCGTAGGTCGGCTCCTCGCAGCGCAGCGACTCGTCGGCACCCCACTGGGCGCGGGTGATGACCTTCGGTCCCGTGCCGCCGATCGGGGCCGCGATGTCGGACAGTGAGGCGTCGACGTTCCCGGATCCGGGTGCGATCAGCACTGCGCTGACCGCGTCCGCGAGCTGCTTCGCCGGGTCCTGACCGCGCAGCGGGCTGCTGACGGCGGCGGGGGCGAACGGGATCGGCGCCTTCGCCGGATCGGTCGGCGTCAGCACGTTCGGCAGGGCCGGTGCGGGATCCGCGGCGCCGCTCGCGGGCAGGCCGGCGAACGCCTGGGCGGCCTGGGTCACCAGAACCTGTACCGCGGTCGTGTTCCCGACGTACACCGGTTCGGTGCCGGTCTTGCCGCCGGTGGTCCGGTCGTTCTTGCGGGAGTCGGTCTGCTCGGTGGCGAACCACGGGCCCCACGATCCGTCGGCCAGCTTGGCGCGGACCTTCGCCGCGGTCGCACCGACCTCGGACGTCAACGCGACCATGCTGAACGGGGTGTCCCGGGTGATCTCCTTGACCACCGTGCCCAGCTCCTGCTCGGGCGTCGGTGCCGGCGCGGTCGGGGCGACCGGCTGTGCCACGTCCGACGGTGGCGACGGCAGCAGTTCGGTCGGCAGCTTGATCGTGTCCGGGAGGGTGATGCCCTCGGGCAGCGGAAGTCCTTGCGGGACGGGGATCTCCGTCGGTAGCGGCAGCTTCTTCAGATCCGACAGGCGCAGGTCCGGCAGGTCGAGGCCGGTCAGTTCCTTGACCGGGATCACGATGTCGGGGACCTGGGCGAGCGCGATCTCGGCGATCCCGGTGGGGATCGCGACCGGGGACGACTCGGCTGTCGAGCGGACTCCGGCGGTGCTGGTGACGCCCCAGACTGCGAACGGGGTGGCGATGGCCACGGCGGCGACCGTCCCCAGGACGATCGACGGCTTCGGTCGACGGTGCGGCAAGACGGCTCCCTCGGTTGCTCATGGACGTACGTGGTGCGCTGGCTGTCCGGACGCCGTGCGCCCTGCCCAAATTGTTACAAGTGGTGCCAATGTGTCAGATGTTGCTAACGCCGGACACTCTTGCAACACTAGCCACACATTGCCTAAGCCTCAACTTTAGATTGAGACTTTGCGCGAGGCTCGGACACCGGCCCCGAACGTGGCCGGAATCCGTGCGAAGACTGCCGTCGACGAGGAGACCGGACATGGCGAAACTCCGTCGCACACCATTCGAGCGAGGCCGTACCGACCGTGGTGGACGCATGTCCCCGACCCGGCGTGCAATCGCACTGGGGGTCGCGCCGGTCCTGCTGGTCGGGGTGGCGGTCGGTGTCGCGGCGATCGACGCCGGCGAGTCCGCCGTCGCCCCGGTCGTCGCCTCGGACGCCCCGTTCACCCTCTCCGGGCACGGTCACGGACACGGCCGGGGGATGGGCCAGTGGGGCGCCTACGGGTACGCCAAGAACGAGGGATGGTCCGCCGAGCGCATCGTCGCCCACTACTACGGCGGCACCGACCTCGGCGAGGTCACCGGCAAGCGCCTCGGCGTCCGGCTCGTCGGTCTCGACGGCAAGGGGCTGAACGTCGTCTCGGACGCCGGTGCCCGTGTCGCGGGCCGCGACGTCGGACCGGGTGAGGCCGTGCACCTGACCGCGACCCCGGGCGGCGGCGCCGGCGTGGTCGTGACCAAGGGGTGCGACGGCGAGGTGCTCTGGCAGGCTGCGACCGACCACCCGTGGGTCGACCCGATCGACCTCGCCACGGACCGGCCGGTCGATCAGCTTCTGAAACTCTGCGGGGGCGGCGCGTTCCGCGGATCGCTCGGTGTCGCGCTCGAGGGCACCGCACCCCGGGTGCTGAACCACCTCGACATCGAGGACTACCTGCTCGGTGTGGTGCCGGTCGAGGCGAAGGCCGACTGGGCCGACAGCGGCGGCAAGGAGGCGCTGCGCGCCCAGGCGATCGCGGCGCGGTCCTACGCGGCCGCCGAGCACCGCTATCCCTACGCGGAGACCTGCGACACCCAGGACTGTCAGGTGTACGCCGGCGCGAGCCGGGAGGATCCTCGCACCACCGAGGCGGTCCGGACCACGGCCGGGAAGGTCGTGACGAAGGACGGCAAGCCGGTGGCGGCCGAATTCTCCTCGTCCACAGGCGGATACACCTCCGGTGGGGTCTTCCCGGCCGTCGAGGACCTCGGAGACGCGCTGTCCCCGACACACGACTGGACGCAGACGCTGACCGCCGGCGACATCGCGAAGGCGTTCGGCGTGGGCGAGCTGCGGTCGATCGCGGTCGTCGGCCGCAACAACCTCGGTGTCGACGGCGGCCGCGTCACCGAGCTCGAGGTCACCGGGACCGGCGGCACGGCGCGGGTGTCCGGAATGGAGGCGCGCACCAAGCTCGGCATCAAGTCGGACTGGTTCACGGTCACCGAGGGCCTGGTGCCCGGGGGCGGGCCGAGCCCGGCGCCCGCGCCGGACCTGCGTGCCGAGCCGGCCCCCGGCGAGCAGCCCGTCGCGCCCACCGAGATCGAACGGAAGTACGCCGAGATCGGCGGTGCCACAGGCGTTCTGGGCAAGCCGATCGGGCCCGAGATGTCGATGCCCGACGAGGTCGGCAAGTTCCGGATGTTCGAGGGCGGGGCGATCGTCTGGACCCCGGGCCTCGGTGCTCAGGTCATCGACGCCAGCGTCGTGCTCTCCGAACTGCCCGGCACCGGCAGCGCCGGCTGACGGTCGACTCGTGACGCACCCGGCCCACCCGGCGGTGGGCCGGGTCCGTCACGTCGCGCAGCGAGAACGTCCCCGGCGGCGGGCACTCATGCGGCCGGGGCGACCACCCGGCCGGCGTGCAGCACCAGTAGCCGTTCGGGGTGGTTCGGCTGCCACGGCGCACCCAGGAACGTCTTGTCCAGGTGGCAGTGACCGTCGACGAACGCCGGGAGGACCAGCGCCCCACCGAAGTGCAGCGCGTTGTCGTGGAGTCCCGGAGCCGGCGCGGAGTCCGGTCGGCGATCGTCGACCGAGGCGATCCGGCCGTCCGCAGGGTCAGGTCCACCCGCCGCCCGTCGGGCAGAACGACGTCGAGCAGGGCATCGGGCACCGAGACCGCCGGTGAGCCGTTCTGCTGCATGGGAATTCCCTTCCCGCGTGCCCGCACGTCACGCGTGTTCCGGATCGGGCGTGGGGCGCGGTCCGTGGACCGTGCGCGGCATCGGTCTCATCGACCCGCGGCGGCGTGGCGGCGGAACGGCGCGAGTGCCTCGTCGCCCAGGTGCGGGCCCGAGACGGTGACCGCCGCGTCGCCGGCAGCGACGACCTCGGCGCAGCGCAGGGTGAATCGTGGGTGGCCACCGATGACGGCGGTGAATTCCGGCTCGGCGGCGGCGAAAACGATGCGGGGGATCCCGGCCCAGACGACGGCCGCGCTGCACATGGGACAGGGTTCGCCGCTGGCATGGATGGTCGCGCCGGCGAGTTCGGCTCCGTGTCCGGCCTCGATCGCGGCCGTGATCGCGACGAGTTCGGCGTGGGCCGTGACGACGCCGGTGCTGTTCGCCTCGTTGCCGCCCTCGGCGATCGTGGCTCCCTCGGCGGTGACGATGACGGCGCCGAACGGTCGGTTGCCGCCGTCGCCGGCGCGTTCGGCGAGCGAGATCGCCTGCCGGAGATGTGTTTCGTCGCCCGTGACCACGCCGCTTCTCCACCCTGAGATCGCTCGCCTGTTGACGACCTCACGATGCCCGCCGCTTTCACGCTTTCAATAGAGTCCAAGATCGACTTTCCATCACCTCGACAGGGCGCATCCATGGCACAGCCGTGGCGGCGCCGGATCCGTACCCGGGGGAGGGTCGGCCCGTCGACCGTCGGGGTCACGAGTACCGAGCCACGAGATCGTCGTAGAGGTCGTCGCGGATCAGTTCCCCCCGACCGGCGTCGACGGCAGCCCGGTACAGCGATGCACGGTCCCTGTCCCGCAGCACGGCGGCCCGGGCGGCATCGCCGTCCG
Organism: Rhodococcus olei; assembly: GCF_039540555.1. NCBI lineage: Bacteria > Bacillati > Actinomycetota > Actinomycetes > Mycobacteriales > Nocardiaceae > Rhodococcus > Rhodococcus olei. The sequence continues at coordinate 96,017 of NZ_BAABFB010000059.1, read as the reverse complement.
GCATCGCCGTCAGGCGCCGTTCGATCGCGGCGAGGACGTCCGCGAGCTCCACATCACCCTTCATGTCGCTCGTGATGCCCGCGTGCGTGGCGGCGCAAACGTCTCCCGCGGTGGGGTCGTGACGTGCGCCGCGGGGCGCCGGGACGGCATTCGGTCCGCGACGCGCCCGGGTGTTGACAGATGTTTGAATCTGTCTCAATCTCGACACATGACGACGACAATGTCCGACAAGGTGGCCTACGTTCCGCCGTCGGGGGAGACCTGGCGTGACCCGTTCGGCATGTACCGGGCCCTGCGGGACCACGAACCGGTGCACCACGTGGTCCCCGACCATGCGCCGCAGGACGACTACTGGGTGCTCACCCGGCACGCCGACGTGTTCGCCGCCGCGCGCGACCACGAGACCTTCTCGTCCGCCGACGGGCTGACCACCAGCTACGGGGAACTCGAAAAGATCGGGCTGCGCGACAACCCGCCGCTGGTGATGCAGGACCCGCCGCAGCACACCGACTTCCGCAAGCTCGTCGCCCGTGGGTTCACGCCGCGCCAGGTCGAGGCGGTCGAGCCGGCGGTGCGCGAGTTCGTCGTCGAGCGCATCGAGGGATTGCGGTCGGTGGGCGAGGGCGACATTGTCACCGAGCTGTTCAAGCCGCTGCCGAGCATGGTCGTCGCGCACTATCTCGGGGTCCCGGAGGAGGACCGCGGCCGGTTCGACGGCTGGACCGAGGCGATCGTCGCGGCCAACGCCAGCGGCGACCCGCTCGAGGCGGCCAACGCGGTCGGCGAACTGATGGGGTACTTCGGCGAGCTGATCGCCCGCAGGCACGCCGAGTCCGCGACCGGCGAGCTCGGCGACGACACCATCTCGCACCTGGTGGCGGCCGGGATGGGTGCCGACGGCGACATCTCCGGCATGCTGTCGATCCTCGGCTTCGCGTTCACGATGGTCACCGGCGGAAACGACACGACCACCGGCATGCTCGGCGGGTCGTCCGCCCTGCTCACCCTGCATCGTGACCAGCGGGCGCTGCTGCTCGAGGACCCGTCCCGGATCCCCGACGCGGTCGAGGAACTGCTGCGGCTGACCTCGCCGGTCCAGGGCCTGGCCCGCACCACCACCCGGGACGTCACGATCGAGGGGGTCACGATCCCGGCGGGTCGAAAGACGTTGCTGGTCTACGGATCCGCGAACCGGGACCAGAGGTTCTTCGGTGACGACGCGGAGGAGTTGAACGTGCTGCGCTCGCCGCGCCAGATCATGACCTTCAGTCACGGCAGCCACCACTGTCTCGGGGCCGCGGCCGCCCGCATGCAGGCCCGGGTCGCGCTCGAGGAACTGCTCGCCCGCTGCCCCGACTTCGAGGTGGACGTCGACGGCATCACCTATGCCCCCGGCAACTACGTCCGCAGGCCGACGCACGTCCCGTTCCGGGTGCGTTCGTGACCTGGTTGCGGGACGAGAAGTCCGAGGCCGCGGCCGAGAAGATCCTCGACGCGGCCGCGGACCTGTTCGTCGAGCGCGGGGTCGCGACCACCGGGATGGGCGAGATCGCGAAGGCGGCCGGATGTTCCCGCGCCACCCTCTACCGCTACTTCGACAGCCGCCGTGCCCTGCACCGGGCGTTCGTGCACCGGGAGGCGTTGCGGCTCGGGGAACGAGTGGCCGCGGAGGTCGCGGCGATCGCCGACCCGGCGCAGCGGATCACCGAGGCGATCCTGGCCTCGGTGCGCCGGGTGCGCGAAACCCCGACTCTCGCAGTGTGGTTCGGAGTCGGCGACGCGGGCATAGCGTCCGAACTGGCCGGCACGTCCGAGGTGATCGAGGTCCTCGGTGCGACGTTCCTGGCCGACGCGGCCGGCGGTGACCCGGCGCAGTCGTCGGGGCAGGCGCGCTGGGTGGTGCGGGTGATCGTCTCGCTGCTGACGGTCCCCGGCGCCGACGACGCCGACGAGCGCGACACCGTCGAGCGGTTCGTGGTGCCGGTACTGGTACCGGGTGCGCTCGTGGGCCCGCCGGAGACCCGTCGCGGTGCGGGCGCCGGCGACGCGGGGAGGGCGTGACGCGCGCACGTTCCGCGCCGCCGTTCGCGACCGGCCGTGGCTCCGGGTCGATTCCGGAGCCGTCAGGCGATCGTGCCGAACGCCTGACCGAGCCCGTAGGTCACCGCCATCGCGAGGGCGCCGCCGAGCACCACGCGCACGACGGCGCGGCCGCGGTTCGAGCCACCGAGCCGGGCGCTGATGCTGCCCGTCAGCGCCAACGCGACGAGGACCGTGACGAACGTGACCGGGATCCGGGCCGTCGCCGGCGTCGCGAGGATCGCGATCAGCGGCAGCAGCGCGCCGATCGTGAACGACACCGCCGACGACCCGGCCGCCTGCCACGGGTTGGTCAGGTCGTGGGGGTCGATGCCGAGCTCGGCCTCCGCGTGGGCGGCGAACGCGTCGTGCGCGGTCAGCTCCTCGGCCACCGTGCGGGCGGTCGAGGGGGACAGCCCCTTCTTCTGGTAGATGTCCACCAGCTCCTGGAGTTCCGCGTCCGGGATCTCCCGTAGCTCGGCCCGTTCCTTCGCCAGCAGCGCCTTCTCGGTGTCGCGCTGCGTGCTCACCGACACGTACTCGCCGAGGGCCATCGACACCGCGCCCGCCGCGAGCCCGGCGATCCCGGCGGTCAGGATCGGGCCGCGGTCGACCGTCGCGGCCGCGACACCGACCACCAGGCCGGCCGTCGAGACGATCCCGTCGTTGGCGCCGAGCACCCCGGCCCGCAGCCAGTTCAGTTTCGAGTACAGCCCCTGCGCGTGCGGTTCCTGGTCGTGTGACGTACCGGGTTGCTCCTGGACCGATCCCATGACGCAGACGCTAACGCCGGGCGCCGTGGTCCACCAGGAATGCAAGCCTGACCGAACCAGGCGCGGCCCGCCCTTGACATTGACGCAACGTCAACCTGCAGGCTCGTTGTCATGAACGAATGGTCGATCCAGGACCTGGCCCGTGTGGCCGGTGTCACGAGCCGCACCCTGCGCCACTACGGCGACCGCGGCCTGCTGGAGCCGAGCCGGATCGGCGCGAACGGCTACCGCTACTACGACGAGGACGCCCTCGTCCGGCTGCAGCGGATCCTGCTGCTGCGGGACCTGGGACTCGGACTGGCCGCGATCGCCGACGTCCTCGACGGCCAGCGCGACACCGTCGCGGCCCTGCGTACCCATCTCGATCTGCTCGAACGCGAGCGGGACCGTCTCGGCCGGCAGATCGCGTCCGTCCGCACGACCCTGCAGAAGACACAGAACGGAGAACCACTGATGGCGAACGACGTGTTCGACGGATTCGACCACACCGAACACAAGGAGGAGGTCGAGCGGCGCTGGGGCACGGAGGCGTACGCCCGCAGTGATCGCTGGTGGACGTCGATGTCCGACGGCGAACGCGGCGACTGGCGTGCGCGCACCGCCCGGCTCGGCGCCGACTGGACCGCGGCCGCGGCCTCCGGGGTCGCCCCCGACGGCCCGGCGGCCCGGGACCTGGCCCGCCGGCACGTCGAGTGGTTGTCCTCGGTGCCCGGCACCCCCGGCGCCCCCGGCGCCGGCGGCGAGCCCGCCCGCGAGTACGTGCTCGGCCTCGCGGACATGTACGTGCAGGACGAGCGGTTCGCCGCCAACTACGGCGGGCGGGCCGGCGCCGAGTTCGTCCGGAATGCCCTTCGTGCCTACCTGCGGTAGGCCGGGTCGTGCCGGTGCCTGTGGTGTGGGACCGAACACCCCACACCACGCACGAACGGCGCGGCCACCCGGTTCCGATACCCTGGTTGCCCGTGACCTCCGTATCCCCAGGCTCTGTGACCCCCGGCCAGTACGACCTGATCATCGTCGGATCCGGATTCTTCGGACTGACGGTCGCCGAGCGCGCGGCCACCCAGCTGGGCAAGCGGGTGCTCGTGCTCGACCGGCGCCACCACATCGGCGGCAACGCGTACTCGGAGGCCGAGCCCGAGACCGGGATCGAGGTCCACCAGTACGGCGCCCACCTGTTCCACACCTCGAACAAGCGGGTCTGGGACTACGTCACCCAGTTCACCGAGTTCACCGGCTACCAGCACCGCGTGTTCGCGATGCACAACGGCCAGTCCTACCAGTTCCCGATGGGCCTGGGCCTGGTCTCCCAGTTCTTCGGCCGGTACTTCACGCCCGACGAGGCGCGTGCGCTGATCGCCGAGCAGTCCGCCGAGATCGACACCAAGGACGCGGCCAACCTCGAGGAGAAGGCGATCTCCCTGATCGGCCGCCCCCTCTACGAGGCGTTCGTCCGCGACTACACGGCCAAGCAGTGGCAGACCGACCCGAAGAACCTGCCCGCAGGCAACATCACCCGCCTCCCGGTGCGCTACACGTTCGACAACCGCTACTTCAACGACACCTACGAGGGCCTGCCCGTCGACGGTTACACCGCCTGGCTCGAGAACATGGCCAAGGACCCGAAGATCGAGGTCCGTCTGAACACGGACTGGTTCGACGTCCGGGGCGAGCTGCGCGCCGCCAGCCCGGACGCCCCGGTCGTCTACACCGGCCCCCTGGACCGGTACTTCGACTACGCCGACGGCGAGCTCGGCTGGCGCACCCTCGACTTCGAGACCGAGGTGCTCCCGACCGGTGACTTCCAGGGCACCCCGGTGATGAACTACAACGACGCGGACGTCCCGTACACCCGCATCCACGAGTTCCGGCACTTCCACCCGGAGCGCGAGTACCCGTCGGACAAGACGGTGATCATGCGGGAGTTCTCCCGGTTCGCGGAGTCCACCGACGAGCCGTACTACCCGATCAACACCCCCGACGACCGGACCAAGCTCGAGGCGTACCGGGCGCGCGCGAAGGCCGAGACCGAGAGCGCGAAGGTGCTCTTCGGCGGCCGTCTCGGCACCTACCAGTACCTCGACATGCACATGGCGATCGCGAGTGCGCTGAGCATGTTCGACAACCAGCTGGTTCCCCACTTCGATGCCGGTGCCCCGCTCGGCGGGAACGGCGCATGAGCGCCCGCCACCTGCTCGAGGCGGACGACACCGCCGTCGCGCCCGAGTCGCGGGGCAGGGCGCTGCTGCAGCGGGTGATCCTGCCGCGGGCCGGCGAGCCACTGGACGTGCGCACGCTGTACCTGGAGGAGTCGCCGACCAACGCCCGGCGCGCCCATGCCCTCTCGCGCACCTCCCTGGCCCTCGGCGCCGAGTCCGAGGTGTCGATGTGCAGCTACTTCAACGCGTTCCCGGCGAGCTACTGGCGGCGCTGGACCGTCCTGACGTCGGTGGTGCTGCGGCTGGAGCTGTCCGGGCACGGCCGCGTCGACGTGTACCGCTCCAAGGCGGACTCGTCGCGAATCCATGTGGAGGGCAAGGAGTTCGAGGACGGCGACGCCGCCATCGAGTTCGAGGTCGAACTGGCGCCGTTCGAGGACGGCGGCTGGATCTGGTTCGACGTCACCACCGACACCGAGGTCGTGCTCGAGTCCGCCGGCTGGTACGCCCCGGTCGAGGCGCCGGGCTCCGGACGCGTCGCGGTCGGCATCCCGACCTTCAACCGGCCCACCGACTGTGTCAAGGCGCTGACCGCGCTCGGCTCGGACCCGCTGGTGCTCGGCGTGATCGACGCCGTCGTCATCCCGGACCAGGGCACCCGCAAGGTCCGCGACGAGCCCGGCTTCGCCGAGGCCGCCGCCGTGCTGGGGGACCGGCTCGCGATCCACGACCAGGCCAACCTCGGCGGTTCCGGCGGCTACAGCCGGGTCATGTACGAGGCGCTGAAGACCACCGACTGCGAACACATCCTGTTCATGGACGACGACATCGAGATCGAGCCCGACTCGATCCTGCGGGCGCTGGCGATGTCCCGGTTCGCGAAGACCCCGATGCTGGTCGGCGGGCAGATGCTCAACCTGCAGGAACGCAGTCACCTGCACACGATGGGCGAGGTCGTCGACCGGTCGATCTTCATGTGGTCCGCCGCCCCGAACGTCGAGTACGACCACGACTTCTCCAAGTACCCGCTCAGCGACCGGGAGAACTCGAAGCTGCTGCACCGGCGCATCGACGTCGACTTCAACGGCTGGTGGATGTGCATGATCCCGCGCGTCGTCGCGGAGGAGATCGGCCAGCCGCTACCGCTGTTCATCAAGTGGGACGACGCCGAGTACGGCCTGCGGGCCCGCGCCGCCGGCTACCCGACGGTGACCATGCCCGGCGCCGCGATCTGGCACATGGCCTGGTCCGACAAGGACGATGCGATCGACTGGCAGGCCTACTTCCACCTGCGCAACCGGCTCGTCGTGGCGTCGCTGCACATGCCCGGAAACGGTCGCGGCATGGTCGTCAACACAGTCAAGGCGACGCTCAAGCACCTGCTGTGCCTCGAGTACTCCACCGTCGCGATCCAGAACCAGGCGATCCGCGACTTCCTCGGCGGCCCCGAGCACATCTTCGACCTGCTGCCGACCGCGCTCGGCGAGGTCCACGCGATGCGCCGGGAGTACCCGGACGCGGTGGTGCTCCGGTCCTCCACCGAGTTGCCGCTGCCGTCCGGCGCCGGGGTCGGTGCGGTCGGCGAGCCCCGTGGGCCCCTCGCCAAGGTGGTGCGCCTCGGAAAGGGCTTGGTGCACAACGTCACCCCCGCGAAGGACGAGCACCACGAGCGGCCGCAGCTGAACGTCCCGACGCTGGACGCGCGCTGGTTCCTGCTCTCCCAGGTGGACGGGGTCACCGTGACCACCGCGGACGGCCGCGGCGTCGTCTATCGCAAGCGCGACCCCCGGCAGGCGTGGGCGCTGCTGAAGGAGGCGATGCGGCTGCGCCGCGAGCTGGCCCGGCGGTTCCCCGACCTCAAACGCGAGTACGCCGCCGCGGTGCCGGCGCTGACCAGCAAGGAGAGGTGGGAGCGTGTCTTCGGCATCTGAGGTCGGGATCCTCAACCGGGTCCAGTCCACGATCGGTGCGAACCCCGGGGTGGTCAAGGCCGCCCGCGGCATGTCGCACTTCGGCGAGCACGCCCTCGGCTGGGTCGCCGTCGCCGGGGTCGGGGCCGCACTGGACCGTCCCCGCCGCCGCCAGTGGGCCGGTGTCGCGGTCGGCGCCGTCGGCGCGCACGCCGCGTCGATCGTCATCAAGCGCGTCGTGCGACGTCCCCGCCCGAACGACCCCTCGGTGCAGGTCAACGTGTCGACGCCGAGCAAACTGAGCTTCCCGTCCTCGCACGCGACGTCGACTACGGCAGCCGCGGTGCTGCTCGGTCGCCTGACCGGGCTACCCTTGCCCGCGATGTTGGTGCCCCCGATGCTGCTCTCGCGGCTCGTCCTGGGTGTCCACTACCCGACCGACGTGCTCGCCGGATCCGCCCTGGGAGCCGCCTCGGCCGCAGTGGTGCTGCGTGTCGAACGGAAGTTTGGAGAAGCATGAGCGAGGAAGCGACGATCGTCTCGGCGCCGCCGAGGAACCTGGCCGAGGGCATCGTAAAGGCCGTCCGCCCGCGGCAGTGGGTCAAGAACGTCCTGGTGCTCGCCGCCCCGCTCGCCGCGGGCTCCGTCACCGAGGTCGACGTCCTGCTGCCCGTCGGCCTCGCCTTCGTGGTGTTCTGCATGGCCGCCTCCGGCATCTACCTCGTCAACGACGCGATGGACGTCGAGGCCGACCGCGCGCATCCGACCAAGCGGTTCCGGCCGATCGCCGCCGGCGTGCTGCCGGTGAACCTCGCCTACGGGATGGCCCTCGTGCTGCTCGTCGGCTCGATCGGCCTCTCGTTCGTCGCGAACTGGCAGCTCGCGCTCGTGATGGCCGTCTACATCGGCATCCAGCTGGCGTACTGCTTCGGGCTCAAGCATCAGGCCGTGCTCGACATCTGCATCGTCTCGTCCGGCTTCCTGCTGCGTGCGATCGCCGGTGGTGTCGCCGCCGACATCCCGCTGTCGCAGTGGTTCCTGCTGATCATGGCGTTCGGCTCGCTGTTCATGGCGGCGGGCAAGCGCTACGCCGAGCTGAAGATCGCCGAGTCGACGGGCGCGAAGATCCGCAAGGCGCTGGAGTACTACACGGCCACCTACCTGCGGTTCGTGTGGACCCTGTCCGCGACGGCCGTCGTGATCTGTTACGGACTCTGGGCGTTCGAGCGCGACCAGGCCACCGGGTCGAACTGGTTCGCGATCTCGATGATTCCGTTCACGATCGCGATCCTGCGCTACGCGGTGGACGTCGACGGCGGCGAGGCGGGGGAGCCGGAAGAGATCGCGCTGGGGGACCGCGTGCTCCAACTCCTCGCGATCGCGTGGATCGGAGTTGTGGGTGTCGCTGTCTACATCGCCTGACACGACCCCCGCCGAGGACACCGTCGCGCCCGCGCCGGCGCCGACGGAGACCGTCCCGGCGCCGGTCGCGCGGCTGGTGTACCTCGGCGGTGTCGTGCTCACCGCCGCCCTGTTCCTGTGGGGGGCCTGGCAGCGCCGTTGGATCGCCGACGACGGCCTGATCGTGCTGCGCACGGTCCGCAACCTGCTCGCCGGCAACGGGCCGGTGTTCAACGCGGGCGAACGCGTCGAGGCGAACACCAGCACCCTGTGGACCTACCTGATCTACGCCTTCGGCTGGCTGACCCACATCCGCCTCGAATACGTCGTGCTGACGGTGGCGCTGGTGCTCTCCGTCGCGGCGATCGTGCTCGCGATGCTCGGCGCCGGCACCCTGTGGCGCGGCGGCGACCGGGCCGGCACGGCCGGCACGCTGCTGCTGCCCGCGGGCGCGCTCGCCTACATCGCGGTCCCCCCGGCCCGCGACTTCGCCACCTCCGGCCTGGAGAGCTGCCTGGTCATCTTCTGGATCGCGCTGCTGTGGCTGCTGCTGGTGCAGTGGGCGCAGCGGACGCCGTCGACCTCCCGGGTGCTCGTGCTGGCGTTCATCGCCGGACTCGGCCCGCTCGTCCGCCCCGAGATGGTCGTGCTCGCGGCCCTGGTGCTGCTGCTGATCTTCCTGTCACCGGGCTCCTGGCGACTGCGGGTGGCGATCGTCGCGGTCGCGGGTGCGGTCCCGGTCGGCTACCAGATCTGGCGGATGGGCTACTACGGGCTGCCCTACCCCAACACCGCGGTGTCCAAGGACGCCGGTGGTGCCAAGTGGTCGCAGGGCCTGACCTACCTGTGGAACCTGGTCGGCCCCTACTGGCTGTGGCTGCCGCTGGTGGTCGTCGGCGGGTACGTGGGCTGGCTCGCGTACCGGCGCAGCGGCATCGGGCTGCCCGGTGACCGGGCCGGCGCCACCGGCGCCGCACGGCTGCACAGCCCGGCCGCGGTGGTGTTGTTGTTCCTCGGAACCGGTGTCCTGCTCGGGATCTACTCGGTCCGCGTGGGTGGCGACTTCATGCACGGCCGGGTGCTGCTTCCGGTCCTGTTCTGTCTGATCCTGCCGATCGCTGTGCTGCCGGTCCGGGTACCGCGCCGCGACGAGTGGGGCCGCACACCCGCAACCGCGATGTTCGCCGCCGGTTCGCTGGCCTGGCTGGCGACGATCGTCTGGGCGGTCCTGGCGTCGACCGCGCAGGGCATGCCGAACGGCACGGTCGTCGGCAAGTCGGGCATCGTCGACGAACGCAACTTCTACGTCCTCAACACCGGCCACGCTCATCCGATCCGTGCCGAGGACTACCTCGACTACCCGCGGATGCGCGCGATGGTCGAGACGATCGCGAACACCCCGGACGGTGGGCTGTTGCTGCCCGCGGCCTACTACACCTACTGGGACCTGGTGCCGCCGCCGGCGCCGATCCCCGAGGGCGGCGCCGGGCACACCGTGTACTTCCTGAATCTCGGCATGACCAGCATGAACGTCGGCCTCGACGTGAAGGTCGTCGACCAGATGGGCCTGGCCTACCCGCTCGCCGCGCACACCGAACGGCTCGGGGACGGCCGGATCGGGCACGACAAGGCCCTCTATCCGGACTGGGTGGTGGCCGACACCGGCATGGTCGACCGGCACCCGTGGCTGCCCTGGTATCTCGACGAGAACTGGGTCGAGCAGGCGCAGGTGGCGCTGGGTTGCCCGGATACCCAGGAGTTGCTGGCCTCGTCGCGGGGCGAGCTGACGCGGCCGCTGTTCATCCGCAACCTCAAGCGCGCGTTCCATTACGCCGGGTACCGGATCGACCGGGTGCCGGCCTACGAGATCCAGCGATGCGGGCTCGAGATGCCGCCGGAACGGCCGCGGTAGCGCAGCTCACATGGCACAAACATCACGAACGTGTAACGCTCGTTGCCTGACAGCGATTAACACTACGTGTTCGCCTCGGCAGTCGAGCCTCGCATCAGCACGATCGGGGGCCGGGGCACCGGTTGTCAGGCCACACGCGTTCGCATACAGTCCTGCGAGCGCAGTGTGACCTTGATTCGTTCCACTGCCGCTCCCGCGTGCGCGGGGTCGGCAGAGCCGTGGCCTAGTGCCAGACTTCCGGGCCGCTTCGGCGGGCACCGCAGGACAGAAAGAGAGCAATATTCATGCGTCTAGGCAGACCGAGGATCGCCAACCTCAAGCGACGTCTCCTCGGCCTCTCGGCCGCAGCGCTCGTGCTGCCCGTCACCGCAGGTATTGCGGGTGCCGCTGCCGCCGGCGCCGCGCCGATCACGCATCGTGCGCCGTCGGGTGGCTACGAAGAGGTGATGGTCCCCTCCTCGATGGGTCCGATCAAGGTCCAGATCCAGTGGGCCAAGCGTGGCGGCGACGCGGCGCTGTACCTGCTCGACGGCCTCCGCGCACGTGACGACCGCAACGCCTGGTCGTTCGAGACCAACGCGCTCGAGCAGTACGCGAACGACAACGTCACCCTCGTGATGCCGGTCGGCGGCCAGTCCTCCTTCTACAGCGACTGGATGGCGCCGTCGAACTTCAACGGCCAGAAGCTCACCTACAAGTGGGAGAGCTTCCTGACCGAGGAGCTCCCGGACTACCTGGCGACCCGCGGCGTCTCGCGGAGCAACAACGGTGTGCTCGGTCTCTCGATGGGTGGCTCGGCGGCGCTGACGCTGGCGGCCTACCACCGCGACCAGTTCAAGTTCGCCGGCTCGCTGTCGGGGTACCTGAACATCTCGGCGCCGGGCATGCGTGAGGCGATCCGCGTCGCGATGCTCGATGCCGGCCGCTTCAACGTCGACTCGATGTGGGGTCCGCCGTGGAGCAAGGCGTGGCTGCGCAACGACCCGTTCGTCTTCGCGCCGCAGCTCAAGGGCCTGTCGATGTACATCTCGGCGGCCAGCGGTCTGCCCGGCGAGTACGACCACCCGCGCGCGCCGATCGACTACTACAACACCGGTAACGCGATGGGCCTCGAGGCGCTGTCCCTGGTGAACACCCGCGCCTTCCAGGTGCGGATGGCCTCCCTGGGCATCCCGGCGACGTTCGACTTCCCGTCCAACGGCACCCACTCGTGGCCGTACTGGTCGGCGGAGCTGTTCAAGGCCCGCAATCAGATCCTGGACACCCTGAACGCCTGGTGACCGGATTGACCACCGCATGACGACGATGCCGTCCCACCCGCCCAGCCGGCGGCGTGGGGCGGCATCGCTCGTTCGAAGCAAGCAGAGGTAACAAATCGCCGCGTGCCGCAGCGCGTCACAGGCGTCTCATCTGACCGACGTGTACAAATGAGAATCACGAGCGCTCAGGCGTCACAGCGCGGAGTCGGGGACTGCCGACAGCAGCCGGGTCCCGCGAGAACCGGCCGGACACCAGAAAGAGAGTCACCGTCACATGCGACCAGCATCGAGGAAGTTTGGTCTGGGCCTCGGGGGGAGCACCCGCGGTGGCCGACGCGGCCGCGCACTGGCACTGGTGGCGGCCGCACTCGTCCTGCCGACCGCCGCAGGGCTGACGACCGTCGCCGCGGCGTCCGCCGAGCCGACGACCACCACGAGCGCCACCACCACGACCGCGCCGACGACGACCGCCAACGAGACGCTGGCCCCGGTCACCAAGAAGCCGGCCGCGGCCGCGACCACGACGACGAAGTCGGCGGCGCCGACCACGACCACCACCGTTGCGCCGACCACCACCACGAGCGCCACCACGACGACCACGGTGGCGCCGCCCCCGCCTGCGGCGGCTCCGGCCGTGATCTCCGCGCGGTCGGCGGCGGCCCCGAACCGGTCGATCCCGGGTGTCTCGAAGGTGCAGTGGATCACCGACCGCCGTGTCGCGCTCTGGGTCGACTCGCCGGCGATGGGTGCGCCGTTCCAGGTCCAGGTCATGCTGGCGCGGGACTGGAACGCCAAGCCCGACGCGCGGTTCCCGGCGCTGTACATGCTCGACGGCCTGCGGGCGCGTGACGACGAGAGCGGCTGGACGATCGAGACCGACGCCGCGAACTTCTACGCGGACAAGAACGTCAACGTGATCCTGCCGGTCGGCGGCCAGTCCAGCTTCTACTCCGACTGGCTCGAGCCGGACAACGGCAAGCTCTACCAGCTCGAGACGTTCCTGACGAAGGAACTGCCGCCGGTGCTGCAGAACAGCCTGCGCACGACCGACACGCGCGGTGTGATCGGCCTGTCGATGGGCGGCACCTCGGCGATGTTCCTCGCCGCCCGCAATCCCGGCTTCTTCAAGTTCGCGGGCTCGTTCTCCGGTTACCTGAGCACCACGTCGCTCGGCATGCCGCAGGCGCTGCAGTACGCGATGCAGGACGCCGGTGGCTACAACGTCAGCAAGATGTGGGGTCCGCCGAGCAACCCGCTCTGGGCCGCCCACGACCCGTACATCCAGGCCGAGAACCTCAAGGGGACCAGCCTGTACATCTCCAGCGGCAGCGGCATGGCCGGCCCGTACGACCAGGTGTCCGGCATTCCCGGCGTCTCGACCAACTACGCCGGCATGGGCCTCGAGATCCTGTCGCGGCTGACGTCGCAGTCGTTCGCGACGAAGCTGAACAAGCTCGGCATTCCGGCGCAGGTCAACTACCGGCCGTCCGGCACGCACTCCTGGCCGTACTGGCAGTTCGAGATGCACCAGGCGTGGCCGCAGGTCGCCAACGCTCTCGGTGTCGAGACCGCCGCGCCGGCCTGCGGGGTCGGCGGTGCGATCGCGCCGGTCGCGAACGCGAACCCGTGGCTCGGCGGGTGCGTCACCGGTGAGTACCCCGTCGCCGGCGGCGTCGCCCAGGACTTCCGCAACGGCCGGATCTTCAACTCGGGCGCGACCGGCACGCAGGTGCTGACCGGCATGATCGGCGGCGAGTACCAGGCGATGGGTGGCCCCGCGGGTCCGCTCGGCCTGCCCGTCACCAGCGAGCTCGGCACGCCCGACGGTCGCGGCCGGTTCAACCACTTCCAGGCCGGCTCGATCTACTGGACCCCGCAGTCCGGTGCGCACGCCGTGCGCGGCGCGATCCGCGACGAGTGGGCACGCCAGGGCTGGGAGACCGGGCCCCTCGGCTACCCGGTCGGCGACGAGATCAACACGCCGACCAAGGACGGCGCCGTGCAGGGCTTCGAGATCGGTGCCATGTACTGGAGCCCGACCACCGGAGCGAACTCGGTGCAGGGCCTGATCATGCAGAAGTACGGGCAGATGGGCTACGAGAACAGCTGGCTCGGCTTCCCGAAGGCCAGTGAGCAGGGGCCGATCCGCGACGGTGGCCGCTTCAGCGTGTTCCAGAACGGCAACATCTACTGGAGCCCGCTCAGCGGTGCCTGGTCGATCAAGAACGGCCCGATCTTCGACGCGTGGGGCAGCCAGGGCTACGAGGGTGGACGCCTCGGGTACCCGGTCGGTGACGAACGTCCCATTCCGGGCGGAACCCAGCAGGACTTCCAGTTCGGCAACATCACGCTGATCGGTGGAAACGCTCAGATTCACTAGCGCCCACCAGCGGGATCGTCGCGGCGGGCCGGGTTCGCGGTGCGGACCCGGCCCGCCGGGCGTCGGTACCCTCGACAGCGATCACCCAGTCGTGGCGGCAGGCACCGCCGATCACCGAAGAGGACTGTGACGTACATGCTCTCTCCCCGTACCCCGCTCGTCCGGGCGTTGGCCGCCGGCGCGTTCGCGGCCGTCTCGCTCGGCGTCCTCGCCGGCTGCGGTAGCGACGACTCGACGGCGTCGAGCACCCCGACGCTCACCACCGCGGCCGGTTCGGGTTCGCCCACGGTGCCGCCGCTCGCGACCGGCATCGAGGTCCCGGCGTACACGACCCCGTCGGTCGCGGCGACCGCGCCGCCGGAGACCCCGCAGGCGGTCCCGAGCGGCTTCCCCGGTCCGACCGAGGCACCGGCCCTCGACGACCGCGGGCGGGCGTACCTGGAGGCTCTGAAGAAGGGCGGCGTCACTCCGGCCGACAGCGGCGACATCGCGATCTCGACCGCGAACTACATCTGCGCCGCGAAGGCGAGCAACGTCGCGAACGAGGAGATCCTCGCGTACGTGACCGGCATGGCCGGGGTCGAGGCGGGTCTGACCGGGGCGACGCCGTCGCCCGAGGACGCCGCGAAGTCCGCACAGGTGTACATCGACGCCGCGTCGAAGACCTACTGCAGGTAACCGATGGCTGCGCGCAAGGCCCGCGGGCGTCGCCTGCTGCGGACGCTGATCGTCCTGATCGTCGCGCTGCTGGTCGCGCTGGTCGCGCTGGCGCTCTGGTACCTGCTCGCGGGCCGGCTGGTCCCGCCTCCGCCCACCCCGCCGCCTCCGACGCCGCCGGCCGCGCAGCCCGCGAGCTGCCCCGACGTGCAGGTGATCGCGATTCCCGGCACCTGGGAGTCGAGTGCGACCGACGACCCGTTCAACCCGACGGCGAACCCGAACTCGCTGATGCTCAACGTCACGAGGCCGCTGCAGGCCGAGTTCGGTCCGCAGCGTGCGCAGGTGTACACGGTGCCCTACGTCGCGCAGTTCTCGAACCCGGTGGCGTTCCCGCCGGACGGTCAGCAGTCGTACAACAAGAGCCGGTCGGAGGGCACCGCGAAGGCGACCGAGGTGATGTCGTCGATGCACGCCCAGTGCCCGCTGACGACGTTCGTGCTGACGGGGTTCTCACAGGGGGCGGTGATCGCCGGTGACATCGCCGCGAGCATCGGCGCCGGGACCGGGCCCGTCCCGGCCGACCGCGTGCTCGGTGTCGGCGTGATCGCGGACGGCCGCCGCGACCCGGCGGCCGCGCCGACGATCGGCCCGCCGGTGTCCGGGGTCGGGGCGGAGGTCGCGCTGGCCGGGCTGAAGCTGCCGGGTATCACGATGACGGGGGCGCGGCCCGGAGGGTTCGGGTCGCTCGCCGACCGAGCGGTACAGATCTGTGCCCCGTCGGACGGAATCTGTGACGCGCCGACGGGCGCGTTGCGGCCGGGGAACCTGATGGCCAGCGCCGCCCGGCTCACCGAGTACGTCAACAACCCTGTGCATGCGCTGTACAACACCTTCCGGGTCGATGAAAACGGCACCACAGCGACCCAGTGGATGACAAACTGGGCCGCCGACAAGGTTCGGGCCGCGCCAACCCCTGCACACGAGTAGGGGACTCCCTGTGCATGAATAGGGGGTGGTCACGCGCACCCGATAGAGTGACCACCCGGCCACTTGCTGTACTGCACTGCCCAGGTTCAGGAGAAATGATTCGATGAGTTCCGCCGCCGACGCCGCCGCGCCGCGCAAGTTCCGGTTCGCAGCTGGTGGCGAGGGCAACGCCGACGAGGGCGGTGCCCGGCGTTTCGTCAAGCTGGCCCAGAAGGCCGAGGAACTCGGGTACGACACCTTCATGATTCCCGACCACCTGGGCAACCAAGTCGGCCCGATCGCCGCGCTGGGTGCCCTCGCCGTCGCCACCGAGAAGATCCGACTCGGGACGGCGGTGCTGGCCAACGGTTTTCGGCATCCGGCGATCCTGGCGAAGGACGCCGCCACCATCGACGTGCTGTCCGGGGGCCGACTGGAACTGGGCATCGGCGCCGGGTGGATGAAGGAAGAGTTCGACAAGGCCGGCATCGAGTACGACCGCCCGGCCGTCCGGATCGCCAAGCTCGAGGAGACCCTGCAGATCCTGGACACGCTGTTGCGCGGTCAGGAGTGCAACTTCGAGGGCCAGTACTACCGGATCGCGGGACTCAAGGGCAGTCCCCGTCCCCGACAGGGCCCGCGGCCGCCGATCGCGGTCGGCGGCGGCGGACCGAAGATGCTCGCCCTGGCCGCCAAGTACGCGGACATCATCTCCGTCGCCCCGCCCACCAGCAAGGACGGACGGATGCTGTTCTCCGGGATCACGATGGAGGCGACCGCAGCGCGGGTCGAGCGGATCCGGGAGGCGGCCGGTGACCGGTTCGGCGACATCGAGCTGAACTGGACCATCACCACCATCATGCCGACCGAGGACCGGGAGGCCATGGCGGAGATGGCGGTCGCCGCACTGCTCAACGGGTATCCCCCGAACATCGAGCTGGACGTCACTCCGACCGTGGAGGACATCCTCAGGTCGCCCTACCTGGCGATCGGCACCTACGAGGAGATCGCCGATCAGATCCGTAACGTTCGCGCCCGAACTTCGATGTCCTATGTCGGCATCTTTCCGACCCAGATGGAAGCGTTCGCGCCGGTCGTCGCCCAGCTCGCGGGCGAATGAGCGGACGAGTGTCTGTAACATTCTGTTGGTTTGGGGTGCGAAGGGGTCCGTTACCAAGACGAGACCTCACTATTGCTACTAGACATTGTTTGCATGATCCCTCGCTGCCGCAGGGGACGAAGCCCGACGGTGCGCGATCCTGGCATCACGGGCTTGCCTTGGAGGAGAAGGTATGAAGAACTTCGATGACTACGTCGACGAGACCGGCCACATCACGCTGAGGCCCGGCAGCACTCTCGTCGACTACGTCGAGCAGCACACTCGGGAGAACGCCGACGAGCTGGCATACCGATACATCGACTACTCCCGCGAGCGCGACGGCGAGGTGCACGAGCTGACGTGGAACACCTTCGGTGTCCGTCTGCGTGCCGTCGCCGCGCGTCTGCAGCAGGTCACCAAACCGGGGGACCGGGTCGCGGTGCTCGCCCCGCAGGGCCTCGACTACGTCATCTCGTTCTTCGCCGCGATCCACGCGGGCACCATCGCCGTGCCGCTGTTCGATCCGGACGAGCCGGGCCACACCGACCGCCTGCACGCGGTCCTCGGCGACTGCGAGCCGGCCGCGATCCTGACCGCGACCGAGTCGGCCGCCGGCGTCCGGCAGCTGTTCCGTTCGCTCCCGGCCGCGCAGCGTCCCCGGATCATCGCGGTCGACGCCATTCCCGACAGCGTCGGCGAGACCTGGGTTGACCCGGCGCCGGACCTCGACGCGATCGCGTACCTGCAGTACACCTCGGGTTCGACCCGGGTGCCCGCGGGTGTCGAGATCACCCACCGCGCGGTGTGCACGAACGCCCTGCAGATGGTCGACGCGATCGGGCTGACCACCGACTCGCGCGGTGTCACCTGGCTGCCGTTGTTCCACGACATGGGCCTGCTCACGGTGATCCTGCCCGCGCTGGGCGGCAAGTACATCACGATCATGAGCCCCCGCGCGTTCGTCCAGCGGCCCTACCGCTGGATCAAGGAGCTCGCCGCCGTCTCGGACGGGGCCGGCACGTTCGCCGCGGCACCGAACTTCGCGTTCGAGCACGCCGCCGCGCGCGGTCTGCCGAAGTCGGGCGACACCCTGGACCTGTCCAACGTGATCGGCCTGATCAACGGCAGCGAGCCGGTCACCACCTCCTCGATGCGCAAGTTCAACGAGGCGTTCGCGCCGTACGGGTTGCCGAAGACCGCGATCAAGCCGTCCTACGGCATGGCCGAGGCCACGCTGTTCGTCTCGACCACCGACCAGGCCGACGAGGCGCGGGTCATCCACGTGGACCGCGACCAGCTGAACCAGGGCCGGATGGTCACGGTCGCCCCGGACGCGCCGGGTGCGATCGCGCAGGTGTCCTGCGGGCACGTCGCCCGCAGCCAGTGGGCGGCGATCGTCGACCCGGAGACCGGCGCCGAGGTCCTCGACGAGCACGTCGGCGAGATCTGGCTGCACGGCAACAACATGGGTCAGGGTTACTGGGGTCGGGCCGACGAGACCGAGCAGACCTTCCAGAACAAGCTCACCGTGCGCCTGCCCGAGGACAGCAAGGCCGAGGGCACCGCCGCCGACGCGAACTGGATGCGGACCGGCGACTACGGCGTGTACGTGGACGGCGAGCTCTACATCACCGGACGCGTCAAGGACCTCGTCATCGTCGACGGCCGCAACCACTACCCGCAGGACCTCGAGTACTCCGCGCAGGAGGCCAGCGCCGCGCTGCGGCCCGGTTTCGTCGCCGCGTTCGCGGTGCCGGCCAACCAGCTGCCCCAGGAGGTCTTCGAGGCCGGTGCGGCCGGGTTGACCTACGACCCGGAGGACGGCTCCGAGCAGCTCGTCGTCGTCGGCGAGCGCGCTCCAGGTGCCGGCAAGGCCGACCCGCAGCCGATCGCGGACGCGGTCCGCGCGGCGATCTCGACCCGGCACGGCGTCACCGCCCGGGACATCCTGCTGGTGCCTGCGGGCTCGATCCCGCGTACCTCCAGCGGCAAGATCGCGCGTCGCGCCTGCAAGGCCGCCTACATCGAGGGCACTCTGCGTGGCGGCCATCAGCAGACCGCGTTCCCGGACAGCGTCTGAGTTCGGCGACAGCGTCCAAGACGAGACCTCCGACGACGAGTAGCGTGGTGCACTGATGGCTGAGACAGAGATGACGGTCGCGCAGCTGCGCGAATGGCTGCGCAACTGGATTGCCGAGGCCACCGGGCAGCCGATCGAACTGATTACGGACGACCGCCCGATGGAGGAGTTCGGGCTGTCCTCCCGCGACGCCGTCGCCCTGTCCGGCGAGATCGAGGAGCTGGTCGGCGTCACGCTGACCGCGACGGTCGCCTACCAGCACCCGACCATCGCCTCGCTGGCCACCCGCATCGTCGAGGGCGAGCCGGAGGTTCCGGCCGCGGCCGACGACGCCGCGTTCTACGCGGCCCGCGACACGTCGCAGTCGCACGACGTCGCGATCGTGGGTCTGGCGTCCCGCTTCCCCGGCACCGGCCACACCCCGGAGGAGATGTGGCGGCTGCTGATCGAGGGCCGGGACGCGGTCACCGACCTGCCCGAGGGCCGCTGGTCCGAGTTCATGGCCGACCCGCAGATCGCGGACGCGATCGCCAAGGCCAACACCAAGGGCGGCTACCTCGGTGACGTGAAGGGCTTCGACGCCGAGTTCTTCGCGATGTCGCCGCTCGAGGTCCGCAACGTCGACCCGCAGCAGCGGCTCGCGCTGGAGCTGACCTGGGAGGCGCTCGAGCACGCCCGTATCCCGGCCAACGGTCTCAAGGGTGAGCAGGTCGGCGTGTTCATCGGCACCTCGACCAACGACTACCAGCTGCTCGCGGTCAGCGACCCGGTGCACGCGCACCCGTACGCGATCACCGGCACCTCCACCGCGATCGTCGCGAACCGGGTGTCCTACTTCTACGACTTCCGCGGACCGTCCGTCGCGATGGACACCGCCTGCTCGTCGTCGCTGGTGGCGGTGCACCAGGCGGTCCGGTCGCTGCGCACCGGCGAGTCCGACCTCGCCCTGGCCGGCGGCGTCAACATGCTGGTCGCGCCTGCCGCGACCCTCGGCTTCGACGAGACCGGCGTCCTGACCGCGGACGGCAAGATCAAGGCGTTCTCCTCTGACGCGAACGGCATCGTCCGGTCCGAGGGCGGCGGCCTGGTCGTCCTCAAGCGGCTCGAGGACGCCGAACGCGACGGCGACACCATTCTCGCGGTCATCGCCGGGTCGGCCGTCAACCAGGACGGGCGCTCCAACGGCCTGGCCGCGCCAAACCCCGACGCGCAGGCGGACGTGCTGCGCAGCGCGTACCGCGACGCGGGCATCGTGCCGTCCGGTGTCGACTACATCGAGGCGCACGGCACCGGCACGATCCTCGGCGACCCGATCGAGGCCGATGCCCTCGGCCGCGTCGTCGGTCGCGGCCGCGAGGCCGACAAGCCGGTGCTGCTCGGCAGCGCGAAGACGAACTTCGGTCACCTCGAGTCCGCGGCCGGCGCCGCCGGCCTGATCAAGGTCGTCCTGGCGATGCAGGAGGACAAACTCCCGCCGTCGCTGAACTACGCCGGCCCGAACCCGTACATCGACTTCGACGGCACCGGGCTGCGGGTCGTCCCGGAGGCCACCGACTGGCCGCGCTACACCGGTCGCGCGGTGGCCGGCGTCTCCGGCTTCGGATTCGGCGGCACCAACGCGCACGTCGTGGTGCGCGAGTACGCGCCGGTGGGTGATTCGCACCCCGATCAGGGTGACGAGCGCGACCAGGCAGCGGAGCAGCTCGACGTCGAAGCGGAGGCCGCCGGCGTCCTCGCCGACGCGGCCGAGTCGATGGGCGTCGAGCCGCTCGTCGCGCCGGAGCCGCAGCGCGACGAGCCGCTGCCGGTGCTGCTGCCGGTGTCGGCGGCGATGCCGTCTCGGCGCCGCCGGGCCGCAGCGGACCTCGCCGACTGGCTCGAGACGGAGGTCGGCAGCACCACGTCGCTCGAGGACCTGGCCCGCACCCTCGCCCGGCGCAACCACGGCCGCTCCCGCGCCGTCGTGCTCGCCCGCACGCACGCCGAGGCCATCGCCGGACTGCGCGCGGTCGCGGCGGGCAAGCCCGGGCAGGGCGTGTTCTCCGCCGATGCCCCGGCAGGCAAGGGCCCGGTGTGGGTGTTCTCCGGATTCGGGTCGCAGCACCGCAAGATGGCCAAGCAGCTGTACCTGAACAACCCCGTGTTCCGCGCCGCCGTCGACGCGGTCGACGAGCTGATCGAGTTCGAGTCCGGCTACAAGATGGCGGACAAGTTCCTGGACGACGCGGTCGACTACGACGTCGAGACGTCCCAGGTCGGCATCTTCACGATCCAGATCGGCCTGGCGGCCGTGCTGCGGCACCACGGTGCCGAGCCGGAAGCCGCCGTCGGACACTCGATGGGCGAGGCCGCGGCGGCGTACGTCACCGGTGGTCTGTCCCTCGAGGACGCGGTCCGTGTCATCACCGCGCGGTCGCGGCTGATGGGCGAGGCCGAATCGACGCTGTCCGGCGACGACATCCGGCTGATGGCGCTCGTCGAGTACAGCGCCGCCGAGATCGAGGCCGTGCTCGGCGACTTCCCGCACCTCGAGGTCTGCGTCTACGCGGCGCCGACCCACACCGTCATCGGCGGCCCGCAGCCCGAGGTCGAGGCGATCGTCGCCCGCGCCGAGGCGGAGGAGAAGCTCGGCCGGATCCTGCAGACCAAGGGCGCCAGCCACACCTCGCAGGTCGATCCGATCCTCGGCGAGCTCGCCGCGGAACTGGCCGGGATCGAGCCGCACCCGCTGACGGTCGGGTTGTTCTCGTCGGTCGACAAGGAGACCCTCTACCGCGCCGGCCACGCCCCGATCCACCCGGTCGAGTACTGGACCAAGGGGATGCGGCACAGCGTGTACTTCACGAACGCGGTGCGGATGGCGGCCGACGCCGGGTACACCACGTTCGTCGAGCTGGCCCCGAACCCGGCGACGCTGATGTCGGTGGCCGCCACCGTCTTCGACGCAGGTGTCCACGACGCCCAGCTGATCCCGACGCTCAAGCGCAAGGAGGACGAGGAGGTCGGCGTCCTCACCGCGCTCGCCCAGCTGTACGTGCACGGACAGCCGGTCGACCTGGCGTCGCTGCTGCCTGCCGGCGGGTACGCGAACCCGCCGCGGACCGCGTTCCTGCGCAAGGAGTACTGGCTCGACACCCAGGTCAGCGCCGGCGGCGCCACCCGGGCCCCGGGTGCGCACGTGTCGCTGCCGGACGGCCGGCACGTCTGGGAGGTCGCGGCATCGGCCGTCACCGACCTGAACGAGCTCGCG
Organism: Rhodococcus olei; assembly: GCF_039540555.1. Classification (NCBI taxonomy): domain Bacteria; kingdom Bacillati; phylum Actinomycetota; class Actinomycetes; order Mycobacteriales; family Nocardiaceae; genus Rhodococcus; species Rhodococcus olei. Next base: position 74,089 of record NZ_BAABFB010000059.1, on the reverse strand, counting down.
ACTTCCGCTGCGGCCCAGGTGCTCTCGGACGTGACGCTGACCGCCGCGATCGCCCGCGGTGAGGTGCCGACGTCCGGCACCCTGACGACCACCCTCAACCCGCACCCGGGTGGCGGCTCGGTGCAGGTGCACGCGAAGAGCGGTGCGGACTTCACGCTGCTGCTCGACGCGGTCGTCTCCTCCGGTGAGGCGCTGCCGGAGCCGGTCCTCGCCGCGCCCGCCGCGCGGTCGAGCTCGCCGATGGAGGAGCTGCCCGAGGTCGTCGAATCCTTCGGCGACAGATGGGATCCGAACGGCAGCCAGGCGCTGGAGGACCGTCTCGCACTGATCGTCGCCGAGTCGATGGGCTACGCGGTCGAGGACCTGCCCGGCGAGATCCCGCTGATCGAACTGGGACTCGACTCGCTGATGGCGGTGCGGATCAAGAACCGCGTCGAGTACGAGTTCGACATCCCGCAGCTGCAGCTGTCCGCGGTCAAGGACGCGAGCCTGCACGACGTCGCGAAGTACCTCCGGTACGCGGTCGACAACCGCGAGGAGGTGGCGGCTCTCGCCGCGCAGCAGCAGGCCGAGAAGGACGCCGAGAATGCTTCCGCCGCACTTGATTCCGGGCTCGCGGACGAGACGACGAGTCCCGTCGCGGAGGCCGAGCAGATCATCGCGGAGGCCGAGAGCGACGCGTCCGACGGAGGGGTCAACGTCCCGCCGCGTGACGCCGCCGAGCGGCTCACGTTCGCGACCTGGGCGGTGGTGACCGGCAAGTCCGCGAAGGGCATCTTCAACATCCTCCCGGTGCTCGACGACGACACCGCCGAGAAGCTGGCGGCCCGCCTCACCGAACGCGCGGGCGGCGACGTGAGCTTCGACGACGTCCTGGACTGCGAGACCGTCGAGCAGCTCGCGGAAAAGGTGCGCCCGCACCTCGAGGACGAGGGCAAGATCGAGGGCCTCGTGCGCGTCCTGCGTGCTCGTCCCGAAGGTTCCACTGCCGTACCGGTTTTCGTGTTCCATCCGGCCGGCGGGTCCACGGTCGCCTACGAGCCGCTGCTGCGCCGGCTGCCCGAGGGCACCCCGATGTACGGCCTCGAACGCACAGAGGGGCCGCTCGAGGTGCGGGCCCGCGAGTACCTGCCGCTGCTCGAGGGGATCCAGGGCGACGGACCGTACGTGCTCTACGGCTGGTCGCTCGGCGGAGCCCTGTCCTACGCGGTGGGCCGGATGCTGCGCGAGCGCGGCAAGGACGTGCGCATCGTCGGCCTGATCGACACCGTGATGGCGGGCGAGGAGGTCGAGGACACGCCCGAGGAGATCCGCAAGCGCTGGCAGCGGTACGCGGCGTTCGCGAAGAAGACGTACAACGTCGACGCGCCGTTGCCGTACGACCTGCTCGCCGCCGCCGAGTCCGACGAGGAGCAGATCGAGCTCCTGATGGACCTGCTCAAGGTGAGCGGCGCGAAGATCCCGGGCGGGATCATCGAGCACCAGCGCACCTCGTGGCTGGACAACCGGGCACTGCAGACCGTCCGGCCCGAGACCTACGACGGCGACGTCGTGCTGTACATGGCCGACCGCTACCACGACGACGCCATCGCCCTGGAACCGGCGTTCGGGACGCGGACCGCCGACGGCGGCTGGGGCAAGGTCGCCAAGAACCTGGAGATCATCCACGTCGGCGGCGATCACATCCAGATCGTCGACGAACCGTACATCGCCAAGGTCGGGGCCGATCTGACCACGAGGCTGGCCGCAATCGAATCCGAGAACCGGAGTAACTGAGTGAGCACCACCACCGCCGAGAAGCTCGCCGAACTGCGCGAGAAGCTCGAGCAGTCGAAGGCGCCGGGGGCGCCGAAGGCCATCGCCCGGCGCAAGGAGAAGGGCCTGCCGACGCCGCGCGAGCGCATCGACATGCTGCTCGACCCCGGCACCTTCGTCGAGACCGGGCAACTCGCCCGGCAGCCCGGTGACCCGTCGAACCCGTACGGCGACGGCGTCGTCACCGGCCACGGTCTCGTCGACGGTCGTCCCGTCGCGGTGTTCGCGCACGACCAGACGGTGTTCGGCGGCGCCGCCGGCGAGATGTTCGGCCGCAAGGTCGCCGCGATCATGGACTTCGCGATCAAGATCGGGTGCCCCGTCGTCGGCATCAACGAGTCCGCGGGCGCACGCATCCAGGACGCCGTGACCTCACTGGCGTGGTACGCCGAGATGGGCCGGCGCCAGGAGCCGCTGTCGGGGATGTGCCCGCAGATCTCGATCATCCTGGGCAAGTGCGCCGGTGGCGCGGTGTACGCGCCGATCAACACCGACGTCGTGATCGCCACCGAAGAGTCGTACATGTTCGTCACCGGCCCCGACGTCATCAAGTCGGTGACCGGCGAGGAGGTCAGCCTCGACGAACTCGGTGGCGCCCGGAACCAGGCCAGGTACGGCAACGTGCACCACGTGGCGGCCGACGAGAAGGCCGCGTTCGCATGGGCGCGTGAATATTTGAGCTACATGCCGTCCAGCTGCACCGAGAAGCCGCCGATCATCAACCCGGGTCTGGAACCGGAGATCACCGAGGACGACCTCTCGCTCGACACGTTCATGCCGGATGCCGACAACGCCGGCTACGACATGCACGACATCCTGCTCAAGATCTTCGACGACGGCGACTTCCTCGAGGTCCGCGGCGAGACGGCGCAGAACATCATCACCGGCTACGCCCGCGTCGACGGTCGCCCGGTCGGTGTGGTCGCGAACCAGCCGCTGTACCTGTCGGGTGCGCTCGACGCCGACGCGTCGGACAAGGCCGCGCACTTCGTGCGCGTCTGCAACGCGTACGACATCCCGCTGGTGTTCGTCGTCGACACCCCCGGCTTCCTCGTCGGCGTGGATCAGGAGAAGGTCGGCGTGATCAAGCGCGGCGGCCGCTTCCTGTTCTCGTACGTCGAGGCGACCGTCCCGAAGGTCACCGTCGTGGTCCGCAAGTCGTACGGCGGCGGGTACGCGGTGATGGGCTCCAAGCAGCTCGGCGCCGACGTCAACTTCGCGTGGCCGACCGCGCGCATCGCCGTGATGGGCGCCGAGGGCGCCGTCAACATCATCGGCCGCCGCCAGATCGAGGCCGCAGGCGACAACGCCGCTGCGGTGCGTGCGCAGCTCATCAACTTCTACAACGAGCACGTCGCGACCCCGTACATCGCGGCCGAGCGCGGCTACATCGACGCCGTCATCGACCCGTCGGCCACCCGCCTCGAGATCCGCAAGGCCCTGACGCTGCTCCGGGACAAGAAGATCTACAAGAACCCCCGCAAGCACCACCTGCTCCCGTTCTGACCCAACCCCCGCCTTCCCGAATGGCCCGTTCATTCAGTTGAACCGAGTGAGTGGGCCATTCGGGAAACGGGGCGGGGACCGTGCCGGTCAGACCATTGCGACGTCGTCGACACCGCCGCGCAGTTCGCGAAGCACCGACCGGGGCAGTGCCGAGCCGTGGCTCGATCTTCGGCCGACTCGATGGGCCGACAGCTCCACCGAGGTGTCGCGCCGCGGGACGGCGCTCGTGAGCAGGAGATGGTCGTCGCCTCCCCGCCGCGACGACGCCGCGTGCTGCGGCGTCAACGGTTCGAGGCGGACGTGCCTTTCTCCGGACTCGGTGTGTCGCACCAGGGTCCGGTCATCGGCTGCTCGCTTCGGTGATCGCGACGGGTGGCGTCTCGGTGGTCGCGATCGGGGAGGCGCCCCTCCGGTCGGATCGGAGGAACAGGACGAAGAACACGACGAGCAGGGCGGCGCGGCCCCACACGCCGAACTCGACGAACAGTTTCTCGGTGGACGCGTCGGAGCCGGCGCCGAGTGCGGCGAAGTAGCGGAACACCCCGACACCCATCGACAGATCGGCGAGCAGGTAGCCGCCGATCAGCGTCCACGGCACCCGGAGCAGCACGAAGAACGGGATCAGCCACAGCGTGTACTGCGGCGAATGCACCTTGTGCAGCAACAGGAATCCGCACAGCATCGCCGCGCAGACCGGCAGCCACGGGTAGGTGCCCTCGCGCCGGTAGCGTCGCCACCCCCACCACAGCGCGAGCGTGAACGCGGCCACGATCAACAGCGGCGAGGCGACCGAGACGAACCGGGCGTAGTCGCTGTGCGGGCCGTCGACCGACGTGAACCACGGGCGAACTCCCCAGAACCACACGGAGTTCGTCGTGATGTCCGCCTCCCGGTCGGACTGGAACTCGAACGAGGCGAGCCAGCCCCGCCACCCGAGCACCGCGAACGGCAGGTTGATCGCGACCGTCGTGGCCACCGCGGCCGCGGCGACCGCCACCGCGCCCTTGGGGTCGTAGCGCCCCGAGACCGTCGGCGGCAGTTCGCGCCCGCCGAGCCCGCCGGTGAACACGTAGGCGGCCAACGGAAGCACGAACGCCCCCGGATAGACCTTCAGGCACACCCCGACCGCCAGCAGCACCGCGGCCGCGATCCCCCGCGCCCGCAGCGGCACCCGGTCGAAGCGGGCGACGACGAAGATCGCCGCGGTCGCCGCGGCCACCACGGGGAGTTCCCAGTTGTGGAAGGCGTAGAGCACCAGCGGCGGCCCCGCCGACCACAGCAACGCCGGCCAGCCCGCGAGCCGGCCGAGCATCCACGCGGTCGCCAGCGCGAACGGCGTCAGGATCAGCGCGGAGTGCATCAGGAAGGCGGCGTCGGTGTGCGACCCGATCCCGCCGAGCCACATCAGCAGGCCACTGAGCACCGGGTACTCGACGGTGCCGCCGACCAGGGTGCCGGCGTCGGTGATGCCGCCGGTCAGGTACGGGAAGACGTGATTGTCGATCTCGCGGCCGATCCACAGGAACTGGATGTCGGAGTAGCAGACGGACGAGTCCTTGATCCGGTCGAAGACCAGGCTGCGTCCCAGTCCGTCGAACGGGGCGCCCGCGCAGCGCGCCTTGTTCAGATAGGCCAGGGCCAGCGTCAGGCCGCACACCAGGGTCACGACGACGGTCGTGACGGTGCTCGCGCGCGCCGGTGTCCGCATGCGCCCCACCCTAGGGGTGTCGCGGCCGGGGGTGCGATTTCGCAGGTCAGGAGCCCCTCATGTACCCTGCAAAGGTTGCTGACGCAACGACCCTCCTGTCACGGATCGTCCGTGACCGTTTCACAGTCCATAGGAGGTGATGAGGTCTTATGCGTCATTACGAACTGATGGTCATTCTCGACCCCAGCCTGGACGAGCGCACCGTCGCCCCGTCGCTGGATACGTTCCTCAATGTTGTTCGCCAGGATGGCGGCTCCGTCGACAACGTCGACGTCTGGGGTAAGCGTCGTCTCGCCTACGAGATCGCCAAGCACAGCGAAGGCATCTACGCGGTGATCGACATCAAGGCCACCCCGGCCACCGTGAACGAGCTGGATCGCCAGCTCGGCCTGAACGAGTCGGTGCTCCGCACCAAGGTTCTGCGCCACAACAAGTGATCCCTGTCCGCGTCGAGCCGCGACGGGTGTCGTAGTGACGCCCTAGGCTCGGGGCAACTGGATTCCACACACTGCAGGAGGAACCACATGGCAGGCGACACCGTGATCACCGTCGTCGGGAACCTGACGGCCGATCCCGAGCTCCGCTTCACCCCGGCGGGTGCCGCGGTCGCGAACTTCACCGTCGCGTCCACGCCCCGCACGTTCGACCGCCAGAGCAACGAGTGGAAGGACGGCGAAGCGCTGTTCCTCCGCTGCAACATCTGGCGTGAGGCAGCGGAGAACGTCGCGGAATCGCTGACTCGCGGTTCGCGGGTGATTGTGCAGGGCCGGCTCAAGCAGCGGTCCTACGAGACCCGTGAGGGCGAGAAGCGCACTGTCGTGGAGCTCGAGGTCGACGAGATCGGCCCCTCGCTCCGCTACGCCACGGCCAAGGTGAACAAGGCCAACCGCGGCGGAGGCGGCGGGGGCGGGTTCGGTTCCTCGGGCGGCTCGGGCGGTGGACGCCCGGCGGCCGGTCCGGCCGACGACCCGTGGGGCAGCGCCCCGCAGGCGTCCGGTTCCTTCGGTGGCGGTGGAAACGACGAACCGCCGTTCTGATCCCCCTGGGATCGGACGCGAACGAACATTGAGAAGTACGGAGAAGGACAATGCCGAAGCCGCCGCTGCGCGACAAGGTGATGAAGAAGAAGGTCTGCACCTTCTGCAAGGAAAAGAACGTGCAGATCGACTACAAGGACACGACGCTGCTGCGTAAGTACGTCAGCGACCGCGGCAAGATCCGCGCGCGCCGTGTCACGGGCAACTGCGTCCAGCACCAGCGGGACGTCGCGGTTGCCGTGAAGAACTCGCGTGAGGTTGCGCTGCTTCCTTACGTCTCTACGGCTCGCTAAGGAAAGGGAGGGAAGACATGAAGCTGATCCTCACCGCTGACGTGGACAACCTCGGTGCGCCCGGCGACACCGTGGAGGTCAAGGACGGCTACGGCCGCAACTACCTGCTGCCCCGCGGCCTGGCGATCGTCGCCACCCGTGGCGCCCAGAAGCAGGTCGAGGGCATCCGTCGTGCCCAGGAGGCCCGCGCGGTGCGCGGCCTGGACCACGCCAAGGAGCTCAAGGCCGCGATCGAGGGCATCGAGGGCATCTCGCTGACCGTCAAGACGGCCGGCGACTCGGGCAAGCTGTTCGGTTCGGTCACGGCCGCCGACGTTGCCGGCGCCATCAAGGCCGCGGGTGGCCCCGTGGTCGACAAGCGGATCGTCGAGCTGCCGAAGGCCCACATCAAGGCCACCGGCAAGCACCTGGTGCTGATCAACCTGCACCCCGACGTGACCGCCAAGTTCCACCTGAACGTGGTCGCCGGCTAGTCCGACACCCGTTCGAGCAGGGCCCCGCAGACTCCGGTCTGCGGGGCCCTGTACTTTGTGTTTCACGCGAAACCGCGACGCGCCGCCACTTGTGATGCAGGCCAAACTGTCGTGACAGAATTGTTATCTGTCACTGTGTGCCATTTCACGTTGCGAATCGACGTGACATGCGCAACACGCCCGGCTCCCCAACTGCGACGACACGCCGCACCTATTTTCACTCACAGCTGTGTGAACGAAAATTTGTGCGTTGACCTGCGCTGTTGGGATGTGTGATCTTCGTTGTCCCCAGGTTGTCCCCAGGTCGTGAACAACTCCGTTCTGGGGATTCCACAATTCATCCACAGCTGTGTACACAACCGGTGTTGAACCGGGCGGCGCGTGTGCCTAACGTCGTCGCGGGCGCGCCGCCACGACCCCGACCAGCCGGCATTTCGGCGGACCTTGTCGGTGGGGACGCGTACACATTTCGTATCGTGTCCACCGCGCGCGCGTGTGCCGTGGGTGGACGCGCCCTTGCGGGAGAGGACGGTTTTCGTGGCGGTTGTCGACGATCGTGGGCACTCGGACTACCCGGAACCGGATGAGCCGCCGCGCGAGGACTTCGGACGCCAGCCCCCGCAGGACATGACCGCCGAGCAGTCCGTGCTCGGTGGCATGCTCCTGAGCAAGGACGCGATCGCGGACGTGCTCGAGAAGCTGCGGCCCGGCGACTTCTACCGTCCCGCCCACCAGAGCGTCTACGACGCGATCCTGGACCTGTACTCGCGCGGTGAGCCCGCCGACCCGGTCACCGTCGCCGCGGAGCTCGAGCGCAAGGGCGAGCTGCGCCGAGTCGGCGGCGCCCCGTACCTGGTGACGCTGACGCAGACCGTCCCCACCGCCGCGAACGCCGGCTACTACGCGGAGATCGTCGCGGAGAAGGCGATCCTGCGGCGCCTCGTCGAGGCCGGTACCCGCATCGTCCAGTTCGGCTACGCCGGCGCCGAGGGCCAGGACGTGGCGGAGGTCGTCGACCGCGCGCAGGCCGAGGTGTACGAGGTCACCGAGCGGCGCACTGTCGAGGACTTCGTCGTCCTCGAGGAGCTGCTGCAGCCCACGATGGACGAGATCGACTCGATCGCCAGCCGGGGCGGCATCTCCCTCGGCGTCCCCACCGGCTTCAGCGAGCTCGACGAGATCACCAACGGCCTGCACCCCGGGCAGATGATCATCGTCGCGGCCCGCCCCGGTGTCGGCAAGTCGACCATTGGAATGGATTTCATGCGGTCGTGCTCGATCAAGCACGGCCTGGCCAGCGTCGTGTTCTCGCTCGAAATGAGCAAGACCGAGATCGTGATGCGTCTGCTGTCGGCGGAGGCGAAGATCAAGCTGTCGGACATGCGCTCCGGCAAGATGACCGACGACGACTGGACGCGGCTGGCGCGGCGGATGAGCGAGATCAGCGAGGCCCCGCTGTTCATCGACGACTCCCCGAACCTGACGATGATGGAGATTCGTGCAAAAGCGCGGCGCCTCAAGCAGAAGCACGACATCAAGCTGATCGTTCTCGACTACCTCCAGCTGATGACGTCCGGCAAGAAGGTCGAGTCCCGGCAGCAGGAGGTCTCCGAGTTCTCCCGGAGCCTGAAGCTGCTGGCGAAGGAGCTCGAGGTGCCGGTGGTCGCGATCTGTCAGCTCAACCGTGGCCCCGAGCAGCGCACCGACAAGCGGCCGCAGGTCTCCGACCTCCGCGAGTCCGGCTCGCTCGAGCAGGACGCCGACATGGTCATGCTCCTGCACCGGCCCGACGCGTTCGAACGCGACGACCCCCGCGGCGGCGAGGCCGACATCATCCTCGGCAAGCACCGCGGCGGACCCACCGCCACGATCACCGTTGCGCACCAGCTGCACTACTCGAGATTCGTCGACATGGCGCGCGGGTAGCACTGTCGATTTGTCGCGACCAGCGGAACGCGCCGCTGGATCAACGAGCTGCATGCATGGAACCCGGGCGGACGTCGTCGGGCTCGACGTTGTGCCCGAACCTTCGGCCGGGAATCATGTCCGAACATGAGCAGCCAGCAGGTACCCGTTGCGGTGCAGTCCCGGTGCTGCGCGCCGCCGGACCATGCGTTCGCGGTGATCGCGCCGATCGACCTCACCCAGATCTTCACCGGCATGGGACCGCTGCCGGCGGTGGTCGGGGTGTCCGGTCAGACCGGGCCGTGGGATACGGTCGGTCGCCAACGGCGTCCACAGCTGTCGGACGGTTCCACGGCCACCGAGCGCCTGACCGCGTACGACCCACCCCACACGTTCGGTTACGAGATCACCGATTTCACCGGGCCGTTGCGGCACATCGTCGAGAAGGTGTCCGGTCAGTGGACCTTCACACCGGACGGGCCCCACTGTCTCGTCCACTGGACCTACACCTTTCACCCCGGACCCGGCCGCGGGCTGGTCGTTCGGCTCGTGGCCGCCCCGCTGTGGCGGCGTTATGCGAGGGCCACACTCGCGCGCGCGGTGGCGCTCGCGGAGCGGTGTTGACAAGCCCACCGACCAGCCGCTTGTCGCCGTGTGGGATCGGATCGACCGTTGACACAGGCGACCGGGACCGAGTCCTCACCCACCTTCGCGATGACGTTCCCGGTCAGACCGGCGACGTGATCCCATGCGGCGGTGGCGGATACGTTCTCGGCGCGCCGCCCGATGACCCCGACCACTGCGGTCTCGACGTGGACTGCACCGTCCGGCGGTGCGACTTCGGTGCGGGGGTCCGTCGCCGATGCGCCGCAACGCCCTCCAGTGGCTGTCGGACCGGCTGAACCTCCAGACCGGATGTGCCGCATGCTGTTACGAGGCGTCGGGGGCTACCGGGTGATCCGCGGTAGGTGTCGGCCCTGGGGCGTCGTCGGTGGGGGCCGTGAACTCGGCCACCTACACCGCGACTTCGGTGCCCATGCCGCTGGACGCCGCGCGGGCGAGTGTCCGCACTGCCCGGATCTGGATCTCGAGTACGGCGTCGACTGCGGACAGCGCGATCACCGCGGGGCCGCCGATCCACAGCGGAATCCTCATCGGTTCTCCTCGGTGTGCGTTTCCCCGACACGGTGTGGGGGTCCTGTTGCACGGGGCGGCCCGCCGTCCCTGGGGGGTTGGGCCGGCGGGCCTTCGCCGTTGCGCGGAGGGGCGACAACGACGCGGGCGTCAGAGTATTTGCGCCCCAATGTGACTGGCGAGTATCCAACCAAGAAGTTGCTTGGTTGGCGTATGCGGTCCTTTCGCCTGCGTGCTGGTCGGCGGCATGCCTCGGCGGCTGTCCCGTGACTGGGCGGCACACGCAAGTTCGCATGTCAGAGGGGTGGCGCTGACTTCGGCGCCCGGTGTCGAATCGTCAACCATGTGCCGCGGGGGCGGTGATCGATACTCGAATCGGCTCGGATCGTTGTGTTGTATGCAACACGTCGACCGTGCATTTCGGGACATATCCGATCGGGCGGCTGACTTGTGCGCTGTACGAGTGCTACATACGTGAGGGGTCGAAGACCATCGGGCACGCACTGGACCGTCGTCGTGTGATGCGTGGCCCGACGCGAGGCGCCGCCGGAGCTGTCGCGGACGCTCCGACGGCCCCGCACACCTCGCCACTCAGGCCCGTCCGTTACGTGCAGCCGTCGCGACCGGCATCGAGAAGGTCACTGCCACCGTGACCGCGCATCGACTCGTCTCGACTCTCTTCGCAGCGTCGAACAGCGTGCGAGACGGCAATGGGGATGCCTGCTCGATAGCCGTGGCGCGCAGTCGCGGGCTGCCGGACCCGAGCTTGTCGACAGTCGACCGGATCCCGATCTCGTTGGTCGTGTGCCAGTTCGATGGCTTGGCGGTCGGGCAGTGCAGCTCGTCGCACGCCGGCGACACGCGTGGTCGTCGCCGACATCGACGGACCGAAGCGGAGGTACGGGAGCCGATCTGCGTGCGGTTCGCCCACACCGAGCTCGGCGAGCGATACCCTTACTGCTTTCAGTGCCTCGGGTGGCCGCAACGTCGGCGCCGCCGATCTGACGAAAGGGACGTCGACGATGTCTTCGGTGACGTGCGAGCGAGTGGGTAACCTCCCGCACCAACTCACCAACTTCGTCGGCCGACGACATGAACTGGCGGAGGTCCGTCGGCTGCTCTCCGATTCCCGTCTCGTCACGGTGACCGGGCCCGGTGGCGTCGGCAAGACCCGGCTGGCGCTTCGCGTGGGCGAGGACGCACAGGGAATCTTCGCCGACGGGGTGTGGCTGGTCGAACTCGGTGAACTCTCCGAGCCGAGCCTGTTGGCGGAGACCGTCACGGCCGCACTCGGGCTGAGGGAGCGGGTGGCGCGCCCGCCGCTTCCCTTGCTTGTCGAGTTCTTGGCCGACCGGCACGTGCTCATCGTCCTGGACAACTGCGAGCACCTGGTGACGCCGGTCGCCGAGTTCGCGACCGAGCTGCTCCGGTCGTGCCCCGGGACGCGGATCCTCGCGACCAGCCGGGAGCCGTTGGGGGTCAACGGGGAAGTGACGGTCCGGGTGCCGCCGTTGACCGTCCCGGATCCCGGCTCGTCGTCGCGGGGGCTGAGTCGATGCGAGGCCGTCACCCTGTTCACGGACCGTGCGCGCGACGCCGTTCCCGGATTCGGTCTGACCGAGGACAACCAGGACGCGGTCGCGGAGATCTGTCGACGACTCGACGGGCTGCCGCTGGCGATCGAGCTCGCCGCCGCCCGGGTCCGCATGCTGGCGCCGGTGCAGATTCTGCAGCTCCTGACGAACCGGTACGAGCTCCTGACGGCCGCGTACCGGGGCGTGCCGCCTCGACACCAGACTCTGAAATGGTGCGTCGACTGGAGCTACGAGCTGTGCACGCCGCACGAGCAGGAACTGTGGCGGCGGCTGGCGGTGTTCTCGGGCGGTGTCGAGTCGGATGCCGTCACCGGAATCTGCGCGGGAAGTGTGCCGGCGGAGCGGGTGCCCGAGATCGTCGGATCCCTGGTCGAGAAGTCGATCCTGTCCCGGGAGGACGGTCCGGTCGTCCGGTACCGGATGCTCGACACGATCCGAGAGTACGGGCTCGAGAAGCTGGATGCTTCCGGCGAGTCCGGGCTGCTGCGGCGGCGGCACCGGGACTGGTACGAGGCGCTGGCGTTGCAGGCCGAGGCCGCGTGGATCGGCCCCCAGCAGCTCGAGTGGATCGCCCGGTTCGACCGCGACCGGGCCGATCTGCGTGGGGCACTCGAGTTCAGTGTCACCGAGCCGGGCGAGGACGGTGCCGCGCTGCGGATGGCCGGTTCGCTCTTCCCCTACTGGGTGTCGCGCGGGCTGTACAGCGAGGGCCGGTACTGGATCGAGCGGGCGCTGACAGGTGCCGACGGATCTGCGTCGGTGGCTAGGCTCTCGGCGCTGACCGGCGCCAGCATGATTGCCTCGATGCAGGGCGATGTCGTTGCGGCGCAGGCGTTCATGGATGCTGCCCAAGGCATTGCGGGCTCCGTCGAGGACGCCACGACGTTGGCGAACCTCGCCTCCGCGACCGGATACGTCGCCACCTTCTCCGGGGACTTCGCCCGCGCGACCGCGTGCTTCGAGTCGGCGCTGATCACGGTGGGATCCGACGGTGCCCTGCCGGCCCGGGTCGGGGCGCTGGTCGGGCTCGCCATGGTGTGCGGGCTGAGCGGGGACTCCGATCGTGCGATCGCCAGCCACAAGGAGGTGATCGCGCTCACCGAGGCGCACGGCGAGTCCATGTACCGGGCCTACTCGCTGTGCATGCTCGGGATTGCGGTGTGGGAGCGGGGTGATTCCGGACGGGCTACCCGCCTGATCGAGGAGGCGCTGCGGCTCACCCGCATGGTCGACGATCCGCTCGGTACCGCGATGTGCCTCGAGGTCCTGGGCTGGCTGGCGGGCGACCCGGAGCGAGCCGCCGCCCTGATGGGCGCCTCGGCCGCGGTGGGTGAGGCCGCGGGCAGCCCCACGATCGTGATCCGCGACCTGTTCGGTCACCACGATCGCGTCGTGCGTGAGTCCACCGATGCCCTGGGTTCACGAGCCTACGAGACCGCATTCGGGCGCGGGCGGGGCCTCGGTGTCGATGCGGCGGTCGCCTACGCCCTGCGCGACACCGCGTCCGCGCCCGGAGCGCGCGATTCGGCCACGCGACTGACCCGGCGGGAGCGTCAGGTCGCCGACCTCGTCGCTCAGGGGCTGACCAACAAGGCGATCGCGCAGCACCTGGTGATCGCGCAACGCACCGCCGAGGGACACGTGGAGAAGGTCCTCACGAAACTCGGCTTCACCTCCCGCACGCAGATCGCGGCCTGGGTCGCCGCGCAGGACGCCGAACGGGAGTGACGAGCACGGCCCCCACCGGCACCGCGGCCGATGCTTGTTGATCGCGGTTTCCCTCGTCGGCAGCCGATTCGCGCTGCGATTCCGCATTGTTCGATTCGGCGGTCCCACGTCGGCGGTGGCCTGCCGGGTGGGACGCGGCCGCGCACGGTGGACGGCAGGGCGTGATTTCCCGCACACCGGGAGAGGGTCGTCGGTCGGTGGGACGGGCGACTTAGCGTGAGCGGGATTCCTCAGCCTCCCGCAGCTGTCGCTGACCCGGGGGTGTGAGGCAGGAGCTGTGGCATCCGACCCGCCCCGACGAGTCGGGCGCGCCGAGGGTTCGCGCGCGCATGCCACGACAGGACGACAACAACTCGGGTGCGTATGCCGCACATGCAGATACGACAGGGAACGACATGACACAGCGATTGGCCGGGCGCACCGCCCTGGTGACGGGAAGCAGTCGGGGGATCGGGCGTGCGATCGCGCAGCGCCTGGCCGCCGAGGGGGCCGCGGTGGTCGTCACCGCGCGCTCGACGTCGCCGTCGAGGTCGGTTCGGGACGGACGTGAGCACGTGCTCGAGGGCACGCTGGACGAGACGGTGGAGTTGATCGAGCGGGCCGGGGGCCGGGCCGTGGCGATCGCGGCGGACCTGGAGGACCCGGTGCAGCGCGCCGGTCTCGTCGATGCCGCCGTCGACGCCGTCGGGGGCGTCGACATCCTCGTCAACAATGCCGGCTTCGCGGACTACTCCTCGATCGAGTCGATGGAGGAGGGCACCTTCGACCGCACCCTCGAGCACTACCTGAAGGTTCCGTTCCTGTTGTCGCAGGCGGTGATTCCCGGTATGCGCAAGGCGGGTGGCGGCTGGATCGTGAACATCGGCTCCTCCACCGGACTCCCGCCGATCCGGCCGTTCCGCGAGTACAACAAGACGTCCGGTGACGTGATCTACGCGGCGGCGAAGGCGGCGCTGCACCGGTTCACGCAGGGACTGGCGGCGGAGGTCGAGGGCGACAACATCGCCGTCAACGTGGTCGGGCCGTCGACGGCGATCATGACGCCCGGTGCGGCGGCGCTGCTGCCGGAGGGCTACGAGGCCGAACCGGTGGAGTACCTCGCGCAGACCGTGCTGGAGATGTGCACCCTGCCCGCGACCGAGCGCACCGGACTGGTCGCGTTCAGCCTGCACTTCCCGTGGTCGCAGGGCATCGCGGTGACGAGCCTGGACGGCGGGCGTGAACTTCCGCGCCTCGAGCCGCCGGCGTGGGCGAACCCGAACATCGCCGCGGACGGATTGGAGGCGTGACGGTGCAGGTGGGTGCGGCGCGGGAACGGTTCTCGCACGGCGTCGCGGTGGTGACGGGAGCGGCCGCCGGGATCGGCGAGGGCCTCGCACGGCATCTCGCGACCCTCGGCATGACCGTCGTGGTCGCGGACGTCGACACCGAGCGGGCACGGACGGTGGCGGACGACATCGTGGCGGGCGGAGGTCGCGCCGAACCGCACACCGTCGACGTCGCCGACCCGGAGTCCGTCGAGGCCATGGCGGCGGCCGTGTTCGACCGCCACGGCAGCGTCGAACTGCTCGTCAACAACGCGGGTGTGGAGACGGCAGGGCTGATGTGGGAGATCGACCGGGAGCGTTGGCGCCGGTTGATGCAGATCAACGTCGACGGCGTCTTCTACTGCCTGCGGTCCTTCGTCCCGCGGATGATCGCGGCGGGGACGCCGTCGTGCATCGCGAACCTGTCGTCGGTGGGCGGCCTGAACTCCGTTGCCGTGCAGTCGCCGTACATCGTCAGCAAGCACGCGGTACTCGCGATGACCGAGTGCCTGCACCAGGACCTGTCGATCGTCAATGCACCCATCCAGGTCAGTGCCGTCATCCCGCATTCGATTCGCAGCGAGATCTTCCGGTCGGCGCAGCGTGAGGCGCCGACCGCCAACGCCACCGCCAACGCGGTGTTCGCTGCGATGCAACGGGACAACGCCGAGAAGGGACTCGACCCGCTCGTCGCGGCGGAGCACATGATCGAGCAGATCGCCCGGGGAGAATTCTGGATCCACTCGGACGACGAGATGTGCATCGCAGCGGCTCGTCACCGTGGACGGCAACTCCTGGAACTCGACCCGCCCTCCGACCCTCGGGACATGCTCACCCGCATGGGCATCTCGGTGGAGTGACCGCGCCGACCATTGCGCAACACCCACGCCCACCGTGTGCGTGAGGTGGTGGTGGGTGCGAAACTCTCGTCGACACCGGCGATCCGGCCGAGCGTCGCTCCGACCCGCAACGCTCCATCGTTCAACGAGATCTGCTGGGCGGAGGCGGCTTCGTGCCGGCGCGCGTGCGCGGTCAGTGGGGGTGACGCTCGACGACGTCGTTCGGAGAGGTGCGGGCCGCACGGAGCGCACACGTGGCCAAGGACCTACGGGCCCGGCGGGCGCCGACGAGCTTCCAGAACAGCGCGGTGGCCCGCAGGCACGCGGTCCCGAGAAGGACGGCACCGTCACCAGCGGCCTGCGCGGCCGGGCTGCCGGAAATCGATTCCGACAGGTTGGCCGGCGCGGGCGTCCAGATGGTGCTGGCGCCGACGAACACCACCGTGCTCATCACGATGTAGCAGGCGTCGGGTCTCGCAGGTAGGCCGGGGCCGGACCCGTCAGTGCGCCGCGTCGGCCTTCTTCCGCATCGGGATCAGGTGCACGATGAGGACGACGAGCGCGCCGACGACCAGCCCGACGAGGGCGGACGCCAGGGTCCCCGCGGTCCAGGACAGAACGCCGCCGAAGCCGCCGTGCACGAGTTCGCCGAACCAGTGTTCGAGGTCGTGGAGGCGATCGGCCGGCCAGTGGAATCCCGCCTCGCCGACGTTGACGATCAGGATGTGGCCGCCGACCCAGAGCATCGCGGCGATCCCGACCACGGTGAGCACGGACATCACCTTCGGCATCGCGGTCACGAGGCCGCGGCCGATCCGCTGACTGAACGACGACTTGCGCCCCGCGAGCGCCAGGCCCATGTCGTCCATCTTCACGATCAGGGCGACCACGCCGTACACCAGGATGGTGATGAGGATCGCGACGACGATGAGCACCAGCAGTCGGGTGAGGAACGGTTCGTCCTCGACGGACGACAGCGCGATCACCATGATCTCCGCCGACAGGATCAGGTCGGTGCGGATCGCGCCGCGGACCATCGTCTTCTCGTGCTCGGCCCCGCCCTGCGCCTCGGTCGTGCCCTCGTCCTCGTGATGACCGCCGGTGAGGGCCTCGTAGACCTTCTCGGCGCCCTCGTAGCACAGGAACATGCCACCGGCGATCAGCAGGTACGGCAGCGCCTGTGGCAGGAACTGGCTCAGGATCATGGCCACCGGCAGGATGATCAGGAGCTTGTTGCGGATCGACCCGATCGCGATCTTGCGGATGATGGGAAGTTCGCGTTGGGGTGAGAAGCCCTGCACGTAGCGGGGTGTGACGGCGGTGTCGTCGACAACCACCCCCGCCGCCTTGACGCTGGCCTTACCGGCCGCCGCTCCGACGTCGTCGATGGACGCCGCGGCCACTTTCGCGATCGCTGCGACGTCGTCCAACAGGGCGACGAGACCACCAGCCACGGGAACCTCCCAGTTCGGATGCGCGGATCCGCTCGAACGACACGCGGTCGCGGGTCGACACAGAACGGTACCGAACTCGTGGTCCCGGCCGGCAACGCCGGACGTTCTGCCCGGCGGCGGGGCTCGGACGGTTGGCGCGCCATCACCTGCACGTGTACGGAGGAACATCACCGATCGGGGGGAGGGCCCCGATGATGTGGGGTCGGCGTTGGCCCCGACGGCGGCCCGACGCTATCGCCGCGTGGGGAGCGGCAGCCATATCGGCTCAGCCGGGATCCGTTCCAGCACACCGCCGGCGAAGACGTCGTACAGCGGCAGCTGCTCGGCGTGTACGTACCCGATGTGGCAGTCGCACAGGTCCAACGGGCAGGAGCTCGGCCGCAACGCCTTTCGGTAGGAGTCGTCGTACAGGTTCCCCAGCTCCTCGGGAACGAAATGGCAGCGCCGGACGGTGCCGGCCCCGTCGACGGACACCACCGTGTCGCCGGTTCGGCACGCGCGACCCCGCGTCCGGTGCGGATGCCGGCTGTATTCGAAGAGCGGGTCGATCGCAGTCCAGGCGGCCGCGCCGGCGTCGGTGTACTCGTGGCCGTCGGCGGCGTTGACCCACAGGTACACCGAATCGGGAAGCTCGGCGCGCAGCCGACGGGCGGCCTCCAGATGCTCCGGCAGTCCGACGACACCCACACTGAACCGCACTCCGAGCGCGGTCAGCTCGGTGGTCTTGGTCAGGAACCGGTCGTGGGGCGTCTGGCCGGGGTGGTACGTGCACCACAGCGCGACCCTGTCGCGGTCGGCGTCGGCGAGCCAGCCGGTGCGGCAGCTCAGGTTGGTCTGGATCGCCACCCGGCGCACCCGAGGCAGCCGGGACAGGTCCACCAGGGCCCGCCGGTACCAGGAGCGGACCAGGCCCTCGCCCCACGGGGTGAACAGGATCGACAGATCCCGATCCTGGCCTGCCACCCACGCGCAGAAGCGCTCCAGCGCCGCGCGGTCGGCGCGCAGCTGCTCGGGGGTGTCCCGGCGCTTCGCGAACGGGCAGTACGGGCAGTCGTAGTCGCACGAGGCCAGCGGACCGCGGTACAGGATGGTCAGCACCGTCAGCGGCCCTCGTACTCGGCCATCGCGGTCCGCACCGCCGGGGAGAACAGCTCCGGTCCGAGGGCGTCGGAGTACGCCAGACCCAGGGCGGTCAGCCGCAGCCGTCCGCCGTCGGCGTGGAGCCATCCGCGCTCGGACCACCGATCCAGCTCCGCGCCGAAATGCTCGTATGGATCGGACCCGAATCGGGAACGGTAGTCCGACAACGGCATTCCCGACGCCTGCAGCACCGACTGCAGCAGGTGCCGGCGACGGGTCTCGTCCTCGCTCATCGCGTGGCCCACGACGGCGCGGCGGAAGTCCCGGGCGGTGCCCGCCACGTAGTCGTCGATGATGGCGCGCACCTCGTGCGCACCGACCGCATAGTCGAACGAGTAGTGCAGCTTTCGGGTGTACGACCGTGCGCCACAACCGAGCCCGATCATGCCGTCGGTCTGGCAGGCGTAGTCGTTCGGGCCGAGGTCGGGTGCCTCGGCGCGGCGGAACATGCGCATCGACTCCTGGACGTAACCCGCCGCGAGCAGGTGATCGCGTCCGCGGCGGTAGAGGTCCAGCCGGTGGGCGTCCCACTCCGGATCGGGCCCGCCGCCGCGGCGGGCCAGCCCCGTCAGCGGCCGCACGTACAGCGGGTACAGGTACAGCTCCTCGGGACGCCAGGCGAGCGCTGCGTCGAGGGAGGCGGCCCAGGAATCCGGTGTCTGGCCGTCGATCCCGTAGATCAGATCGATGTTCAGGACTGCGATCGCCGCGTCCCGCACACGCTGCAGGGCGGCCTCGACGTCCGCGCGCCGTTGCGGCCGGACGGCTGCCCGGGCCTCGGTGTCGT
Source organism: Rhodococcus olei (assembly GCF_039540555.1). Lineage (NCBI taxonomy): Bacteria > Bacillati > Actinomycetota > Actinomycetes > Mycobacteriales > Nocardiaceae > Rhodococcus > Rhodococcus olei. Next base: position 55,368 of record NZ_BAABFB010000059.1, on the reverse strand, counting down.
CGAAGCTCTGCACCCCGAGGCTGAGCCGGGTGACGCCGCGCTCGGCGAGCACCGCGAGCCGGTCGGCGGTGGCCGTCGACGGCGACGCCTCCACAGACAGGGGGATCGCCCGCAGGTCGGCACCCATGCCGTCTTCGGCGATGTCGCACAGCCGGTCCAGTTCCCCCGCGGTCAGGTAGGTGGGGGTTCCCCCGCCGAACGCCGCCGTCGCGAAGCGCGCCGACGGTGCCAGGGCCTCTCGCGCCGCGTCCGCCTGCCGCTCGAGGGCGTCGAGGTACCGGGTGGTCAGCTCGTCCGGTGCGCCGACCCGGGTGAAGAGGTTGCAGAAACCGCAGCGCACCTCGCAGAACGGGACGTGCAGGTACAGCGACAGCGCGTCCTGAGGTTCGTCCGCCCACAATTCGGTCAACGCGGGACGCGGCCGGAGCGGCCGGTACGCCGTCTTGTGCGGGTACGCGTACACGTAGTTCTGGTACGGCGGCACGTATTCCGGTGGCACCGCACCCGGCGGTATCGGCATCGGCAGGTCGGTGGCGGTCATCGCGGCCCCGGCAGGAAGAAATGGGCGTACGGCACCGTCCACACCGCCGGGTGGCCCAGACGGTGCCCCGTGTATCCGTCCTCGCCGTACGTGGTGCCGTGGTCCGAGCACACGATCGCGAAGCAGCGGCGCCGGCTCGACACGGCGGCGAACAGCCGCCCGATGTGCCGATCCACGTACTCCAGCGCGGCCGCGTGCGTCGCCCGGGTGTCCCCGTGATCCGCGGTGGCTCCCTCGGCGAAGAACCAATTCGGTTGGTGCAGAGCGGATACGTTGACGAACAGGAACAGGCGGCGCTCGGCCGGGAGCCCGCCCACGACTCGTGCGGCCAGGTCCACCTGCGCCTCGAACGAGGTGGGCGAGGTCACCCCGAGTTCGGGCGACCAGTGCGCCTCGTCGAACAGGTCGGGCAGCACCGAACCCAGCGCACCCCGGCGGTTGAAGAACCCGACACCACCGATACACACCGTGCGGTAGCCGGCGGCGGCGAGACCGTCGACCAGGTTCGACTCCGCGAAGACGAAGGTGCCGGCCGCGGTGGACTCGCTCCCGCCGAACTCGGCCGCGAACAGCCGCGGGTGCGGCCCCTGCCCGACCGGAGTGGGGAGGAACCCGGCGAACATCGCCTGGTGCGAGGCGTAGGTGAAGCTGCCGGGGGCGTGGCGTTCCTCCCACCGGCCGCCGGGCAGGTGCCGCGCCAGGTTCGGGATCCGACCGGCGGCCGCCAGCTCGCAGGCCACGTCGTAGCGGAGGGTGTCCAGCGTGATCAACAGGATGTCGTCGGAGCCGACGACGGCCGTCATGTCCGGCTGTGCCGCAGTGGAGTTGGAGTCCGGACGTGTGGCGATCGTCTCGTCAGGCTGCTGCATCATCGGCCCACCCCGTCACCGCAGCCAGCTGCGCCCCGTACGTGTCGAGCCCGTCGGCGCGACCCGGGAGCCCGGTCAGGCCCGGGAGCAGATCGCCGAAGGCGTTCACCTCACCCACCGCGGCACCGCGCCAGTTCGCGGCGGGCAGCAGGTCCACGCCGACGCACAGGGTGCGCGGAAAACGCGCGGCGGCCCGTTCGGCGACGGCGAGCGCCCGGTCCCAGCCGTAGCCCGCGGAGTCGAATCCTGCCCGTGCGATGTCCAGGTCGCCGCGCTGCCCGCCCAGATGCAGGTTGGTCATCGGGTGGCAGCTGGTGCGGAGTACCGCGTGGGTCGCCCGCCCGGCGATCACCACCACCCGCAGGTCGGCGGTGCGGCCCCGCGACGAGGGTTTCGGCAGCCACGCCTCGATGTGCAGCAGTTCGCCGGCCAGCGCGTCAATCAGGGCGCCCACTTCGGCTTCACCTGTGAGTCGGCGCACGCGCAGGGAGTTGTGGACACCGTCCGCCGCGACCTCCGTGCTGCTGCGGGCCTGCACCCGTCCGCTCGGGGCGGTCTCCACCGCGACCACACCGGCCGCGGACGATCCGTGCGCGGGTTTGACGAAGAACCGGCGCAGCCCGGCGGCCGCGGCCAACTCGCGCACCTCCGGCCAGTTCCGCGGCGCCGGCGCGTCGGCACCCGAGGTGGGGGAGACCGGCACCGGCACACCACCGTTCGCGAGCGTCGCATGGCACCGCCGCTTGTCGAACAGCACGGACAGATCCTCGGCGTCGGTCAGTCGTCGCCCGCCGCGCAACGTTCCGACCGCGTCTAGCAGGGACGCGTACCACCGAGGGCCGTCCGCGATGCGTGTCGGGTCGCCGGGACCGCGCAGCAGGGCGTCGACGTCGGGGTCTTCGCCGGGCGAGTCGAGGCGCACCAACTCGTCGGGATCGAATCGAGCCCCACCAGCGATGAGCACCTCACGCCAGGGCACCACCCGCGGGGTGGGCACGCCGCGCCGGGCCGCGGCGTCCAGCAGCATCGTGACGCGGCGATTCTCCGGGTTGCCCACGACCGCGAGTCGAGGACGTGTCATTCGCCGACCGCGACCGACCGGTAGACGGTGCCGTCGTACTCGTCCTCGTCGGCGTTCCCGGCCTCGAGATCCAGTCGCACACCGGACGGTTCGAGTGCCGCGCGCATGCGTTCGCGCATGCCGTCGCTGAGGTAGTTGTGGTGCAGGTCGAGCGATTCGAGGTGGGTGAGCGACTGCCCGGCGAGCAGCGCCTCGGCGCCCGTGTCCAGCAGCACGCCCTTGGACAGATCCAGGGTGTGCAGCTGCGGGACGATCGGCGCGGCCGCCACCGCGGCGGCGATCGCGTCCTGGTGGTCACTGTTCGACAGCGCGAGCCGGGTCAACCGCGGGAACTTCTCGCCGGACAGAATCGGAGCGAGGTCCTCGGCGGACGAATCGCCGCCGTATTCCTCTGTGCCCAACCATAATTCCAGATCGGTCAGGCCGGGCAGATCCGACGCGGCCACCGCCCGGACCACGTCGGCGGGCAGGCCGCCCGACTCGATCACCAGGCTGCGCAGGTTCTCGTGCCGGACCGGGTGCAGTGCCAGTTGGGTGCCGCCGCGCACCCCCAGGTGCGTCAGCTGCGGAAACGCCGACAGCAGGCCCGTGACGTCCGACTGCACGATCCATGAGATCTCGCAGTCCTCGAAAGTCATGTCCCCGATGAACAGGGACCGCAACGCGGAGAGTTCGCCGGCGGCGGCGGTGAGCGCCGCAACGATGTCGGCCGAGCTGGTGTCGTACGGCTCGGACCAGCCACCGACGACGATCGCCTGCACGCTCGCCGGATCGACCGCGGCACGGAACTTCTCGAACGCCTCCGGCCACTCCATGGGCGCGTCGTACGTGGGGACGGAGATCCGCCACGCGACCGGGCCCTGCACGGGGGCGGGGGCAGTGTCGATGGGGAACTCCACGACCGGAAGGCCGTGGAACTCGTTTCGCAGCTCGCTGATCACCGGGGCGCTCCTGGTCTCGGGTGGGTCCGATGGGCATTATGCCCGATTCGGAGGGTCGCAATTGACCCGTGGTTCGGTTTCCGCGTTCGGGGCGTGAGTGTCGCAGGACCCACCGACACCACTCGGTTTCGAGGTGGTGTCGGTGGGACACGCCGGTCGGTGGCCGCTGCTGTCCGGCACGAAAGTGGACATGCAATCCGCGTCCGCGGATGTCGTTCACGGCGGCGCCCGACGTTGATCGCCGTCGGGTGCTACTGCGGTCGGGCGACCCGGTCGAGCAGCCACGAATGGAGGCCGGCGAGGGCGGTCCCGGCCATCGCGGTGGGGTGGCCGGTGAACCCGTGGGGGGACTCGGGGTAGACCCGCAGCTCGACGTCGTTGCCTGCGGCCGCGAGACGACCTGCCATCGCGAGGTTGTCCTCCAGCAACACGTCCGTGCTCCCGACGACCAGCAGCGCCGGGGGAAGGCCGTGGAGGTCGCCGTAGAGCGGAGAGATGTCCGGTGCGGTGCGGTCGTCCACGTGGCCGACGTAGGCCTGGATGAAGTACTCGTCGGCGATCCGACGTCCGGCCGGAGTCTGCGCGCTGAGGTCGTAGGTGCCGAATTGGAGTGCGGCGCCGGTGAACCCGTCGACCGCTCCTCTGTCCCTCAGCCGGAGCAGGGTCGTCACAGCGAGCGTCGCTCCCGCCGACCGGCCGCCGATCGCCAGACGGGAGGATCCGAAGCGGGCCTCGGCGTGCTCGACGAGCCAGAGTGCCGCCGCTTCACAGTCGTCGGGGGCGGCCGGCCACGGGTGTTCGGGTGCCAGCCGGTAGTCGACGCTGACGACGGCGATGTCGAGAGCATCTGCGAGCCGGCGGTTCCGCACGTCGTCGCGCGCCGCGGAGTCCATGTAGAAGCCGCCGCCGTGAATGTCGAGATGGACGCCCCGTGCCCGGTTGCCGGGGGGAGTGAAGATCCTGACCGGCACCCGCACTCCCGCGGCTTCGACGATCTCGTCGATCGCCGGTGGATCGGCGAGCGGGGGAGCGGGCCTGCTCGCCCGCACTTCCCGCAACTCCTCGGCGGTGCTGGGGCCACGCCCGGCCGGCCTCGAGGCGTAGAAACGCCGAGCCTCGTCGACCTGCTCGGCAGGCACGTCAGCCAACAGGTCGCCCAGCGCGAACCGCACGCGTCCTCCTCGCAGTCGGGGGTGTCGACAATCGGCGGCGAGTCCCGCTGATCCTCAATGTGTCTCGACAGTGTTCCACTCAGTCGGGTCTCGTCGCGACGGATTCGACCAGGCCGTGGATCGCCCCCGCGAGACGTTCGGTCTGGCCGGTGCGGATGTGGTGGAGGACCAGGTCGCCGTTCAGGGTGCTGAGCAGAACCCTGGCCAGCACCTCGGCGTCCGAGTCGGGTCGAATCTCGGCCAGCAGTGATGCGATGTGCCCGTACCAGAACGCGTGGATGGCCTCGGTGTGCGGATCGTCGGTCGCCTTGTCGTACGCGATCATCAGTTCGACGTTGTCGACCACCAACCGGAACATCTCGTCGAAGTACGCGAGCAGTCGCTCGGCGGCCGGCGCGCCGGGGCCCAGAGGCGGCGGGCCGCCGACGACCGCATCGCGCAGCGCGTGAGCGCGCTCGACCACGAGCGCTCTCATCAGGCCCGCCTTGCTGCCGAAGCGATGGAAAACGGTCCCCTTGCTCACTCCGGCGGCAGCGGCAACCTGCTCGATCGAGACGTTGTCGGCGCCGAATTCGGCGAGCAGTGCATCTGTGGCATCGAGAATCGCCCGACGATTGCGGGCGGCGTCGCGGCGCTCCCGCTTCGGCTCGTTTCCCACGTGTACCTCCATTGACAACTTGACCCACGGTCAATATCGTCGTCGACATTCCTCAACTGGACTGGTGGTCAAATTATGGAGGATCGATGAAGGCAATCGTGATGACGTCGGCCGGCGGGCCGGAGGTTCTCGTCGAACGGGACATGCCGGCCCCGACACCAGCCGCCGGCCAGGTGCTGATCGAGGCAGGCGCGATCGGGGTGCATTTCGCCGAAACACAGGTCCGCTCAGGTGTTTTCGCCTCTCCAGCCGCTCTTCCCGCCGTCTTCGGCGGCGAAGTGGCTGGAACGGTGACCGGTGTCGGCCCGGGGGTCGACCCGGGCCTGATCGGTGCCCGGGTCGTCGCGGCAACCGACGGCACCGGCGCCTACGCCGAACAGGTGGTCGCCGCCGCGGCCGCGGCGGTCGCCGTTCCGGATGATCTGTCACTGCACGACGCCGTCGCCGTCGCCGTACCCGGTTCGGTTGCGCTCACCCTGCTGCGCACCGCCGCGATGCGCGGACACGAGACGGTCCTCGTCGAAGCGGCGTCGACCGGCGTCGGGGCGTACCTCACCCAGATGGCAAGAGAGTTCGGCGCCGCGCGGGTCATCGCGACCGCGGGCACCGACGAGAAATGCGAGCGGGCACGATCGCTCGGGGCGGACGACGTGTCCGTGCACTCGGTCCCGGGATGGCAGGACGCGGTGCGCGACACTCTCGGTGACACGACGCTCGACGTCGTGTTCGAGTCGATCGGTGGCGAGTCGGCAGCCGGTCTTCTCGATGCGATGACTCCGCTGACCGGCCGAATGCTGTTCTACGGGATGCTGAGTGGTCGACCCGCCGCCCTCACGTCCCAGGACTTGGTGCTGCGGGGGCTGACGCTGGTCGGGTGCGGCGGCCCGGCCTGGCTGGGCCGCGTCGCGGACGCCAGAGCCGAGATCCTCGACCGGGCCGCGGCCGGGACCCTCGTGCCTCTGATCGACTCGGTGATTCCACTCGGCCAGGCACACCTCGCGCACGAGAAGATCGAGCAACGGAGGAACTCCGGAAAGCTGATCCTCGATCCCACCGCATGACGGACCGGTGGTCTCGGCCTCGGCGCGCGCGATCACCGCGAACTCGACCCGCAGCACAAGGGTGTCGGTGCCGGGTGATGCGCCGTCGGGTTGCGCTCCCGCGCCGAGGGTCGGCGCTGCGGGTGGGAGGATTCGCGGTCCGGCAGGATGCCCGGGCCGCTCGTCGTCAGGGACCGGATGTCGTCGACGGAGCGCAGCGCGCGGACCAGCTGCCGGGGTGGGAACACGTGCAGGGTCGGGAAGTCGCGTTCGCCCGGTTCCGGGCGGACGGGCCACGCCAGGCGCTCGACCCCGAGGTCGAACCGCGCGTCCACACCCTCCTTGTTGCCGCGGGCGTCGAGTCGGTGCCAGGCCCCGTCGAGATGTACGGCGACGAGCCCGTGCAGCATGAAGTAGTCGTCGTCGACGAGCCACTGGTAGCACAACGCGGTCGGGATGCCCCCGATCCGCAGCAGCGCCGCCAGCAGATGGGACTTGGCGTAGCACAACCCCACCGGTTCTCGAGTACCTCGCGGGCCGTCACCGTCACCCGGGGGTCGTCGGCGTCCCACGAGTGCGCGACCGTGTCCCGCACGAACTCGAAGGCGGTACGGGCGTAGTCCGATCGACCGACCGACCGGCCCAGCAGGAGATCAGCCGCGGCCCGCACCTGCGGGTCGTCCGTCTGCACGATGTCGTCGCCGAGCAGATAGTCGTCGATCGGGGACAGGGCCCGCAATTCCAGCATCGTCGGACCCTGTCGGGGTCGCCGTGACATTCGCCGACCAGCGGGCCGATATGGCGTAGTTGGCTGGTAGGCACCGGTTTTCGGGAACGGCGACCACTACTCGATCAACCCGGGCGTCAGCTCCGGGACCGGTCACCGGTGGCGGCGGGTTCCGCGGCCCGCGGCCGCTCTGTCAGCAGGAGTGCGGCGGTCAGCAGGACGAACGCCAATGCCGAGCCGTGCACGGTCAGCGCCCTGGCCGTGGTGCCGCCGTGCGACACCACCGCCAGTGCGTCGCCGGTCGGAATCACGGCGTTGATCAGCACGACCCAGCCGAGGACACGACGCCGGCCGAGGCCGAGCAGGAGGAACATGACGGCCGCGGCCGCGATGTCGCGCACGCCCTTGACGACGAAGTAGCCGTCCGCGTTGCCGGTCGGCCAAGGCTCGATGCCGAAGCCCTGGGGGGCGCCGACGGGATTGAACAGGAAGCTCAGCCCGAAGTACAACGGTGCGGCCGCGGAGATCACTGCCAGCAGGGTGGTCAAGCGATATCTCGTCATGATTGTTCTCCTCAGTTCGTGGTCGGAGGGATTCCGTCGGGTGGCGACCGCAGGCCGGTCCGCAGAGCGACCGTGCGGATGAAGGATCTCGGGAGGGCCGGTCGGGGCGTGAGCACGCAGCCCCGTCCGGCGCGTCTGCTCGGCCTCGAGACCTTGATCCGTTGCGGTCCAGGCGATCACGGCGTTGGTGGCCAAGGTCGGGACCAGGCCAGTTCGATGTTCACCAGGGTCGCGCCGTGGTCGACCTCGTGCGGGATGGGCAGGGTCAGGGTCGGACCGCGCGGACGCGGCGGATGTGACGGGCGTAGCGGGGGCGGCCGATGACGTGCCAGATGCCGCGGACCGGCGCGGGGAGGGCGGACAGGAGGGTTGCTCGCTCGGCCGGGTTCGCGTCTTCCAGGACGAGACCGAAGAGCGTGAGCAGGGTGAGCTTCGGCGTGTTGGCCACCAGATGCTCGCCCAGGGAGGCCCATTCCTTTTCGGTGACGTACTCGGCCGCGAGCGGAAGAAGTGTCGACTCCTCGTCGTCGAGGTGTTCGAGCAGAACGGCGCGGTGATCGGCGAGCGCCGCCACGAGGGCGTCGCGCTCGCCGGCGCCGGCCGTCGCCTCCCACGCCGGGACCGCAGCGTCCAGATTGGTCAGAGTGGCTGCGACACGGTCATGCTGGGCCTCCATCCGCAGGACGATGTCCGCCTCCAGATCGACCCGCGACAGCAGCGGTGGCCACAGCAGCTCGTCCTCGCCCTCGTGGTGGTTCTTCAGTCCGAGCCGGTAGTCGCGGAAGTGGTCGGCGATCACCGCTGCGCGCGCGGTGTCACCCGGGGCGACCGCCGCGACGAGCTGCATCAGCAGCCGTGACTCGCGGCGGAAGGCGCGGTGGACGATCTCCATGTCCTCGGTGTTGACGCTCATTTGTTCCTGCCCTTCAACGGTTTTGTTCGATGTGCTCGAGCCTGCTCCCGGGCGTTTGGAAGACACTGGGAGCCGACTTGGAACGGCTGACGCCGAGTCGTGCGTACGATGTGCCACGTCATGGTCTTGATCCGGGTGTTGGGCTCGTTCGCGGCTGAGGCCGGCGGTGACCCCATTCCGCTCGGCGGACCGCGACAGCGCGGCGTGCTGGCCCTGCTGGTGGCCGCGCGCGGTCAGGTCGTGCCGGTCGACCGGCTGGTCGAGGACCTGTGGCGCGGCGAAGCGCCGTCGCGCGCGCTGGCGTCGTTGCAGTCGTACGTGTCCAATCTGCGCCGCCTGCTGGAACCCGGTCGCCCGCCACGGACTCCGGCTCGCCTGCTGGTGAGCGCGTCGCCCGGCTACGCATTGCGGCTGCCGCCGGAGGCGGTGGACGCATGGCGCTTCGAGGAGCTGCTCGACGAGGCCCACACGCTCGCCGATCCCCGTGAGGCTCGTGTCCGGCTGGACGAGGCGCTGGCGCTGTGGCGGGGACCGGCGTTCGCCGAGGTCGCCGACGAGCCGTGGGTCGTCGCCGAGACCGCCCGGCTGGGCGAGCTGCGCCTGGTCGCCCGTGAACTGCACATCGCGGCGGGACTGCGGCTCGGCCACCCCGCGACGGTGGTGTCCGATGCGGAGAGCCTCACGCGCGACGATCCCCTGCGCGAGCAGGGCTGGCGCTTGCACGCCCTCGCGCTGTGGAGCAGCGGCCGCCAGGCCGACGCTCTGGCCACGCTCCGCCGCGCCCGCGCCACCTTCGCCGACGAGCTCGGCCTCGACCCGGGCCCGGACCTGGTGGCTCTGGAAGAGGCGATTCTCACCCAACGCACGGAGGTCCTTCAGGCGGCCGTTCCCCCGCTCGGTGCCGAGGCACCCCGGTCCCGGGCGACCGCGCCGCCGCCTCCGAACGGCGAGCCCGGCACGCCAACGTTCGTGGGCCGGGACGGCGAGCTGTTGGCGCTGCTGGCGGCAGCGCGGGAGGCCGGCGCCGGTGGGGCGCGCGTCGCGCTCGTCACCGGGGAGGCGGGGCTCGGCAAGTCGACGCTGCTCGAGCAGCTCGGTGCGCGGCTCGGGCAGGACGGGTGGCTCGTCGCCGCCGGGCGCTGCCCCGACGTGGACAGCGCGCCGCCCGCGTGGGCGTGGGTCGAGGTCCTGCGGACGGTGGCCACGAGTGTTCCCGTGGGGGAGTTCGCCGACGACCTGGCACCGCTGCTCCGCGACTCCGCGCCGGTGAACGGTGACGCGGCGGCCGGGCGGTTCCGGCTGCGGCGGGCCGTGTGGACCTGGCTCTCGGCGGCCGCCGCCGACCGTCCGATCGTTGTCGTCCTGGACGACCTGCACTGGGCGGACGCCGCCACACTGGAGCTGCTCGGCGGCGGCATCGACGTGCGGGCCCCGATCTTGGTCGTCGCGGCGTACCGCGCGGACGAGAGCGAGCGTCTCACCGCGACGCTCGCGTCCCTCGCCCGCACCGCGCCCCTCCGGCTGGACCTGCCCGGACTCGACGGCACCGCCGTCGCGGAGCTCGTCCGCGCGGAGTGCGAGGCCGACGACGCGACCGTGGACGGGATCGCCGAGCGGACCGGCGGCAACCCCTTCTATGTGCGGGAGACCGCGCGGTTGCTGGGCGGCGAGGGCGCGCTGATCGCGCTCTCCGAGGTCCCCGAGGGCGTACGGGACGTGTTGCGGCGCCGGTTCGCGAGGCTGCCCGAGAGCGGCGTGTCCGTCCTGCGGCTGGCGGCCGTGGCCGGCAGGGAAAGCTCGGTGGACGTGCTCGTGAAGGCCGCCGACACCGACGAGGACGGCGTGCTGGACGCGCTGGACGCGGGTGTCATCGCCGGGTTGCTCGACGAGCCCGCGCCCGGGCGCGTCCGCTTCGTTCACACGCTGGTCCGGGACACGCTGATGACCGATGTCAGCCGGGTGCGGACCACCAGGATGCACGCCCGGATCGCCGCGGCACTGGAGGGCACTGACGACCTCGCGGCCCTCGCCCATCACCATGCGCGAGCGGGATCACCGAAGGCCGTCGGCTATTGCGTGCGGGCCGCGGAGCTGGCCGAGGCGCGCTACGCCCACGACGTGGCGGCCGCGCTCCTCACCGACGCCGTCACCAACTCCAGTGACCCGGACGAGCGCGTCGACCTGCTCGGCAGGCTGCTGCGCGCGCAGGTCAGGGCCGGGGCCTTCGCCGCGGCCCGGGACACGCGCGAGCAGGCCGTGGAGTACGCCGAGTCGATCGGCCGCGACGACCTGATGATCGCCGCGTTCACCGCCTGGACCGAGCCCACGCCCTGGCAGGCCCGCACCTACGGCACGGTCGACCGTCCCATCGTCGACCGCCTCAGCCGCCTGCTCGAGCGGACCGGTCTCGCCCCCGACGTGCGGTCCCACCTCCTCATCGCGTACGCCCACGAGCTGGTGGGCGAGAACGATCCGACCGTCATGGCGGCGGCGCGGGAAGCGCTCGACCTGGCCGCCGATCCCCGCCTCCGGGCCGCGGCGCTGCTGGTCCTCGCCCGCGACTCCGGGCGAGCGGAGTACTCCCGTGAGCTGGTGGAGATCGGCGTCGAGCACGACCTGCCCGTCTACCGCGTGACAGGGCTCCTCAACCAGGCCGCGAACGCCGCCGCGGCCAACGACCCGGCGACCATGCGCCGCGTGACGGGGGAGGCGCTCGACCTCGCCCGCACCTACCGGATGCCGGAGGCGACCGGCGCCGCCGAGATCGCGCTGGCGACTCTGGTTCTCGTCGAGGGCCGGTTCGCCGAGGCCGAGCGCCTCTACGCCGAGGCCACCGAGCGCATGGAACGCGCCGGATCGGTGCACGCCGCGGGCTTCCTCCGCCTCGCGCTGGCGGCGACCTGGCTCAACAACGGCACGCTCGGCGATCACCTGGACGACGTCCGTGCGTTCCACGAGACGCTCGGCCCGATGGTCGCCGACCTGCTCACGCTCGCCCTCCATGCCGCCGGCCGCAGCGACGAGGCACGCCGGGTCCGCACGTCACCGAGCCCGATCCGGCCCGACTTCTTCTTCACCTTCCTGACGAGCCTGCGCGCAATGGCGGTCGTCGCCTCGAACGACCGCGACGCTGCCGAGCAGATCTACGTGGACCTGCTCCCGCACCGAGACGGCCCCCCGGCCGGCGCGGAGAGTGTGTCGTTGGCCGTGCGCCCGGTCGCCCACACGCTCGGCGATCTCGCCCTCCTCCTCGGCCGCGACGACGAGGCCGCCGCCCACTTCGCCCGGGCCGCCGTCATCGCCGACCAGTGGAACGCCCCCCACTGGTCCGCCGCCGCCCGAGCACACGCCGATCGTGCTCTCGGCGTCCATGTTTCGCCCCCACGGCAACGCTGACGCCAGGTCGGCGTCGGGTTCCTCGGCGCGCCGCTTCCAGCGTTCCAATTCGGCTCCAAGTGCCTTCCAAAACCCCGGGAGCAGTCTCGAGCCCATCAGAACCGAACTGACTGAGGAGCGAAACATGAGCACACCGACCTTCCGGGCCGCCGTCGTCCGCACTCCGGGCGGACCCGACTCGATCGAGATCGTCGATGTCCCCCGCACCGAGCCCGGCCCCGGCGAGGTCGCGGTCGCGGTCGCGGCCGCGCCGGTCAACCCGACCGACCTCGGGGTCGTGGGTGGTCTCTTCCACGAGCTCGGCATGATCGACCAGCCCACTCACACCGGCCTGGGCTGGGACTTCGCCGGCACCGTGCTCGCCGCCGGTCCGGGCGTGGACCTGGCCGTCGGCACTCGGGTTGCCGGTGTCGTCCTCGGTTTCGACCGCGACTTCGGCACCTATGCCGAACAACTCGTCGTGCCCGCCGCCGATCTCGCCGTGGTGCCCGACGGGCTCGACCTGGTCGCGGCATCGACGGTGCCGCTCAACGGCTTGGGTGCCGCGCAGATCGTCGATCTGCTCGGCGACGCGACCGCCGACGGCAACCGGTTGCTGGTGATCGGTGCGGCCGGCGCGATCGGGGCCGACGTGACCTCGCTCGCACCCGACCGCGGCTGGCAGGTCACCGGCCTGGCCCGAGCCGCGGACGAGCAGTTCGTCCGTGGTCTCGGCGCCGACTTCGTCACGGAAGCCGAGCCGGGCTGGGACGCGGTCGTCGACACCACGTCGCAGCAGGTGTGGGGCCTGGCCCCGGTCCGCGACGGCGGAGCCTTCGTCGGCGTCCGGCCCAACCTGGTGCCCTCGGCCGAGCGGGGGATCACGGTGAATGCGCTGGTGACGCAGTCGGACGGTCCTCGATTGGGGCAGCTGCTGGCCCGCGCCGCGGACGGCCGGTTGCCGACCCGAGTGCATGCGGTGGTGCCGTTGGTCCAGGCCGCTGACGCCCACCGGGCGATGGCCAAGGGCGGGACACGCGGTCGCTACGTGCTCGAGCCCTGACCGACCCGGCCTGCCCGGCGACCTGTCCGCCGAAGGTGCGCGGAACTCGGTCGGGATCGGCCTCGATCCGAACACGTCCGGCGCCGGCTGGGCGAGGTCGAGGCTCTCGTGGAGGCGTGCCGCGGTGTCGCCTCCCTGAATCCGGTGGTCGGGCTCGCGCCGCGAGCCCGACCACCGGACCGAATATGCCCTGTTCGCAGTCGAATTCAGCGGGTGCCGCTGATGCCGCCGTCCACCGGGATCACGGTGCCGGTCAGGTAGGAACCCGCCCGCGACGACAGGAAGATCGCCGTGCCCGCGATGTCCTGCTCGGTGCCGACCCGGCCGAGCGGGACGTTGCCCTCCACCGCCGACTTCAGCTCGGGGTCGTCGAGGGCGAAGGCCATCATCTTCGTCGGGAACGGTCCCGGCGCAACGGCGTTGACGGTGATGTACTCCCCCGCCAGCGTCGCGGCCAGCTTGCGGGTCAGCATGTGCACCGCCGCCTTCGACGCCCCGTACGAGAAGTTGTCGGTGTCCGAGACCACCAGCCCGTTGATCGACCCGATGTTGATCACCCGTGCCGGGTCGTCGACGGTCGCCGCCGCCCGCAGCTGCGGCAACAGCCGCTGCGTCAGCAGGAACACCGACTTGACGTTGACGTTCATGATCTTGTCGAACCCGGAGGCCGGGAACTCGTCGACCGGTGCACCCCAGGTGGCGCCGGCGTTGTTGACCAGCACGTCCACTCGGTCGAACGTCCCGGCCACGAACCCGGCGAGGTCCGCGACACCCTCCACGGTGCTCAGGTCCGCCGGGTGCGCGACGACGTCGCCGAACCCGGACAGTTCCGCGGCCGCGGACTCGCAGGCGTCGGGCTTGCGGGATGAGATGATCACCCGCGCACCGGCTTCGGCGAAGCCCTTCGCGATCATCATCCCGATGCCGCGGGTGCCGCCGGTGACGACGACGTTCTTGCCCGCGACGTCGAACAGGCTGCTCACAGCGCGACCTCGAACAGTCCGGCGGCGCCCATGCCGCCGCCGATGCACATCGTGACGACGACGTAGCGCACCCCACGCCGACGCCCCTCGATCAGGGAGTGACCGACCAGGCGAGCGCCGGTCATCCCGTAGGGGTGGCCGACGGAGATGCCGCCGCCGTTGACGTTGAACCGGTCCGGGTCGATGCCGAGCTCGTCGCGGCAATAGACCGCCTGCGATGCGAACGCCTCGTTGAGCTCCCACAGTCCGATGTCGTCGACGGTCAGGCCGTGCTCCTTGAGAAGCTTCGGGATCGCGAACACCGGTCCGATGCCCATCTCCTCGGGCGGGCAGCCGGCCACCGCGATGCCGCGGTAGGTGCCGAGCGGGGTCAGGCCGCGGCTGGACGCCTCTCCCGCTTCCATCAGGACCGACGCCGACGCGCCGTCGGAGAGCTGCGAGGCGTTGCCTGCGGTGACCGTAGAGTGCGCGGTGACCTGCCCGTCCGGCAGCACCGCCTTCAGGCCGGCGAGGGACTCCAGCGTCGTGGTCGGTCGGTTGCCCTCGTCCCGGGTGAGGGTGACCTGCTGCTCGGAGACCTCGCCGGTGGCCTTGTCGACGACCTTCATGGTCGCGGTCAGCGGCACGATCTCGTCGTCGAACCGACCCGCGGCCTGCGCGGCGGCGGTGCGCTGCTGCGACAGCAGGGCCAGCTCGTCCTGACGTTCGCGGCTGACGTGGTAGCGCTCGGCGACGACCTCCGCGGTGTGCAGCATCGGCATGTAGATCGCCGGCACGTGCTCCACCAGCCAGGGGTCGGCGGCACGATGAGTGTTCATGTGATCGTTCTGCACCAGCGAGATCGACTCCACGCCACCACCGACGGTGATCTGCATCCCGTCGTGGACGATCTGCTTGGCGGCGGTCGCGATCGCCATCAACCCCGACGCGCACTGCCGGTCCACACTCATCCCGGACACCGTGTCCGGCAACCCCGCGCGCAGCAGCGACTGCCGCGCCACGTTCGACCCGGTCGAGCCCTGCTGCAGCGAGGCGCCGAGGATCACGTCCTCGACCTCGCCGCCCTCGAGCCCGGCCCGTGCCACGGCATGCCGGATCGCATGCCCGGCCAGCTCCTGACCCTGGGTGTCGTTGAACGCACCCCGATACGCCTTGCCGATCGGCGTGCGGGCGGTCGAGACGATGACTGCTTCCCTCATGGGAACTCCGTTTCGTGTCTGCGCTGTGCGCAATGGTGTCGCGTGATGCGGTAGGGCGAAGACCAGGCGGCCCACGGCACTTCCGGCGCCGGGACGCCGGATGCCGTCGGCGGCGCGAGCCGTTCGCCGATCGGCGAGGCGGTCACGCCGGACAACCCGACTTTATATTGACGTCGACTTCAAGTAAATGGGTGGAGGGGGACGACCGCGAGAATGCCCGGTTCCGGGGGCCGACACGGCGTCGCCCGGGTGGTCCGCAATCGGTTCGGTCGTGGCACGCGTTCAGCGAAACGCTGCCTGACCGGTCAGCGCCTTGCCGATGGTCAGCTGGTGCATCTCGGAGGTTCCCTCGTAGGTGAGAACGGATTCGAGGTTGTTGGCGTGCCGGATGACCGGGTACTCGAGGGTGATGCCGTTGGCGCCCAGGATCGTTCGGCATTCCCGAGCGATGGCGATGGCCTCGCGCACGTTGTTGAGCTTGCCGGTGCTGATCTGCTCCGGGGTGATCTCGCCACGGTCCGTGATCCTGCCGAGGTGGTAGGCGAGGAGGTGTCCCTTGCCCAGCTCGACCGCCATGTCGGCGATCTTCGCCTGGGTCAGCTGGTACGCCGACAACGGCTTGTCGAACACCGCTCGGGACTGCGCGTACTCGATCGCGGTCTCCAGGCAGTCCCGGGCGGCGCCGATCGCACCGAACGCGATTCCGAATCGCGCCTCGGACAGGGCGGTGAGCGGGCCACGCAGCCCCTTCGCGTTCGGCAGCACTGCCGAGGCCGGAAGGCGGACGTCGTCGAGCACCAGCTCCGAGGTGACCGACGCGCGCAGCGACATCTTCCGTTCGATCTCGGGCGCGGAGAAACCGGGGGTGTCGGCCGGGACGACGAAACCGCGTATGCCGCCGTCGGTCTGGGCCCACACCACTGCCGCGTCGGCGATCGAACCGTTGGTGATCCACATCTTGGTGCAGTTGAGGATCCAGTCGTCGCCGTCGCGCCGGGCGCTGGTGCGCATGCCGGCCGGGTTGGAGCCGAAATCCGGCTCGGTCAGCCCGAAGCAGCCGACGGCCCTTCCGGCGGCCATTCACGGCAGCCACTCCTGCTTCTGCTCCTGTCGTCCACCTCGACGGGGACGTTCACGAACAACAACGTGGCCAACCTCAGGTGGCCGCAGTGCCGGTGCGGAGACGCCTCCCCGGAGTGTATTCGGGCGGTGAGGTCGGGCACGCTGGGTGTGGCTGAGTGCAGTCGCCCGCATCACCGGCGGCCATGATGCCGTCTCGAACTGCCGGACCATCACGTGCGGCCGCACCGGAGGGCGATCCACGGCGCCGATCAGTCGAGACGGCCGGACCGGAGTTCGGTCACCGCGATCTGCGCGGCCCGCCCGATGGCGTGATCCACGACCGGGAGAACCGGATCGGCGCGGGCAGCTTGCGTGAACACCGCCACGGCGATCGGGATCTCGCCAGGGAAGCTCACGACGGCGACTTCATTCCGGATCGCGCCGATTGTTCCGGTTTTCCCGGCGACCGTCACACCGGTGTACGGGAACCCGGACCTGATCCGGTGTGGCCAGACCTGGGCCGTCATCACCTCGGTGATGAACTCGGTCTGCGCCGGTGACACGGCGCGGCCGGTCCAGATCGCGTCGAGGAGCGACGTCATGTCGCGGGGCGTGGTGGCACTCGTGTACGCGGGGTCGTAGGCCGATACCGTCCATGCCTCGTCGTTGTCGGCCAGCGCCGCGAAGGCCTCGGCGGTCGTGTGGGCACGGGCGTCGACGAGGAGGGCGCGGTGCACGTCCGCGGTGCCGCCGACGACCCGGGTGTGCACCAGCCCGAGCTCGGTGAGCGCCTGATCGACGCCGGCGAGTCCCACCTGGCCGAGGATGAGGTCGGCGGCGGCGTTGTCGGAGACGGTCATCATCGACAGGGCCAGGTCTCGCCAGCTCATCACCACTGGGTCCCGAAAAAGCGACACGCCGGTGGGTCCGGGAGTGCAGTCCGCCGGGTTGACGCGCACGGACGTCGTCGGTGCGAGTGTCCCGCTGTCGAAGCGTCGGCACAGTGCAACCAGCAGGGGAAGTTTGTACACCGATGCCGTCACGACGAGATCGTCTGCGCCGACGCAGATTTCGGGGCCCGGATCGGGGCCGCAGACGCGCCTGGCGTGCAGCCGGCCGGTGCATCCGGCGTCGGCGAAGACATCGTGGATCCGCTGAACGGTGGGTAAGTTCATCGGCCCGTCCTGATCAGTACCCGATCGAGCGCATGGGCGCTCGTTCCGACGTCGGTACCCGATCGCCATGTGATCCGCAGGCGCAGCGCGAGATCGTCGCGCAGCATGTCGAGCCAGGCCACGCCCGGCATCGGTGTCGGCGGCGCAGTGGTCACCCCGAAGCACGTACCGGCGGCGACCTGCGCGAGGAGGTCTCTCGGGCAGGTCGAGACGACGACGTCGGGATCGAGACCGCGAGCGCGCCACAGGTCGACGAACAGGTCGTGGGCCGGCGGGTTGTCCGATCGCGGTGTGGTGGACAGGGCAAGACCCTGCAGTATTCGGGCCTGGACCTTCCCCGCTGTCGCGGCCGGATGGTCCTCCGGCACCACGACCCACCGTCGGAGCTTGAGCACCGGTCCGCAGTCCAGACCGGTGAGCACGGCGGGATGTTCGACCACGGCGAGGTCGAGGGCGCCGGTGCGGACACCGTCCACCAGTTCAGCTGTGCTCGAGGTCGTGGTGACCACCCGGGCTCGGCCGGCGTTGCGGAGCGCACCGATGCACTGGACCACGAGTTCGTCGCGAACCGCGTGCGGCACTCCCCACCGCACCGCCGCGTCGTCGCCGCCCGCGATGCGCCGCGCCTCGTCCTCGAATCGGGTGGCGTCGGCAACGAGAAGCCTTGCGCGCGGAAGCAATTGGCGTCCAGCGTCGGTGAGAGAGACGCCGCGCGCAGTGCGGTGTACCAGTTCGGTCCCCAGCCTCTGCTCCAGTCGCCGCATGCCCTGTGACAACGGTGGTTGCGTCATCCCGAGTCGTGTGGAGGCGTTCCCGAAATGTCCTTCCTCAGCCACTGCGACAAAGAAGCGTAGGTGCCGGAGCAGATCCATGGGGTCATCTAACCAGCGAGCGCCCCGCTGCCACCGGGGCGAGGCCAGTTCCATCGCACACAACCAGTCGTCGACCAGCGGCGATAGCGGAAGCGACTCGGCTCCGGGCCGGGATGCTCTTTGCGTCCGGCGGATCCGAGTCCCATGGTGTGTGCCATGACCGGAAACCGAAACCGTCGGACCCGCACGCTGTCCCTCCGTCGCATCTGTCTGCTGGGGCTCGCCCTGCCCGCGCTGGTGGGGGGCTGCGCCGCAACCGCGGACCCAGCTGCACTCGAAACACCTGCCACAGCAATGCGATCCGACTCACTCGCTGCGGACATCGCCGGGCTCGAAGTGCGTCACGGAACGTGAATCGGCGTCACCGCGATCGATCCGAGCAGCGGCAAGACATTCCATCACCGGGCCGACGAACCCTTCGCCATGTGCTCGACCTTCAAGACCTACGCGACCGCAGAGGTGCTGCGCCGAACCGCTGCGGGAACCGCCTCCCTCGAGGAGTCGATCGCGATCGAACCCGTTGATCTGGTGGAGGATTCGCCCGTGACCTCGGCGGCAGTCGGCACCTCGATGACCGTCCGCCAACTCGCCGAAGCCGCACTGACCCGCAGCGACAACACCGCGGGCAACCAACTCCTCGAGCGGATCGGAGGTCCGGCCGCAGTCACGGCGCTGGCGCGCGACATCGGGGACGACAGTACGCGGCTCGATCGCTGGGAGCCCGAGCTCAATGCCGCGCTCCGCGGCGATCCCCGGGACACCTCGACGACGCGCGAACTGGCGGACGGATACCGCGCGCTTCTCATCGGGGATGCGCTGGCACCAGCCGAGCGAGCACAGCTGGTCGACTGGCTGCGCGCCAGCACCACCTCCGACAAGCGAATCCGCGCGGGCCTGCCGACGGGCTGGACGGCTGCCGACAAGACCGGCGCGGGGCGGTTCGGAACCGTCAACGACGTCGGGGTGGTGTGGGATCCGGCCGGCAGGCCGCTTGTGCTCGCAGTTCTCACCGACAGCCTGTCGAACCGGGAGGATGCGCCGCGGAACAACCAGGTGATCGCCGACACGACCGCGGCCGTGATCCGAGCGCTGCGCGGTTAGTCCAATGGCCGCGCGAGTGGCCGACCCCGATGCCGGTCGCCGTGCTCGGCGGCCAGTCGGTCACCGGGAGCGGGTGACGGTCGGGCCTGGTTTCGTGCGGCGGACAGCAATGGACACCGTGACGGCGTCCGTCCTCGCGTGTCGGATCGATCAAGCGTCACCGCACCGGAATTCGGTTTGATGAAACAGGTACGGCCGCCCGGATCAGGGGTGACCGTCCGCGACCGGTCGCAGGGCGGCCGAGGTTCGATCGATGTGGTCGCTCAGCAGGCGTGCGGCGAGATCCGCATCGCGGGCGAGGGCGGCGTCGAGGATCGCGCGGTGCTCGGCGGCGACGTCGCGAGCGGGATCATGGTGCCCGGACCAGTGCCGGTACAGGGCGGCGGCGTCGCGGAGCGACAGGGCGACGTCGAGGAGGCGGTCGTTGCCGCACCCGGCGAGCAGGGCCTGGTGGAATCGTTCGTGGGTGTCGAACCAGTCCGCGTTCGCGGCCCCGTCCGCGGTGGTCGCCGCGGTCGACGCCAGCACGTGGTGAGCGGCCACGACTGCCGACTCCCAGTGCACGTCGCCGCGCCGGACCGCGAGACGGAACGTCAGTGACTCGATCTCGCGGCGGGTCTCGGTGAGGTCGTCGAGATCCCTCAGCGACAGTGTCACCACGCGAAAACCCTGCTGCGGCAGGGCGACGGCCAGGCCCTGTTCGGCCAGCCGGGTCAGCGCCTCCCGCACCACCGACTGGCTCACCGCGTACCGCCCGGTGAGATCGGCGAACCGCAGCCGCTGCCCGGGCTGCAACGCGCCGCGCAGGATCTCGTCGCGGATCTGCTCGTACACGGCGCCGGCACGGGTCGTCGGAGTGGCGGTTCCCATCCCTCGACCCTACCGTCTGCTCGCCATTCTCAAGAAATATCGACAATTTCTTGCTTTGTCGACAGTTTCGGGTGCACGATGGGTCGGCGCCAGGCGGCGCATACCGATCCCCGAGCCACCAGGAGACACGTCATGCGGGTCGCGAACATCGACGGACGACTGGCACTGGCCGTCGACGGAGGCCACATCGACGTCGAGACCGCGAGCGGCGGCCGCTTCGGGCCGGACGCCCAGGCCGTCTACGACGAGTGGGCGGCGTTCACCGAATGGGCCGCCGCGCTCGACTCCGCGGGACGTCCCCGGATCGAGGTGACCGCACGGACGGTGTGGGGTGCGCCCGTCCCGCGTCCCCGGCAGGTGTTCGCAATCGGCCTCAACTACGCCGACCACGCCGCCGAGTCCCGCATCGCGGTGCCGCCGGTCCCCGCCGTGTTCACCAAGTTCCCGACCGCGATCAGCGGGCCCGAGCAGCCGATCGTCCTGCCGACGGCGACGGTGGACTGGGAGGTCGAACTGGTCGTCGTCATCGGCACGCGCTGCGACCGCGTCGTCGCGGACCGGGCGTGGGATCACGTCGCCGGTGTGACCGTCGGCCAGGACATTTCCGAGCGCACCCTGCAGCTCCAGGGAGCCGCGCCGCAGTTCTCCCTCGCCAAGTCGTACCGCGGGTTCGCGCCGATGGGTCCGGAACTGGTGACCGTCGACGAACTGCCGAACCGCGACGATCTCGAGATCGGCTGCTCCCTCGCCGGCGGCGACGTGCTGCAGCGGGGCCGCACGTCCGCGATGATCTTCCCGATCCCCGCTCTGATCGCCCACCTGTCGTCGGTGTGCCCGCTGCTGCCCGGCGACGTCGTCTTCACCGGCACCCCCGACGGGGTGGGCATGGCCCGTACCCCGCAGCAGTTCCTCAGCCCCGGCGACACGCTCGTCAGCTGGATCGAGGGTGTGGGAACGATGCGGAATCCGCTTGTCTCGCCCGGCGTCGACGCGCCCGCCGTGTAACGCTGGATCGCAACGTCGCGACACCTCCCATGACGTGACGTCAACGCACGGCACGGGGGGCCGTCCGCGCGTCGTCCGACAGCCAGCGATTGGGGAGCGGTCATGGGACTTCGGGGATTCGTCGCACGACACCGCATCGCCTCGGCGATGGCGGCACCGGCGGCGCTGGGCGTCGCGGCCGCCACGACCGCGTGGTTCGCGTTCGTGCCCCCACCGTCCCCGATCGACACCCAGCTCACCTCGTCGGTCACCGAGTGCCACGACATGGTCACCGTCTCCATCGCGGGCCGGAGCGACACCCCGGTCGCCGGAACCACGAAGATGCTCGTCGACGCGAACGGCAACGCGCTGCCCGCCGCGCTGTCCGGGGACTACAGCAGCCCCTGGATCGACCAGGTCGTCAACGCGCCCAACGCCGTCAACACCCCGCTCGACCCCAACGCCTACGCCGCCGTGTACATCGCCTACCCCGCGAACATGGACAGCTACGAGACCGCGGTCGACACCGGCGTCGCCAACACCGAATCCGTGATGCGGCAGATCCGGCAGTCGTGCCCGAACACCCGGTTCTCCGTCGTCGGGTACAGCGAGGGTGCCGACGTCGCCCGCCGTGTCGCGATGGACATCGGGCACCAGGACGGTGGCAACGGCTACGGGATCGTGGACCCGGCGAACGTCGTCGGGGTCGTGATCTTCGCGGACGCGGGCCGCGCCGCCGGCCAGGGCCCGTTCCCGGGCGCCACGGACCCGTTCAGCAACCCGGACGGGTTCGACCGCCCGTACCAGACCGGCACCACGGCCACCCCCGGGGCGGGCGCGGTGACCGGCACCGGGGGAGCCGACTTCGGTGCACTCGCCGGCAGGGTCGCGTCGTTCTGCTCGGACGGCGACCTGACCTGCTCGGCGCCGAAGAACATCTCGCTGCTGCAGCTCGCGATCAACGTCGGCCGCCAGCTGAACGTCGATGCGCTCCAGCGCGACGGATTCACCCCGGCCGCCGGTCAGGACGTCGCGGTGGTCCTCGGCCGCGTCGGATACGAGGCCTTCCGGCTGATCCGGTCGCAGCCGGACTGGATGCAGAGCGACCAGACGTTCCTCGACGTGCTGCTGACAGTGTCGGATCCGGCGTACAAGCCGGGCCAGGCCGTCACGACGCCTCTTCCGGCACAGTCCATTTCGGCGGACGAGATGTCGCCGCTGGCGTACCTGCCGAAGAAGGTGTTCAACGAGATCATCGGGCTGATCGTCACCAACCAGAACACCATTCCGGTCGTGATGAGCGACCCGTACCAGCTGACCCTCGGCCCGGACACCGGGCACCACTTCGACTACTGGCGCGACACCAGCCCCGGCGACGGCAAGCCCCTCACCTCGGCGGAATACGCCGCGCAGTGGCTGACCCAGCTGGCGCAGCAGGCGCAGGAGGGCAAGCCGGTCGTGACCCCCGCGAAGCCGAGCGCGACCACGCCCGCGCCGGCCACCACGACCACGACCACGACGACCACGACGACCACGACGACCGAATCCACCACGACCTCCGCGACCGCGACCACGTCGGCGACAACCGATTCCGCGACGGACGACGTCGAGAAGACGACCGCCCCCGCGACCACGACGGCGGGCAGCGCGACCGCGACCGACGGGATCGGCACGTCCCCGACGAGCCCGGAGTCCGCCACCGCGACGACCGCGGGGGCGGCGACCACGAAGGACGTGGAGGCCGCGTCGGCACCGCCGAAGGACGTGTCGGGTCAGAGCACGCCCACGACGACCGTGGCCCCCACCCCGACGCCGACGGCGGCGGCGAAGGCCGCGGGATAGCCGACCTGCCGCACCGGCCGTGAGGACCGCGGCGCCCACCGGGCGGGCCGCCCCGGGTGCCGCGATTCGCGCGACCCGCCGTGCGCCACATGACTCCCGGCCTCGGCAAACACCGGACACTCGTCCGAATGCATGTCTAGTCTGGCCTTCCCGACTGTCGACGACGAGAGCAGGTGCGCAATGAAGACCAAGGGCGCGTTGATCTGGGATTTCAATCAGCCGTGGTCGATCGAGGAGATCGAGATCGGCGACCCGCGCAAGGGCGAGGTCAAGGTACAGATGGAAGCGTCGGGCATGTGCCACTCCGACCACCATCTGGTCACCGGCGGCATTCCGATGGCCGGGTTTCCGGTCCTGGGCGGTCACGAGGGCGCCGGCATCGTCACCGAGGTCGGTGAGGGCGTCGAGGATGTCGCGGTCGGCGACCACGTGGTGCTCTCGTTCATCCCGTCCTGCGGCAAGTGCCCGTCCTGTCAGGCCGGTCTGCGCAACCTCTGCGACCTCGGCATGTACCTGCTGGGAGGCGCCTCGGTCAGCGACGGCTCCTTCCGCGTCCAGGCACGGGGACAGAACGTCTACCCGATGACCCTGCTCGGCACGTTCTCGCCGTACCTGGTGGTGCACCAGAGTTCGGTGGTCAAGATCGACCCGTCGATCCCGTTCGAGGTCGCGTGCCTCGTCGGTTGCGGTGTGACCACCGGTTACGGCTCGGCCACGCACACCGCGCAGATCCGGCCCGGTGAGGACGTCGCGATCGTCGGACTCGGCGGGGTGGGCATCTCGGCCTTGCAGGGCGCCGCCAACTCCGGTGCCCGCTTCATCTTCGCGATCGACCCGGTCGAGTGGAAGCGCGAACAGGCGTTGAAGTTCGGCGCCACCCACACCTTCGCCAGCGTCGAGGAGGCGGCAGGCCCGATCGCCGAGATCACGGCCGCCGGAATGGCGAAGAAGACGATCGTCACCGTCGGCGAGGTGCACGGCGAGGACGTCGACCTGTGGATGGGGATCACGTCGAAGGCCGGCACCGTGGTGCTGACCGCGATGGGGAGCCTGGTCGAGAACAAGGTCACGCTGAACCTGTCGATGCTGACCCTGCTGCAGAAGAATCTGCAGGGCAGCATCTTCGGCGGGTCCAACCCGCACTACGACATCCCCCTCCTGCTGTCCCTGTACAAGGCCGGCAAACTCAACCTCGACGACATGGTCACCCGGCAGTACCGGCTCGAGCAGATCAACGACGGCTACCGGGACATGCTGGAGGGACGCAACATCCGCGGTGTCATCCGCTACACCGACGCGGACCGCTGACCCCGACTACCGTGGGAGCGGAAGGGCGGTGCGGGTGCCGCGAGGGCGCACCCGCACCGCGGCCCGCTGAGTGTCACGACGGACGGGGGTCCGCGACATGCCCGACCACGGTCACCGCCTGACATTCGGCTCGTTCGTCACGCCCAGCAGCGCCGATCCGCAGCGGGCGGTCGCACTCGCGGAGGCGTCCGAGGCCGCCGGACTGGACCTGGTGACGTTCCAGGACCACCCGTACCAGCCCGCATTCCTCGACACCTGGACGTTGCTGAGCTACGCGGCGGCCAGGACCGAGCGTGTCCACCTGTCGGCGAACGTGCTCAACCTGCCGCTGCGGCCACCGGCGGTGATCGCGCGGGCCGCCGCGAGCCTCGACCTGTTATCCGGCGGACGGTTCGAACTGGGCATCGGGGCAGGCGGATTCTGGGACGCCATCGCGGCGATGGGTGGTCGCCGGCTCAGTCCGGGACAGTCCGTCGACGCGCTCGGTGAGGCGATCGATGTCATCCGCGGGATCTGGGACACCGGCACCCGGGAGCGGCTGCAGGTCGACGGCGCGTACTACCGCGTCTCCGGTGCCAAACGCGGTCCGGCTCCCGCCCACGACATCGGCATCTGGATCGGGGCGTACAAGCCGCGGATGCTGCGGCTGATCGGGCGGAAGGCCGACGGGTGGCTGCCGTCGCTGGCGTACCTCTCCGACATGCGCGGCATCGTGCGCGCCAACGAGATTCTCGACGCCGCGGCCGAGGAGGCCGGGCGCCGCCCCGCCGACATCCGTCGCCTGCTCAACATCGGCGGCCGATTCGACGACGCCGGCAACGGCCTGCTGTCCGGGCCGCCACGGCGGTGGGTCGAGCGACTCACCGAGATGACCCTCGAGCTCGGATTCGGCACCTACATCCTGGCGTCGGACGATCCGACCACGCTGCGGATCTTCGGCGAGGAGGTCGCGCCGGGCGTGCGCGCGGCCGTCGCCGAGACGCGGTGATGCGATGGGCACCTGCGCCGGACGGTAGACCGATCGACTCGGCCGGTGCCACGTGACCTTGTCGGCACGACCCGGGTGACCCGTACCGGGCGACGACGCCGGAGCTCACTTGGCGCTCGTGTACTCCGGGCAGTAGGACGCCACCGCGGCGACCACGATCGTCGTGGTCTGATACTCGCTGTAGGTGCCCGAGCTGCCGGACTGGTGCTTGGCGATCGTCTTCGCGTCGGCCACGCTCCGTCCGCTCTGGACCGCGCGTTCGATGGCGTCGCACATGCTGTGACCCACGCTCACTGCCACCGCATCGCTGTCGAAGGGAACGGCCGCGACGGCGACCTCGCGCAGATAACCCTTGTCGGGTGAGTCCGAATCCGAGGCCGACGAGCCGCATCCGGCGAGCAGGCCGACGGCCGCGAGCCCGACTGCCGTCGCGGTCCCAAATCGTTTGCCCGGCTTCCGGAATCGGACTTTCCGGCCAGAGTTGTTCACCCACATGATCGGGCATACTAGCGACACGGTGGGGGCCGCAATGTGCGGTCCGCCGAAACGTGCCTCGAGTGCACGCGGGCCCGGCATCCGGGTGGATGCCGGGCCCGACGCGTGGTCCGATCAGGCCAGTTTGGCCAGCAGGTCCGCGCGCTGCCGGGCGCCGAGCCCGGAAACGCGGCGGGTCTCGGCGATGCCGACCGATTCGGCCAGCTCGCGGGCCTTGACCTTGCCGACCTTCGGCAGCGACTCGAGCAGGTACAGCACCTTGGTCTTGCCGACGAGCTCGTCCGTGTCCGCCTTGTCGAGGACGTCCACGAGGCTCACTTTGCCGGATTTCAGCTCCTCGCGGAGCGCAGAACGGGCCTTGCGGGACGCGGCCGCCTTCTCGAGGGCCGCTGCGCGCTGTTCGGGGGTCAGGGTGGGCAGTGCCATGGTGAGCCTCTCTCTCCGGTTACCGGGGGCCAGAACCACAGGCTAGAACTGCCGTAGCCGTGAATCGCGGTACCGACGTTCCCGCGTGTCGCGGTCGCGCGGCCCGGTCACTTGCCGCGCCACACCGGTGTCCGTTTCTCCAGGAACGCCGCCATGCCCTCCTGTGCGTCGCAGGTGACCGCGTTGGTGGCCATCGTCTCGGCCATCGCGGTGTACGCGCCGTCCTGCGGGAGGTCGATCTGCCGGTAGAACGCCTGCTTGCCGATCTGCAGCGTCAGGGGGCTCGCTCCGACGATCTTCGCGATCAGGGCGCGCACCTGCGCGTCGAGGTCGTCCGCTGCGACGACGAGGTTCACCAGGCCCCAGTCGGCGGCGGTGTGCGCGTCGATCGTCTCGCCGGTCAGCAGCATCTGCATCGCCCGCTTGCGCCCCACCGAGCGACTCAACGCCACCATCGGTGTCGAGCAGAACAGCCCGATCCGCACGCCGGGTGTCCCGAACACGGCGTTCTCCGACGCGACCACCAGGTCGCACGACGCCGCGAGCTGGCAGCCGGCCGCGATCGCGGGACCCTGGACGGCCGCGATCACCGGCTGCGGGATCTGCTGGACGGTCTCCATCATCTCGACGCACACGTCGAAGATCGCCCGTTCCTCGTCGAGGGTGCGGTCGACCATCTCGGACAGGTCGTGTCCGGCGGAGAACACCGGGCCGTCGGCGGCGATCACGACCGCGCGTACCGCGGTGTCCGCGGACAGCTCGCGCAGTGCCGCCGTGACCTCCTGCATCACGCTGGTGGACAGCGGGTTTCGCTGCTTCGGACGGTTCAGGACGATGGTGCCGATGCCGGCCTCGGCGTCGGTGTCGGTCCTGACAGCGTGGTCCATGACGCACCTCTTCCTCGGTCGCTCGCCCCTTCGTCGATGCTACGACGACACGGACGCACCGGGCCTCCCCCGAAAGGGGGGAACGCCGTGGGTCAGCGGCGCAGCAGCGACCGCAGGAACCCGCCCGCGGCGGGGCGCTCGCAGGTGCAGCGCTGGGCGACGGGGACGTGACGCATGACGTCGTCGACGTGGTTGCCGCACCCGGCCCAGGTGGTCTTGCCGCAGCGGGTACAGGGAGTGGGCTGGCACATGGTGGGTCCTCTCGATCGGGTGGTCCCCGCAATAATACCCATGGGGGTATATGGCTCGGCTGTGACTGTTGCCTCACCGCGACGGGGATCCTCGACGGCTCGCCCTTCGCGGGTGAAACCCGGGTGGACGGTGGTTTCCCGCGGTCTGTGGAGTTGTCCGGAGCTGTCCGGCGCGTCGGCACTGGCAGGATCGACGCGGTGAGCACCGCAAACCTGACCCGTGCCGAGACCGCCGCCCGTGCCGCGGCGGTCACCGTCCGCGCCTACCGTGTCGAGCTGGACCTCGGCGATGCGCCGAACCCCGCGAACCCGGGCTTCGCGACCACCACGGCCATGGAGTTCGACGCCACGGCCGGGGAGACGTGGCTCGACTTCGTGGGTGCGTCGGTCGAGTCGGTCACCGTCAACGGAACCGCGGTCGACGTCGAGTACGACGGCGCGCGGATCACACTGCAGGGGTTGGCCGGGTCGAACACCGTCGTCGTCCGTGCCACCGGTGCCTACAGTCGCTCGGGGGAGGGGCTGCACCGCTTCGTCGACCCCGTCGACGGGCAGACCTACCTGTACACCCAGTACGAGCCGGCCGACGCCCGGAGGGTGTTCGCGTGCTTCGAGCAGCCGGACATGAAGGCGCCGTTCACGTTCGCGGTGACCGCACCGACCGGCTGGGAAGTGGTCTCGAACCGGCCCGTCGCGGCCCGGGTGGAGAACGGAGACCGGCGGAGGGTGGAGTTCTCGCCCACCCTCCCGATCTCCACCTACATCACCGCGATCGTCGCCGGGCCGTACCACCGTGTGGAATCCGAATGGAGCAGAGACGATCTCACGGTCCCGCTCGGAGTGCTGTGCCGGGCGTCGCTCGCGCCGTACCTGGACGCCGACACGATCCTCGAGGTCACCCGGCAGGGACTGGACTTCTTCGCCGAGCACTTCGACCATCCGTACCCGTGGGGCAAGTACGACCAGGTGTTCGTGCCCGAATACAACCTGGGCGCGATGGAGAACCCCGGCTGCGTGACGTTCACGGAGGCCTACGTGTTCCGCGGTGCCGCGACCGCCGCGCAGTACGAGGGGCGCGCCAACACGATCCTGCACGAGATGGCGCACATGTGGTTCGGCGACCTGGTGACGATGGTGTGGTGGGACGACCTGTGGCTCAAGGAGTCCTTCGCCGACTACATGGGTGCGCTCGCGAGCGCCGAGGCCACCGAGTGGTCCGACGCGTGGGTGGCGTTCGCGAATCGGCGTAAGGCGTGGGCGTATTCGCAGGATCAGTTGCCCACCACGCACCCGATCGTCGCGGACATCGTCGACCTCGAGACGGCGAAGCTGAACTTCGACGGCATCACCTACGCCAAGGGCGCCAGCGTGCTCAAACAGCTCGTCGCGTACGTCGGGCGGGACGCGTTCTTCGCGGGCGCGCGCCGCTACTTCCGCGAACACGCCTACGGCAACACCACTCTCGCGGATCTGCTGGCCGAACTCTCCGCATCGTCCGGGCGTGACCTGGACGGGTGGGCGCGGGCGTGGCTGCAGACCACCGGGGTGTCCACGCTGTCGGTCGAGCCCGGACCCGACGGGGTGGTGATCGTGCAGACCGATCCGCGTCCGCACCGGCTGGCGGTCGGTCTCTACGACTTCGACGAGAACGGTGACCTGGTCCGGCGGGACCGTGTGGAGGTCGACCTGGTCGAGGCGCACACCCCGGTCGCGCTGCCGGACGCGCCGCTGCGGCTGCTCAACGACGGCGACCTGACCTACGCGAAGGTGCGGCTCGACGCCGAATCGCTGGCCACGGTGGAACGGTCGTTGGATCGGGTGGTGGATCCGCTGGCCCGCGGCCTGATCTGGTCGGCGCTGTGGAACGCAACCCGCGACGGTGAGCTCGACCCGCGTCGCTATCTCGGTGTCGTGCGTGCGTTCGCGCCGGCCGAGTCGAACATCGCCCTGCTCACCGCGGCGACCACCAATGCCGCGTTCGCGGTCGGGCACTACCTGCCCGACGGGGACCGGGACCTCTGGCGCGGGGAGTGGCTCGAATCCTGCTGGGCGGCACTGTGGTCCGCCGAACCGGGATCCGGGGCGCAGTTGGTGTGGGTCCGCGCGGTCGCCGCGGCCGCCACCGTCGACGACCGGTTCGCCGCCGACGTCCGGGGAATCCTCGACGGTGACACGGCCGCACCGGACGGACTGACGCTCGACCCCGACCTGCGCTGGTTGCTGTGGACGGCGCTCGCCGCCACCGGACACGCCGACGCCGGGGACCTGGACGCCGAACTGGCCGGCGACGGCACCGCGTCCGGCCGCACCGCCCACCTGCGCGCCCTGACCGCCCGGCCGGACCCCGACGTGAAGGCGGCCGCATGGGTGTCCGCGCTGACCGACACGACCCTGACCAACGACCACCTCGACGCGACGATCGGGGGCTTCCGGGCCGGCGAGCGCCGCGACCTCCTCGCTCGCCACGACGACGCCTACTTCGCCTCGATCGCCGAGGTCTGGGCGCGGCGCAGCATCGAGATCGCGAGACGAATCGTCGTCGGCCTCTTCCCGGCGTCCGACTCCCTGGACGCCGTCGACGACTGGCTCGCCGCGCAGGGCGATGCGCCGGCGGCGCTGCGCCGGCTGGTCGTCGAACAGCGCGACCACCTGGCCCGGGACCTGCGGGTGCGCGCGGCGGTGACGGGTCTCGACTGATGCGATGCAGGCCGGGGACTGTCGAGTCGACCGGTTCCGTGGGCGTCAGCGCCAGAATTCGGTGAGCGGCTCGGCGAGAACTCTGCCCTGGTTGTAACCGGCTCGAGCAGCAGGTGGACGCAGCGACAGATCCATCGCATTGGCGCCGAACATGTGCTCGGAGTCGCTGTCCGGGAAGATCGTTTCGACTCTGCTGCCGCGGGCTCGTAGCTCGTCGACCTGCGCCGCGAGCTGCATGCCCCAGTCCAGCGGATGCCGCGATCTGCCGGCGAACGGTGACAGCACCAGCACCCGCCCGTATCCGGCTGCCAGATCGGCATTCTCGTTGCGTCGGTAGCCGCCGTCGATGTATCGGTTGTCCCCGATCCTGTAGGCGACGCCACTGGAACAGCTGGCGGCGACGGCGTCCACCAGGTCGACTCCGGTGTGACGGTCGAACACGACCGGTTCACCCGTCCGGGCATCGACCGCCGTGACGAGCACCGCTCGTCGCGGCCAGTGCTGACTGGGCAGCCGCGCGGCGACGGTCGCGCGCCACCGCGTGTGCCGGGAGCCGTCCGACGCCGCATCCGTGTCGAGTGCCGCCGCGCCGATTCTGCGGCGCATGTCCGCCGCATCCTCGGCGGCGGCGATGATCGTGCTCGTTCTCTCCATGTGGTCCGCAGCCGCCGTGATCGGAGCCCGTCCGGCGTCGGATCCGACCGGACCGGTCCGTTGTGGGGGCGCCGCGGCGAGGATGGCGGCAAGCAGTTCGGTCGGCGTCGCGCCGGCCAGCTGGGCCGCTGCCGTGGAACCGGCGGACGTCCCGACGGTCAGGTCGGCTGTGGTCACGTCCAGCCCGGCGTCGAACAGGCCGGCGATGACGCCGATCAGCCACGCATTGCCTGTCGATCCGCCGCCACCGAGAACCAGCGCTCGCTCATCCGCGGCGCGCACCCGCTTTGTGGCGTCGACCTGGGGCTGATCCTGGTCGGAGACCGTCGTCGAGGTGACAGGCAGACTTGAAGAAGGTGTTGTGTCCATGGGAGTCGCCTTTCGCGGATTGCCTGGTGGGCGCTCCCGGTGGCGACTAGTTCAGTCGCGCGATCGTGGATTGCAGGGGAGCACCCAGTGCGGATACTGCGTTCACGGGTCTCACCTCCTGCCGACAGGTCACGATCGCCACGACGCTAACACGCCGACGGCGCGAGTGCGCGATCGCATCATGCCGGTCGCGCACTCGCTGTGCGGTTGCCCGGGCCGGGTGAGACACCCGTGGTGTGCCGGGCACCGGCTGTCCCGGGATCGACCGGGCGACGCCGTCCCAGTGCTGCGGAATCCGAACGCGGCAGGTCCGTCGTTCGTGACGAGCCGGATGACACGCCGCGGGCCGGGCGATCAGCCGCGGTTGTCGATCAGCCTGCGCGCCTTGCCGATCGAGCGTTCCAGTGCGGCGGGATCGGTCACGTCCACGACGACGCTGACGCCGATCCGGTTCTTCACGGCCTTCGTCAGATCGGCCGCGGCACGGCCCCGGGAGTCGGCGTCGGCGTCCGGGCGGGCTTCGACCCGGACCGTGAGCCGGTCCATCCGGTCGGGCCGATCGAGGACGCACTGGAACTGGGGCGCCAGCGCCGGGATCGTGAGGATCAGCTCCTCGATCTGGGTGGGGAACAGGTTGACCCCGCGAAGGATGATCATGTCGTCGGTGCGGCCGGTGACCTTCTGCATCCGGCGCATCGTGCGGGCGGTGCCGGGCAGCAGGCGGGTCAGGTCCCGGGTCCGGTAGCGGACGACCGGCATCGCCTCCTTGGTCAGCGAGGTGAAGACGAGCTCGCCCTCCTCGCCGTCGGGCAGCACCTCACCGGTGACCGGGTCGATGACCTCCGGATAGAAGTGGTCTTCCCAGATGTGCAGGCCGTCCTTGGTTTCGACGCACTCCATCGCGACGCCGGGGCCCATCACCTCGGACAGCCCGTAGATGTCGACGGCGTCCATGTCCAGTCGCCGCTCGAGCTCGGACCGCATCTCCTCGGTCCACGGTTCGGCGCCGAAGACGCCGGTGCGCAGCGACGTGCTCGCCGGGTCGATGCCGCGGGCGACCATCGCGTCCACGAGCGTGAGCATGTACGACGGCGTGACCATGATCGCGTCAGGCCGGAAGTCCTGGATCAGCTGGACCTGCCGTTCGGTCATGCCGCCGGACATCGGGATCACGGTGCAGCCCAGCCGTTCCGCGCCGTAGTGTGCCCCGAGCCCGCCGGTGAACAACCCGTAGCCGTAGGCGACGTGCACCTTGTCGGTGGGCTTGACGCCACCGGCACGCAGGCTGCGAGCCACCAGATCGGCCCAGTTGTCGAGGTCGCGTGCGGTGTACCCGACGACGGTCGGTCGCCCGGTGGTGCCGGACGAGGCGTGGATCCGCGACACCCGCTCCTGCGGAACGGCGAACATCCCGAACGGGTAGTTCGCCCGCAGGTCCGCCTTCGCCGTGAACGGGAACTTCGCCAGATCCGACAGGTCCTTCAGGTCGGTCGGGTGCACCCCGGCCGCGTCGAACGCCTGCCGGTAGTGCGGGACGTTCTCGAAGGCGTGGGTGAGGGACCAGCGCAGGCGCTCCAGCTGCAGCGCGGAAATCCGGTCCCGACTGGCGAATTCGATGTCCTGCTTCGGTGTGGCGGTCGCGGTCATGTGGTCTCCCGAGGGCTCGTGAGGATGGTCAGGCATCGAAGTCGACGGTGACGGCGTCACCGACCGGATACGTCTGGCAGGTGAGCACGAATCCGGCGGCGACCTCGTCGTCCTCGAGCGCGTAGTTGCGGCGCATGTCGACGTCGCCGCACGTGACCTGCGCGCGGCAGGTTCCGCACACTCCGCCCTTGCACGCGAACGGCAGGTCGGAGCGGTACTTCTCGGCGGCGTCGAGGATCGTCTCGTCGCGGGGGAGCGTCGCGGTGGTGGATCGGCCGTCCAGGATCACGGTGACCTCGCTGCTCGGGCCTGCGATCCCCGGTTCGCGGTGCGTCTCCAACGGCGGCGGGACGTCGTCGACGAAGAACAGTTCGTGGTGGATCCGGCTCCTGTCGACGCCGAGATCGCCGAGCACGGTCTCGGCGTCGGTGACCATCCCGTACGGGCCGCACAGCCAGAAGTGATCGACCTCCCGGTACGGCAGCACCGACTCGAAGATCGTCCGCAGGCGCTGCGCGTCGAGGCGACCGCTGAAGAGTTCCACCTCGCGAGGCTCGCGGGAGAGCACGTGCAGCACCTCGAACCGCGCCCCGTACCGGTCCTTGAGGTCCGCGATCTCCTCGGCGAACATCACCGACCGGGTCCGCCGGTTGCCGTAGAGCAGAACGACTTCCGCGTCCGGGTTCGCGAGCATCGAGGAGGCGATGGAGAGCACCGGGGTGATGCCGGAGCCGGCGGCGACGAGCACATGGCGGCCGCCGGCCGCCGGGTCGGCGACGAAGGTGCCGCTCGGACCCTGCACGTCGATCCGGTCCCCGCGGCGCACCTGACGCACCAGCCACGTGGAGAACAGGCCGTCCGAGACCAGCCGCACCCCGACCCGCGGTGCGTCGCCCGCCGGCGCGCAGATCGAGTAGGTCCGCCGGTGTTCGACGCCGTCGACCGTGCGCCGCAGTGTCAGCGACTGGCCGGGGCCGAAGTCGAACTCGTCGGTGAGGTCGTCGGGCACCTCGAAGGTGACGGCGACGGCGTCGTCACACAGGGTCTCGACGTCCGCGACGGTCAGGGTGTGGAACGCCCTGCTGCGTGCGGCGGTCCGGGAGCGGGCGGTGACGGCGGAGGTCATGATCAGATTTCCTTCACGTGATCGAAGGGTTCGAGGCAGTCCAGGCACCGGTACAGGGCCTTGCACAGCGTCGCTCCGAACTCGGCGTCGAGTCGGGTGTTCGTCGAGCGGCACACCGGGCAGGTGATCGCCCGGGGCCGCGCGGTCAGGGTCAGCGGGATCGGCCCCGCGGTGCGACGCGGCGCCGGCCCCGGGGTCGAGTAGCCGTGCTCGCGCAGCTTGCGCAGACCGTCCGCGGTGATCCAGTCCGAGCTCCACGGCGGTGACAGCGTGGTTCGCACGTCGACGTTCGTGAATCCGGCGTCGCGGAGACGATGCTCGACGTCGTCGCGCATGGTCGCCATCGCGGGGCAGCCGGAGTAGGTCGGGGTCAGGGTCACGACCACCGCTTCGCCGGTCGCGGTGACCTCGCGGAGCACCCCGAGGTCCGCGAGCGTGAGCATCGGCATCTCGGGGTCGGGGACGGACTCCGCGAGGCGGCGTGCGCGGGTCACCGTGCCCGTGTCGACGTCGATGGTGGACACGTCACCACACTCCTTCCGGGTGGGCCCGCGCCACGGACTGCATCTCGGCGAGCAGCAGGCCCAGCGCCTCGGTGTGCAGGCCCTGGCGCCCGGCTCGGCCGCCGACGGTGCCGACGGTGCGGCCCGTCGGCGCGGTCAGCTCCGCCGCGTGCAGCACCTGCTGCAGGACCGCGTCGAACTCGCCTCGAACGTCCCGCGGGTCCACCGCGACCCCGGACGCGGCGAGGGTCAGTTCCTCGGCCGTCGGTGCGAACAGCTCGTCGACGAACGGCCACACCTGGGTGAGCGCGGCCTCGGTGCGGGCCCGCGA
This sequence comes from Rhodococcus olei, assembly GCF_039540555.1. Classification (NCBI taxonomy): domain Bacteria; kingdom Bacillati; phylum Actinomycetota; class Actinomycetes; order Mycobacteriales; family Nocardiaceae; genus Rhodococcus; species Rhodococcus olei. The sequence goes on along the minus strand of NZ_BAABFB010000059.1, from coordinate 20,655 downwards.
CTCCGGTGTGCCGTAGCCGAGGGTCACCACCCAGCGCGCGGCGTAGTCGCGGTGGTACGTGAGTTCCTTGACCCCCTTGACCGCGACCGCGGCCAGCACCGGGTCGCGGGAGGTGCGCAGTCGGTCGAAGATCGCCAGTCGCCAGGTCGCGAACACCAGCAGCCGGACCACGGTGCGCGCGAAGTCGCCGTTGTCGAGTTCGGCGAGGCGCACGTTGCGGAAGCCGTCCTGGTCCCGGAAGAACGCGAGCGCGTCCTCGGCCGGAATCGGCGAGGTGTCCGAGATGTGCGGCACGACCGCCGGGTCGGCGGCGGCCGCGCGGGCCAGCAACAGCCGGGCCTGTCCCAGCAGGTCGAGACCGATGTTGGCGAGCGCGACCTCCTCCTCGAGTTCCGGTGCCCGCGTGCACCATTCGGTGAGCCGCTGCGCGCTGACGAGGGAGTCGTCGCCGAGCATCAGGCAGTACGCGGCCAGCGCCGCGAGGTCGACGTCCTCGGGCACGGTGGTGTCGACGCCGGCCAGCGGGTCGTCGAAGCTCGTGCCGAAGGCCCACTGGCCGTGGCTGTCCTCGTCGACGAGGCCCTCGTAGGCGTTGTCGTGGTCGATCATCGTCGGTGCCTCACATGTGGGGAACGTTGTCGGGGATCTCGTAGAACGTGGGGTGGCGGTACACCTTGTCGCCGCTCGGCGCGAAGAACGGGTCCTTCTCCGACGGGCTGGACGCGATGATCGAGGCGGAGGGCACCACCCAGATGCTCACGCCCTCGTTGCGGCGCGTGTACACGTCGCGGGCGTGTCGCAGGGCCATCTCGCCGTCCGCGGCGTGCAGCGACCCGACGTGTACGTGGTTGAGGCCGCGCTTGCCGCGCAGGAACACCTCGTAGAGCGGCCACTCCGCCCGGATCTTGCCGGCGCGGGTCTCGTCTGCGCTCATCACGCGTTCTCCTTCGTGCTCTCCCTGCGGGCGAAGGCCGTCGCGGCCTCGCGCACCCAGGCTCCGTTCTCGTGGGCGGCCCGGCGGTTCGCGATGCGCTCCACGTTGCAGGCGCCGTTGCCGCCGATGACCTGCATGAACTCGCTCCAGTCGGGATCGCCGAAGTCGTAGGATCCGCGCTCGGCGTTCCACGTCAGGTCGGGGTCCGGGAACGTGACGCCGAGCGCCTCGGCCTGCGGGACGGACATGTCGACGAACCGTTGCCGCAGTTCGTCATTCGTGTGCCTCTTGATCCGCCAGGCCATCGACTGCGCCGAGTTGGGGGACCGGTCGTCCGGGGGCCCGAACATCATCAGAGCGGGCCACCACCAGCGGTTCACGGCCTCCTGCACCATCTTCCGCTGTTCGGCGGTGCCGCGCATCATCGTCGCGAGCAGCTCGAATCCCTGCCGCTGGTGGAACGACTCCTCCTTGCAGACCCGGATCATCGCCCGCGCGTAGGGACCGTAGGAGCTGCGGCACAGCGGCACCTGATTGCAGATCGCGGCGCCGTCGACGAGCCAGCCGATGACGCCGACGTCGGCGTAGGTGAGGGTGGGGTAGTTGAAGATCGACGAGTACTTCTGCCTGCCCTCGATGAGCATGCCGGTGAGCTCGGCGCGGTCGGCGCCGAGCGTCTCGGTGGCCGAGTACAGGTACAGGCCGTGACCGGCCTCGTCCTGCACCTTCGCCATCAGGATGGCCTTGCGGCGCAGCGACGGGGAGCGGGTCAGCCAGTTCCCCTCGGGCTGCATGCCGATGATCTCGGAGTGCGCGTGCTGGGCGATCTGCCGGATCAGGGTCCTGCGGTAGCCGTCGGGCATCCAGTCGCGTGGCTCGATCCGCTGGTCGGCGGCGATCGCCGCCTCGAAGGAGCGCTCCGGCTCGGCGACGGTGGGTGATGCGGTCATCTGTCCTGCCTCAATTACCGAATATTCGGTCGGTATTAGTATGCATCGGTGTGACGCCCCGCACAAGGGCGGGCGTCGGGACGGGTCAGTGGCCCTGGAACACCGGCCGGCGCTTGGCGAGGAACGCGTCGACCGCGTTCCGGTGATCGGCGGTCGCGCCCAGGGCCTCCTGCGCCCGCTGCTCGCGCTCCAGCGCGTCCGTGAGCCCCGGTGCCGACGCCGACACCAGCGCCTTGACCTGGGTGTAGGCGGCAGTCGGGCCGTCCGCGAGGCGACGCGCCACGGTGCGGGCCGCCTCGGCGAGATCGGCGTCGGGCACGACCCGGTGGACGAGGCCCCAGTCGAGTGCCTGCGCCGCGGTGAACCGGTCACCGAGCATCAGCAGCCCGGCGGCGCGGCTCGCGCCCAGTGCCCGCACCAGGGTGTGGCTCAGTCCCGAGTCGGCGGCCAGAGCGATGCCGGCGAACGCGGTGGCGAACGTCGCGCTCTCACCGGCGACCCGGATGTCGCCGGCCAGCGCGAGGCCGAGACCGGCGCCGACGCACGCCCCGTTGATCGCGACCACCACCGGCACCCGGACCGCGGCCAGCGCCTCGATCAGCGGGTTGTAGTGCAGGCGAACGGTGTCCATCGCGTGCGCCGGGTCGGCGTCGAGCCCGGCGACGTGCTCGTCGAGGTCCTGGCCGACGCAGAAGTGCCGGCCGTCGGCCGCGAGGAGCACCGCGCGCACCGCGTCGTCGGCGGCGACCGCCAGGACGGCGCCGCGGAGTGCGGTCTTGGTGGCGACGTCGAGCGCGTTCGAGGCGCCGACGCGGTGCAGGGTGATCGTCGCCAACCCCGCGTCCACGGTCACGGTGACGGTGGAATCGGTTGTGTCGGTGCTGTTCACGTGTCCGTCCTCCTATGTCCAGTCGAAGAACCCGCGGCCGGTCTTGCGGCCGAGTTCGCCGCGGGCGACCTTCTCGCGGAGCAGAGCGGGCGGCGCGAATCGCGGCCCGAGTGTGCGCTCGAGGTGTTCGGCGATCGCCAGCCGGACGTCGAGTCCGACCAGGTCCGTGGAACGCAGCGGGCCCATCGGGTGCCGGTAGCCCAGCTCCATGGCGCGATCGATGGACTCGGCGTCGGCGACACCCTCCTCGAGCATCCGGATCGCCTCGAGCCCCAGGCACACGCCGAGCCGGCTGGTCGCGAAACCGGGGGAGTCGTTGACGAGCACCTCGGTCTTGCCGAGGCCCGCCACCCAGCCGCGCACCCGGTCGAGCACCGCGGCGGCGGTGGCCGGCGCCCGGACGATCTCGACGAGTGCGGACGCGGGTACCGGGTTGAAGAAGTGCATGCCGATCAGTCGGGTCGGATCGTTCAGTGCCGCACCGAGTTCGGCAATCGAGATCGAGCTGGTGTTGCTCGCGATCACGGTGCCGGCGTCGACGGTCTTCTCCACCGAGGTCAGGACGGCGAGCTTGAGGTCCACGAACTCGGGGACGGCCTCGACGACGAGGTCCAGCGCGGCAGGCAGCTCGTCCGGGGCGGCGACCGTCGACACCCGGCCGAGAACGGCCGCCGGGTCGGCGCCGCCCAGACTGCCGCGTTCGTGGGCGCGCGCGAGGCCGTCGGACACCCGGGTCAGGGCCGCCTGCCGGTCCCCGGTCTCGGCGATGGTGACGGCGGAGCCGAGGGTCGCGAAGACCTGGGCGATCCCGGCGCCCATGCGGCCGCCGCCGACGACCCCGACACGTGCGGGCACGGCCGCGTCGGGGACGGTCCGGGAGGGATCTGGCTGGGTCATGGGTGTCTCCGTCGTCTCGTGTGTGTCATGTTCTGTCGAGGAACGCGGTCATCCGGGCGTGCTTGTCGCTGCTCTCGAACAGCACCGCCTGGGCGATGTCGTCCGCGAACGGGTGTGTGCCCGGTGCGTCGACGATCACCTTGGTCAGGCGCAGGGCGAGCGGCGAGGAACGGCCGATGCGGTCGATCACCGTGTGGGCGGCGTCGACGTGTGCCCCGGCGGGCACCACGTCCATGACGAGACCGGTCCGCAGCGCGGCCTCGGCGTCGAGGTTCCGTCCGGCGAGCAACACCTGTTTCGCGACGGACTTCCCGACGAGTTCGGGCAGTCGATAGCTGGCGCCGGCCGCGGCCATGATCCCCAGGCCGGGTTCCGGGTTGCCGAAGACCGCGGTCTCGGTCGCGATCCGGATGTCGCACGCGTAGGACAGTTCGGCTCCGCCACCGAGCGCGTAGCCGCTGACCGCGGCGACGGTGGGCATCGGCAGCCGGCCGATCCGGTCGAAGAGCGTGCGGTTGATGCCGGCGAAGGCCTCGTCGCGTCCGCGGTCGCGCAGTTCCGCGATGTCGGCTCCGCCGGCGAAGTGGTCACCCGCGCCGGTCAGCAGCAGCGGCTTCGGCGTGCGCTCGAGCACCGTGCACACCTCGTGCAGTTCGGCGATCATCGCCGCGTTGATCGCGTTGCGTTGCGCCTGCCGATCGAGGGTGACGATCATCCGGTCGTCGCGGTCGTCGATGCGGATCGTGCTCATGGTCGCTTCGTTCCTCGTCTCGGTACCAGTGTGCGGCCGTCCCCGCCGGCGCGCCCAGCGCGTGCGCACACTCCACCGGCCGTCATGGTCGCCGCCCCGGAAGCGGCGGCACCTGAATTGCCTCAATAATTACCGAACCTTCGGTCGGTTGGCAAGGATGGGTGTGGGATCGGGGACACCGCGGGCCGGGGCTGGGAGGATGTGTGGCATGACGACAGCACGTGCACCGCGGCGGACCGGGCAGCCGGGCCGGCCCGGATACGACCTCGACTCCCTCCTCGCCGTTGCGGTGAAGGTGTTCAACGAGCGGGGTTACGACGGCACCAGCATGGAAGCGCTCGCGCAGAAGCTCGGGATCACCAAGTCGTCCATCTACCACCATGTCTCGGGCAAGGAGGAGCTGCTGGACCTGGCCCTCGCCCGTGCCCTGAACGCGCTGTTCGCGGTCACCACGGAGGCCGGGGCGACCAGTGGTCCCTACCTCGAACGGCTCGAGTACCTGGTGCGGCGCAGCGTCGAGGTGCTGGTCGCCGAGCTCCCGTACGTCACCCTCCTGCTCCGGGTCCGCGGGAACACCAAGGTCGAGCGGGCCGCGTTGGCGCGCAGGCGCGAGTTCGACGACTTCGTCAGCATGCTCGTGGTGGAGGCCGCGAAGGAGGGTGACCTGCGGCCCGGCATCGACCCCGCGCTGACGAGCCGGCTGGTGTTCGGCATGGTCAACTCGCTGATCGAGTGGTACCGCCCGCGTTCCGGCGAGTCGGTTCGCGAGCTCGCGGACGCGGTGGTCGAGCTGACCTTCGACGGACTCCGCCGGGAGGGCTGAGGGCCGCCGACCCTTGACATCCTCCCGGTGACGTGACGATGCTAATTACCGACCGAACGTACGGTGAATTGGAGTCGTCGTGAGCAAGTTGTTGGAAAGCTACGTCGCCGGACGCTGGTACAGCGCGCCCGATCAGGGCACCCCGCTGCTCTCGGCGACGGACGGCCACGAGGTCGCCCGGATCTCCTCGACCGGGCTCGATCTCGCCGAGATGGTCACCCACGCCCGCGAGGTCGGGGGGCCCGCGCTCGCCGAGCTCACCTTCCACGAACGGGCCCTGGCGCTGAAGGCGGTGGCGTTGACGCTGATGGCCGGCAAGGCCGAGTTCTACGCGCTGTCGACCGCGACCGGCGCCACGACCCGGGACTCGGCCGTCGACATCGACGGCGGCATCGGCACTCTGCTCAGCTACGCGAGCAAGGCCCGGCGCGAGCTGCCCAACGACACCGTCCACCTCGACGGCGAACCGGAGGTGCTGGGGAAGAAGGGCACCTTCCTCGGTCAGCACCTGTACACGTCGCGGCGTGGCGTCGCCGTCCAGATCAACGCGTTCAACTTCCCGGTGTGGGGCTTCCTGGAGAAGCTGGCGCCGGCGTTCATCGCCGGTGTCCCGAGCATCGTGAAGCCGGCCAGCCAGACCGCGTACCTCACCGAACTGGTGTTCCGCCGGATCATCGAGTCGGGTCTGCTGCCCGAGGGTTCGGTGCAGCTGCTGTGCGGTAGCGCCCGCGGGCTGCTCGACCACCTCGGCGGCCAGGACTCGGTGGCGTTCACCGGATCCGCGGACACCGCCGCCACCCTCCGCGCGCACCCGAACGTCGTCGGTGCGGGCGTGCACTTCACCGCCGAGGCCGACTCGCTCAACGCCTCGATCCTCGGCGTCGACGCGGTGCCCGGCACCGACGAATTCGACCTCTACGTCAAGCAACTCGTCGCCGAGATGACCGTGAAGGCGGGCCAGAAGTGCACCGCGATCCGGCGCGCCTTCGTGCCCACCGCGCTCGTCGACGACGTCGTCGCCGCGGTGGGGGAGCGGCTGGGCCGGGTCGTCGTCGGTGATCCCGCCGCCGAGGGCGTCACGATGGGTGCTCTCGCGAGCCTCGAACAGCGTGACGAGGTCCTCAAGTCCCTGCGCGGCCTGCAGAAGTCGGCCCGCATCGTGGTCGGCGACCCGGACGACTTCGAGGTGGTCGGCGCGGACCGTCGGACCGGCGCCTTCCTGCCGCCGATCCTGCTGCGCTGCGACGACAAGGACGCCGTCGAGCCCCACGAGATCGAGGCGTTCGGTCCGGTCAGCACCGTGATCGGCTACGACTCCACCGACGAGGTGATCGAGCTCGTCGCCCGCGGCAAGGGCAGCCTGGTCGCCTCGCTGGTCACCCGCGACCCGGGTCTCGCCCGGAAGATCGTGCTCGGTGTCGCCCCGTTCCACGGCCGGATCCTCGTCCTCGACCGGGAGGACGCGAAGGAGTCGACCGGACACGGATCCCCGCTCCCGGTGCTCGTGCACGGCGGTCCCGGCCGGGCCGGCGGCGGCGAGGAGCTCGGCGGCATCCGCGGCGTCCTGCACCACATGCAGCGGACCGCGATCCAGGGCACCCCCGACGTCCTCACCGCGATCGGCAACCGGTGGGTCGCCGGTGCGCAGCGCTTCGACGACGGCGTCCACCCATTCCGGAAGAACCTCGCGCAACTGCGGATCGGTGACACCGTCGTCGGCGGTCCGCGACAGGTCACCCGCGCCGACATCGACCACTTCGCCGAGTTCACCGGCGACACCTTCTACGCCCACACCGACCCCGAGGCGGCCGCCGCCAACCCGCTGTTCGGTGGCATCGTCGCGCACGGCTACCTGGTCGTCTCGCTCGCGGCCGGACTGTTCGTCGAACCGAACCCGGGTCCGGTGCTCGCGAACTTCGGCGTCGACGGCCTGCGGTTCCTCACCCCGGTCAAGGCCGACGACAGCCTCACCGTCACGCTCACCGCCAAGCAGATCACCCCGCGCAGCAGCGCCGACTACGGGGAGGTCCGCTGGGACGCCGTCGTGACGAACCAGAACGGTGCCGCGGTCGCGACGTACGACGTGCTCACCCTCGTCGCCAAGGGCGACGCCGAGACGGGAGCGGCGCGATGACCGCCGTGGTCGTGGTCTGTTACGGCCGGCCCGAGGACCCGGACGCGTTCGAGGCGTACTACCGCGACGTGCACCTCCCGTTGGCGCGGGCCGTCCCCGGCCTGTCCCGGCTCACGTGGGGCCGGTGCGCGGCCCTCGGCGGCGGCGAGCCCCGGTACCACATGGTGGCCCGGCTCGAGTTTCCCGACGCGGCCACCATGAGTGCGGGGCTGGCGTCGACGGAGATGACGGCGGCGGGGAGGGACGTGCGCAACTTCGCCACCGGTGGCGTCACGATGTTCACGCAGGAGGAGCAGTCCGTCGGGAGCTGCTCGTGACGTTCGCACGGAGCGACCAGGGCGCCCGCGACAGCGCGACGGCGGCGTCCGAGTGCCGGATCGCGCGGGAGATGTTCGAGGCCGACACCGCGTCGCGGGCGATGGGCATCGAGATCCGCGACCTCGCGCCGGGGCGTGCGGTCGCCGCGATGGAGGTACGCGAGTGGATGGTGAACGGGCACGGGATCACCCACGGCGGCCTCGTGTTCACCCTCGCCGACACCGCGTTCGCGCTGGCGTGCAACGGATACGACGAGTCCGCGGTCGGTGCCCGTGCCGACATCCGTTACCTGCGACCCACGAATCTCGGCGACGTGCTGATCGCCGAGGCCGTCGAGCGGGCTCGGTTCGGGCGCAACGGGATCTATGACGTGACGGTGAGGTGCGGCGGCCGGCTCGTCGCCGAATTCCGGGGTGACAGCAGAACGCTGCGCACCTGACCCACCCCGCCCGACAACGCCGACGCACCCACTCCCGCCGGTCCCACGGTGCGCGGCGGCCACCGCCCGAATCCCGAGTTCGGCCGCCGAGTCCGCGGCAGGAAGCGTGGCCCGGCACAATGGGCGGGTGCCCTCCTCTCGCTCACGGCCGGTGGACGACGCCGAACGCCGCGCCCGACTGGCCCGCCGCCACCGCCTCGCGGTGGATGCCCGCGCCACAACAGTGACCGACGCGGCACGCAGCCTGGTGTGCCTGCACGGAACCGACCCGGCGACGATCTACCTGTCGGCCCGGGCGCGGGTCGACGGCATGACCGTTGCCGACCTGGACCGGGACCTGTACGACGAGCGGTCGCTGGTCAAGCACCTGGCGATGCGGCGCACCCTGTTCGTGTTCCCCCGCGAGGCCCTGCCGTTCGTCCAGGCCGGCGCGAGCAACCGGGTGGCCGACACCGAGCGTCGTCGGCTGATCCGCGACGTGGAGAAGGCGGGTCTGTTCACCGACGGCGAGGCCTGGCTCCGTGCCGCCGGCGACGCGGTCGTCGACACCCTCGCGGGCGGCGAGCCCGCGTCGTTCACCGAGCTGCGTGACGCCCTCCCGCTGCTCGCCGGGGCCGTCACCCACGGTGAGGGCAAGAGCTGGGGCGGACCGGTGTCGATCGGCCCCAGGGTCCTCACCGTCCTGTCCGCGTCCGGTCGCATCGTCCGCGCCACCAACGACGGACCGTGGCGTGCGTCCCGGAATCGGTGGGCCACAACGGAGAACTGGCTGGGTGCCCCGATCGAGCAGGTGAAGGCCGACGAGGGAGCGGCCTGGCTCGTCGCCGAATGGCTGCGCGCATTCGGACCGGGCACCGAGGCGGACATCACGTGGTGGATGGGTTCGACGCTGACGACCGTGCGGCGGGCGCTGTCCGCGTTGGACGTCGTGGAGGTGGACCTGGACGGGGCCACCGGATACCTCCTCGCCGACGACCAGGACACCGTGGACCCGGTGGCGCCATGGGCCGCGCTGTTGCCGGCCCTGGACCCGACGACGATGGGATGGCGGGAGCGGGGCTGGTTCCTCGGTCCGCACAAGGAACTGCTGTTCGACAGCAACGGCAACGCCGGCCCCACCGCGTGGTGGGACGGGCGCATCGTCGGCGGCTGGTGGCAGGACGAGGACGGGCAGGTCGTGGTGCACCTGCTCGAGGACCCCGGTGCCGACGCCCGGCGTGCCCTCGACGCGGAGGCGGCCGCGTTGTCCGAGTGGCTGGGTGGCACCAGGGTGCTGCCCCGGTTCCCGTCCCCGCTCGCCAAGCAGTACGCCTGACACCGCCCGCTTCGGGGCGCAGAATGCGGGGATGGTCCCTCGGCTCGCGGAGACGGTGGCCGGCATCGATCTGGTCGACCATCACTGTCACGGTGTCGTGCGGGACGGCCTCGACCGCGCCGGGTTCGAGTCGCTGCTCTGCGAGGCCGACGCGCCCGGACCGTGGCACGGCACCCTGTTCGACACCCGTGTCGGTGTCGCGGTCCGCCGGCTGTGTGCGCCGCTGCTCGACCTCCCGGTCCGGTGCGGCACCGGACGACTACCTGGCCCGCCGCGCCGCACTGGGGCCGCGGGAGGTGGCTCGACGACTGCTGCGCGACACCGGAATCGTCGAATTCTTCGTCGACACAGGATATTCGGCCGAAACCCTGACCTCGCCGGACGAACTGGCCGGATTCGCGGACGCCTCCGCCCGCGAGGTCGTCCGGCTCGAATCGGTGGCCGAGCAGGAAATCACGGGGTCGGCCGCCGCCGAGTTCGCCGCCACCTGCCGCGACCGTCTCGCGCGCGCCGCCACCGACGCGGTCGCGTTCAAGTCGATCGCGGCCTACCGGGTCGGCCTCGCCCTCGCACCCGAGCGTCCGGCCGCGGCCGAGGTCACGGCCGCGGCGGGACGGTGGGCGGCCGCGATCGAGCGTGGGGCGCCGCGGCGCCTCGCCGACGAGACGCTGACGCGCTTCCTGGTCTGGACTGCCGTCGACCTGGGTCTGCCGATCCAGTTCCACACCGGATACGGCGACGTCGACGCCGAGCTGACGCGGTGCGATCCGCTGCTGCTCACCCCGCTGCTGCGGGCGACGACGGGACTCGACGTGCCGGTCATGCTGCTGCACACGTATCCGTTCCATCGGCACGCGGGGTACCTGGCGCAGGTGTTCGACCACGTCTTCGTCGACGTCGGACTCGCGGTGCAGAACGTCGGAGGTCGCGGCGGCCGGGTCCTGGCCGAGTTGCTCGAACTGGCTCCGTTCGGTTCGGTGCTGTTCTCCACCGACGGGTACGGGATTCCCGAACTGTTCCAGATCGCTGCCGCATGGTTCCGCCGCGCCCTCGCCGAGGTCCTCGACGCCGGAATCGAGGACGGCTCCTGGTCTCTCGGCGACGCCGACCGGATCGCCGGGCTGATCGGGTCCGGCAACGCGCGGCGGGCCTACGGGCGGTCGTGATCAGCGCAGCCGCAAGTCGCGCACATCGTCGGCCATCGCGCCCACACACACGAGGGCCACGCAATCAGCTCGTACGATCACCCCGTGAATCTGTCGGAAACCGGTCGGGTGGAAGCCTTCAGCGACGGCGTCTTCGCCGTCGCCGTGACACTCCTCGTGTTCGACCTGAAGGTCCCCGATCATCGCGAAGGTCAGCTGCTGTCCGAACTGGCGCGGCAGTGGCCGGCGTATGCCGGGTTCTTCGCCTCGTTCCTCTACACGGCGGTGATCTGGCTCAACCACCACACCGCCTTCACCCGGATACGGCATGTCGACCGTGGGTTGCATTTCGCCAACCTCACTCTGCTGTTCACCACGGCGTTGATCCCGTTCCCCACGGCGGTACTGTCCCACGCCCTCATCGACGGCGTGAACAGCGCCGATGCCCGCACCGCGGTTGCCCTGTACGCGGGTATCGCGGCCGCGATGTGCGCGGCCTGGCTACTGCTCTACACCACGGTTCACCGAGGCCGTGACCGGCTCGTCGAGGCGGACATCGATCCCGGGACGTTCGCGGCAGACCGCTGGCGTTCGATCATCGGCATCGTCGGCTACCTCTCCGCCGGTGTGGTCGGTGCGCTGGTGTACCCGGCGATCGCGTTGGCCGTGTTCGTGTGTCTGCCGATCTTCTACGCGGCCACGAGCGAGGGCGCGCTCCACCTGTTCGGGAACTCGCGTCGCGGGGGCTCGACGCAGTGACCTGCTGGTGAACAGCAAAACGCAGGTCACCCCTTCCGGACCCCCCACCAGGATCTCGAAAGGGATGACCTGCGCGCCTGATCCGGTGTCAGGCTGTGGCGGCGGACTGTCCCGCACGCCGGCCGGAGAGACTTCGGTGCCGAGCACCGCATCGAATCGGCTCCATGTCGCGGACACCAGCGATGGGATGTCGCGGATTCGGCGGTCCTGTTCGGGGTCAGACCGCGCCGACCGGTGTTTCCCATCGTGCCTGCACGAGGTCGTGCGGGATGCTGTCGGACCACCGTCCGGTCGCAGCGAGTTCGGCGGCCAGGCGCCCGATCTCGTCGGCAGCCATGACGCCGCGATCCCCGTCGACCGCGACGACGAGGTTGTCGCCGACCCGGTCGATGTACGGATGGCCGGTGTGGTTGGCCGAGACCAGACAGGGCCGCGTGTGGGCCGCACCGAATTCTTGTCCGGGTAGCAGGTCCGACAGAACGGCGAGGGCCTCGTCGATGTCCTTCTGGCTGCCGCCGGTTCGCACCCATCGAGCGATGTCGTCCGCGGTGTCCAGGGGATGGTCCAGCAGGCTGTTGCCCGCGCATTTGAAGTACCAGCGTCCGTCGGGATAGCGAACCGGAGGCATGACCACTCCACCGAACAGGGTGTGGCCGTCGCGGATCTTGAGATACATCGTGGCCGGGAAGTCGACCGTGTCGGGTGCCGGGGCCTCGACGAGCACGACGGTGGCGCCGAGTGTGTCCATCGCGAGTGGGCGCGACAGCAGTCCGCTGGCATTGGTGGCCGCACCCGTCGCGACGACGACGGACCGAGTGTGCCAGGACCGGCCGGAGCGTGCGGTGACCCGATGGCCACCGGGCTCGTCCCGGATCTCGGTGACCTCGTCGCGTACGAGGGTTGCCCCGCCCCGCGTGGCCACGGTGAGCAACGCCCGCAACAACTCTCGTGGATTGATGATGTACGCCTCGGGCTGCACCACCCCGACATGGCCGGGTTCGAAGCTCAGGTGCGGGTAGTGTTCGCGCAGGCCCTCCGCGTCCAGCCGCTGGGCTCGCACCCCGAGGTCCTCGGCGTTGCCTGCCAACCGATCCCGGTCGAACCACTCGGCCTGAGCGGGATCGGTGATCACCTCGGGCATGACCGCCAGCGAATGGGTGGGACGGGCGAAGTCGATTCCGGTGACCTCGTGCAGCGTGGGGAAGCGGCGTATCGAGCGGTTGGCGAGCAGCGAGGCCACGAGCGGAACCTCGAGTACGTGCCCCATGCGGCCCTGGTCGTAGTGGCCGGCCCAGACACCCTCGTGGTTGTCGAACCGAGTGGGTTCGTCGGGACCGAGGACGAGGACGTCCGCACCGGCTTCGGTCAGGTGCCTGGCGGTGGCCGCCCCGAGGGGACCGGCCCCGACCACGATGACATCGAACTCGCGTTCCACTTGCATACGAAGACTCCTCTTTTCGGGCAATCGGGTTGAGACGGGCGCCCACGCGTCGTTCGTGCGGCCCCGCCTACGGTCTGGAATCCCGTGGCACGACGCCGGTGCGGGTGACGGGCTGTCGGTGTTCCAGGCACCCTTACGAGTAGGCGCGTTCCACCAGGACGCAGCGGGCCCCGGAGAAGATCGTCGGCATGCACTTGTTGCAGTGGATGCACAGCGACTTCGTGCGCTCGTCCTCGGCGATCCGGTTGATCAGGTCGGGTTCGCGGAGCAGCGCCCGGGCCATCGCGACGAATTCGAATCCCTCCGCCATCGCGGTGTCCATGCCGGCCTTGTCGGTGACGCCGCCGAGCAGTACCAGCGGCATCTTCACCGCCGCCCGGATCTGACGGGCCTGCTCGAGCATGAACAGATCCTGATACGGGTAGGCGTGCAGCATCTGCTTGCCGACCAGCTGGACACCGAGGCGGACCGGCTGGGGCATTGCCGCGGCGAACTCGCGGACCGGCGCGTCGCCCTTGAACAGGTACATCGGGTTGAGCAGCGAACTGCCCATCGTCAGCTCGAGCGCGTCGAGACCGCTGTCGGCCTCGAGCCACTGTGCCACCTGGATCGCCTCGTCGATCCAGAACCCGCCGGGGACGCCGTCGTCCATGTTGAGTTTGGCGAGGATTGCGACCTTGTCGCCGACGGCCTTGCGGACGGTGCGTGCGGTGTCGAGCACCACCCGCGCGCGGTTCGCCAGCGAACCCCCGAACTGGTCCGTGCGCCTGTTGAGCTTCGGGCTCAGGAACGAGCTCGCGAAGTAGTTGTGCCCGAAGTGGATCTCCACGGCGTCGAATCCGGCCTCCACGGCGAGCTTCGCGGCGGTGCCGTGTGCCGCCGTGATCCGGGCGATGTCGTCGGCCGAGGCCGATCGGATCATCTTCATGCTCAACGGATTGAACGAGCGTGACGGCGCCAACGCCGGGAATCCCGTCGACTTCTGGTTTGCGACGGGCCCGGCGTGTCCGAGTTGCGCGGACGCAGCAGCACCCTCGGCGTGGATCGCATCGGTGAGTCGACGCAGACCGGGCAGCACCTCCGGCCGCATCCACAGCTGTCCGTGCTCGGTGCGTCCCTCCGGCGCGACTGCGCAGTAGGCGACGGTGGACATTCCGACGCCACCGGCTGCGGGCCTGCGGTGGAACTCGATCAGCTCGTCGGTGACCAGCGCGTCCGGTGTCTTGCCTTCGAACGTCGCGGACTTGATGATGCGGTTGCGCAGTGTGATGGGCCCGAGCGTGGCCGGGGCGAGGACATCGGGGGTGGTTGTCACCGCGATGGACCTTTCGTGAGGTGTGTCAAGGGTGGGGGTTGCCGGTGGGCGTCGACCGGTCGTGATGCCCACCAACGGCTCTGGGGGGATTCGGCTCAGAGGACGTCGGTCAGGGTCACGACGCGCTTGGTCAGCGTGACCCCCGCCGACTCGAGGACGCCGAGCACGAAGGGTTCGGGATCGATGCAGGCTTCCGGGGAGAAGACTCCGCGGGCCGTGATTCGTCCTTGGAGCATCTCGCGTACCGCGGCCGCCGCCGCCCGGGGGGTCGGGTCCTCGCCGTTGCCGTCCTCGCTGTAGATCACGTGGGCCTCGAAGATGACCTGGGTCGGCTCGCCGTCGAGTTCGCCCTCGGCGACGATCTGCATCGCGGTGCCCGGGAGGGCCTCCGGGTTCACGGCGAGCGCACGTTCTCCTGCTTCGGTGGCCATGTACCGGGCGAGGAACTCGCGGGGCGACATCGGCAGCCCGTCGAGCTTCTCGGGATTCGTCAGCCCGAGCGTCTCGAACGACTTCCACAGGTCGTTGCCGGCTTCTTCGAACCAGGTGAAACGGACGGTGGCGTTGCGGAGCCCGGGGACGTAGCGGCCGAGCGTGATCCCCTCGGGATGCCCCATGTATCCGGCGTGACGGACACCGAAGGGTTCCTGGAGGGTGAAGGGTTTCGGATCGGCCCAGGCGGGAACGGACCGCACCTCCCCGTCCAGGAACTGCCGGACGTTGCCGGACATCGAGTGCAGCATGTGCTCGTTGATCGTCGCGCCCATGTTGACCATGTACGGGATCGCCATCATCACGTCGATGCTGCGGGCCGTGTCCAGTTGGTCTGCCGCCCATCGACCGAGCAGGCTCGTGACACCCGGCGCGAAGCCCATGCCGAACACGACTGCCACGCCGGCGGCCTTCGCGGCCTCGTCGAGTCCTGCTTCTCGGACGATCTGTTCCGCGACGTCGAACTCGTCGCAGACGTCGACGTAGTTGACACCACATTCGATGGCGGCACGGATGATGGGCATGCCGAACTTGAAGAACGGGCCGACCGCGTTGAACACGACGTCGGCGCCGGTGATCACGGCCTTGATGCTGGCCGGGTCGGACGCGTCGAACCGCTGTGCCTTTCCGCCCAACTCCTCGGCGACAGCACTGGCCTTGTCGATGTCGATGTCGGCGATGACAAGTTCGTCGTAGCACCCGGTGGGGGCCAGGATCCTGGCCACGCCACTGGCGATCGAACCGGCGCTGAGGATGACGAGCTTCATGGTGAGGCACCTCGTTCTGGTGTGAAGTGTGTGACGGCGTTCGGTGAAAGTTGTGGAGTACCAGGAACAGTGAGCGAAACCCGGGCAGGGCGATGTCCGCCGGTCGGGGCGCGCGTCCCGAGGCGGCAGCCACAACGAATGTGGCCCAGGGCACTACATGGGGCGTGATGTGCCGCTGATCACTGTCAGTGGGGTACACTGTACCCCACTATTCTGGGTCTGTCACCACCGCGCGAGAAAGTTGCACTCAGCCCATGAAGAAACCATTGTCTCGAGACCGAATTGCGCAGGCGGGCATTGCCATTGCCGACGATGAGGGCCTGGAGGCCGTCACGATGAGGCGAGTGGCCGCCGCGCTCGGGGTGGGCACCATGTCGTCCTACAAGCACGTCGCCGACCGCGACGATCTCATCGTCGCCATGGTGGACACCATCACCGGCCGTCATCCCTTGCCGAACGATCCGAAGTACTCCTGGCAGGAGTTGACGAAGATGATGGCGCTCGGCGACTGGGACGCGTTCGTGCGACACCCCTGGTTGATCGTCGTGTGGTCCACCCCGCGCCGTCGCGTGGACATGGCCTCCCTCGAGCAGTTGGAGACGATGCTCGAACGGTACGAACAGGCCGGTCTCGATCGAAACGTTTGTTATGCAACGATTTTCGGGGTCGCCGGGCTGACTCTCGGCATGGCGGCGCTCGCAATCGACAACCCCGGGGACGAACTCAAATCCGGTATCGGCCTCGGCGAATGGCGACGCCAGATGGGCAGCGATGTCGAACGTCGGCTCTCCAAGGACGAACACGGACGGGCGGTGAGGTTCTTGTCGGACCTGCACCAAGGCCTGGGTCCGCACACCTTCGTCATGGCACTCGACAGCTTCATCGCCGGCGTCGAAGCACGGCACATCCGTCACTGAGTCCTCACGGCACGGGCGGATGCGCGGCGTATGCCGCGCATCCGCCCGTCGAGTCATGTCTCCACACGGATGGGTTCGTCGACCGGAGCCGTCCGCTCGCCGCCCTCGCCCGCACGGGCTCGGGTCGGAATGTCTTGTCCTGCAGTTGATCGAGAGAGAATGTCGGAGATGTCCGAGTGTCGGCATCGCCGATCGCCGGCTCGTCGAATAGTGTCCCACTCAACGGGAGCAGGGCGTCCGTCGTGGACCCGTCCGACCTAGCGTTCCCGTCGATTCCGGCACCGAATCCGTTGGCCGCGAACACTCTCCTGGCTCTCGCCACGATCGTCACACTCCCTGAGCATGCCCCTGGATCCAGGCAGGCAGCTGGTCTGACTCCTTCCCGGAAGGACCTCGTATGGACACATCTCAGATCACTTTCGACTCGACTGTCCCCGCACCGGATCACCAGGACGACCCTCCCGGCAGGGTGTGGACGCTTCAGGTGACCTGCTCCCTGATCTCCATGGCACTACTGCTCGAGCTTCTCTCGATCAGCTACATGATGATCTCGATCGCCCTACCCCAGATCTCGGCGCACTATCAGACCACCCAGGGCGCGTGGCTGCTCACCGCGTTCCTTCTGCTCGGGGCCGTGGCCTCTCCGCTCGTCGGCAAGCTCGCGGACACCCACGGCAAGAGAAGGCTGCTGATGGTGTGCGTCGCACTGTCCGCTGTCGGCGCGTTGACATCGGCCGTCGCACCCAGCTTCGGCGTCCTCGTCGTCGGCCGCGCCCTGACCGGCATGCTCGGGCCGTGCCTGTTCCTGGTCTACACGCTCATCCGTGACGTGTTTCCCCCGCGAACCGTCGCGATGTCGGTGAGCATCGCGATCAGCGGCATGGGCCTGGTTGCGATCCCGGCACCGTTCCTCACCGGGTGGCTGATCGACAACTTCGGGTTCCGCAGCGTGTTCTGGTTCACCCTGATCTGCCTCGGCGTTCTCGGGCCGCTGATCTTCATGACGACCGACGAGTCGCCGGTCAGGCTGCGGTCGAAGATCGACCTCGTCGGCGCGGTCCTCCTCGGAGCCGGCATCGCCGGAGTGCTGATCGGCGTGAGCTTCGGACCCGACTGGGGCTGGACCGCACCGAGCACCCTTGCTTACCTGATCGGTGGGACCGCGCTGTTCGCAGCCTGGGTGGTGTCGGCTCGTGTCATCCGTGAACCGTTGATCGACCTCCGGATCGTTGCCAACCGGCCGGTCGCCATGACCTCGCTGGTCAGTGGCCTCTGCTACGCGGTCAGTGCGGTGTTCACGATCCTGCTGCCGTTCATGTGCATGACACCGGCAATCCTCGGACTCGGCTACGGGTTCGGCGTGAGCGCGGAAGGTTTCGCCATCTTCCAGGCACCCCTCGGTGCCGCCACGGTCGCGGGAGGATTTCTGGTTGGCGCCCTGGTCGCTCGAATCGGACCTCGCGCACTGATGATCACCGGTCTGGTCATCATGGCCGTTGCCTGTGCGCTGACTGCGTTCAGCCACGAGTCCAAGCCACAGGTGATCATCTTCTCCGCCCTGGTCGGCCTCGGGGGCGGAATCGGCTACGCGTCCGCACCCAACCTGCTGCTCGCCGCGGTTCCGCAGGCGTTGCAGGCCACCACAGGCGCGGTCACCTCGGTCGCGCAGAACGTCCTGCCGGCTGTACTGCCCGTCATCGCGTTCTCGGTGCTCAACTCTCGCATCGCCACCGTTGTCGAGGGGGCGGCGTTCTACACGGACGAGGGCATGACGATCGGATTCCTGATCGCTGCCGGTGCCGCGGCAATCGCAGCCGCTGCCGCGCTCGCGCTTCCGCGGAAGGCCGAGCAGGTCACCGAGCTCGAGGCACTCACCTGACCCGGATTCGACGACCTGTCCGCGACGTGGCGGAAGGGCGCGAGCGCCACCCGCCGCCACGCCCGCCCGCCTTCGCCGAGCAGACCGGCGATTTGGGCCCAACGGAAGGAGCCTGCCAGGAGTCGACAGCTTCACCTCCACAACCGCATGCAGAGCAGTGAATCACCAACAAATCCAAGGAGTTACACAATGGGATCGTCAGCCGCAGACCTCGAGACGATGGGCAGCGCAGCCGGGTGGATCGGCGGAATCGGGGGAGTCGTCGCCGGCATCGGCGCAGCCGTCGGCCTGCTGGCGCTCGCGGGCGCAGCCTCGGCCGCGTAACACGGCCGGTAGACACGGATTCTCTCGGTCGGTCGCCACTGTTGTTCGCCGGCAGCGGTGACCGGCTGAGAGAATGCGTACGAGCCAGGGTCGGGGCGCGCACCCATTGCCAATCGGGTGCGTGCTCCGACCCATCTGGCCGCCCCGGCGGATCCTGTCGCGGGCCTTTACGGCGATCCTCTCGGTGAGCCGCTCCGCCAGGGCAACTCAGGCGGTCGAGGCACGCGGTGAACACCATCCGTGTGCGAGGTGCGCAACGATCGGTGAGTGGGTCTTGGGTTCGACGGCTCGGAATCGTCTCTATGCCAACGCAATCGAGGATTGGACCGGGTTTGGTTGGATCTCGTCACGTTCGGCGGCCGCAGGATCAGGGCAGCTTCAGCCCGCGCACGCTCGTCTCCGCGAACGCGAGAGCGGTGCCGACGACGGCGCACGAGAGCCCCTGACCGGCGTCACCCCGCGGGTCGGTCTCGGCCGGCGGCCGCGACCGACCCGGGACGGTGCCACACCGAGTCCGCGAGCTCGCCCGGGAGGTCGGGGTTGTCCCGGTCCGTGAACACGGGGTCGCGCCCGGCCTGCCGCTGCCGCTCGTAGTCGCGTAGCGCTCCGAACGCCCAGCGGCCGAGCAGCACGATCGCCACCAGGTTGGTGATCGCCATCAGTGCCATCGCGACGTCCGCGAGAGCCCACACCGCGGACAGGGCCAGCACGGAACCGATCCCGACCGACGCGAGGACAACGACACGGAACACCGTCAGGGCGCCCGGCCGAGCGCCGAGGAACGTCATGTTCACCTCGGCATACGAGTAGTTGCCGAGCACCGAGGAGAACGCGAACACGAACACCAGCACCGTCATCAGCCACACCGACCACGAGCCCAGCTCGTGCTCGACGGCGGCCTGCGTCAACGACGCACCGACCGCCGAGGAGGTGGCACCGGGGTCGTACACGTCCGGACCCGCCATCAGGATGATCATCGCCGTCGCCGTGCACACCACCATCGTGTCGACGAACACCCCGAGCGACTGGACGAACCCCTGTTTCACCGGGTGCGACACGGTCGCGGTCGCGGCCGTGTTCGGGGCGCTGCCCATGCCGGCCTCGTTCGAGAACAGCCCGCGTTTGACGCCGTTGAGCAGCGCCGCCGTGACACCGCCGGCGATGCCCGCGGCCGCCTCGCCGATACCGAAAGCGCCGCCGACGATCATGCCGACGACCTCGGGGACGCGGGTGATGTTCATGACGATGATCACCATCGCCAGCAGGGCGTAGGCAGCGGCCATGATCGGCAGAACCACCTCCGCGACCCGGGCGACGCGCCGGATGCCACCGAACAGGACCGGTGCCGCGAGGATCATCAGCACGACTGCGGTCCACTTCTGGTCGACGGTGTGCGCCTGTGCCAGCACGTCGGCGATCGTGTTGGCCTGCACCATGTTGAACGCGATCCCGAAGGTTCCGACGAGCAGCACCGCGAACAGCACTCCGCCCGCGTGGGAGCCGAGCCCACGCTGGATGTAGTAGGCGGGCCCGCCGCGGAACGCACCGTCCGGTCCGCGCACCTTGAACATCTGCGCCAGGGTTGCCTCGACCATCGCGGTGGCCATCCCGACCAGCGCGACACACCACACCCAGAAGATCGAGCCCGGACCGCCGAGGGTCAGGGCGATCGCCACCCCGGCGATGTTGCCCGTCCCGACCCGGGACGCCAGGCCGACGCAGAACGCCTGGAACGACGAGATCCCGCCCTCGGCGTCGCCGCGTGCGGCCCCCAGTTGCCGGATCATGGCCCCGAACTTGCGGAACTGGACTCCGCGGGTGCGGATCGTGAAATACAGCCCGGCGCCGACCAGCAGGTAGATCAGGACGTACGTGTACAGCACGCTGCTGGCCGGGTCGATGAACCGCTCCTGGATGAAGTCCATCGCCTACAGGTATGCCAGCGCGGTATCGGAGTCCAGGTGGCGCGCCGAGGGCCGGCCGTCGCGATGCGTGCCGGGCGGACCTCGGTCGCACCCAATTCTGTGGGGCAGGTCACAATGGACCGCGAACACCGGAATTGAGGAGCGATTCATGTTGAGCACGATGCAAGACGGTCCGCTGTCGATCGCCCAGCTGCTGCGCCACGGCAGCACGGTGCACGGTGGCGCGGAGGTCGTGACGTGG